>JAYVUZ010000013.1:0-26522 GCA_043787415.1 Fimbriiglobus sp. | reverse complement strand
GGGGCCGCCCGCCAGGCGACGGCGTCGTCGATGTTGCCCTCGTCGCCCGAGCCGGAGTAGGTGACCTCGACGCGGGCGATGCCGGCGGCGGCCAGGCGGGCACACAGGGCGGACAGTGTCATGTTTGCTCTTAAGTCGAAACGAACGGGTTGGTGTGGTCGGTCTGGACGGCCCAACTGCGGCCGCCTCGGGTGACGGTGATGGCGGCCACCGGGTCGGGCGCGTAGCGGACGGATACGCCGTCGGCCAGGACCGTGCCGAGGCTGCCGGTGCCGGCGGCCTGGTCCTCGGCCTCGTACACCGCCCGCTGTACGGCCTTGAGCAGCTGGTAGGCCGAGTGGACCGCCGGCGACCCGCGGCCGAGTCCCAGGTTGCCGTGGGGCGCGGGCTCGAACGGTCGGACCGCCGCCGCCAGGGCGTCCCGGTCGTCGGCGGTGAACGGCCGGCAGCCGCCGGTCGCCGGGTCGTAGGCCCGCTCGACCCGGGTCAGGGCGAACTCCGCCAGGTCCTCGTACCGGCCGAGGCCGAGGTCGACGAACAGCGTGTACGCCTCGGCCGTCAGCCGGAGCTGCTCCCGGGTCAGGGTGATCGTGGCCGCGTACTCCGGCCCGGCGGCCAGCTGGTCGAGTTCGACCCCGACCCGGGCGGGCGTCCGGGGCCGCGGCCGGGCCGGCCGAAACTTGTCGACCAGGTCGCGGAGGACCGACGCCGCGTCGAGCTCCCCGAGGTTGACCGCCCGGTCCCGGGCGGCCAGCAGCAGGCGACGCAGCGCAGTCGTGTCTCGGCCGTCGGGCATCAGCCGGTCTCCGGTTCGTGGGTCCCGCCGGCGGCCGCCGCGAGGACGGTCGGCCAGTCGAGTACCCGGGTGTCGCTCGTGCCGTACGCGTTGTCCGTATAGCGGTAGCGGACCCCCTGCCGGTCGAGGACCAGGAGCACCGGCGTGGCAAAGACGACAGGCGTCGCAGACGGGTCGTAGTCGCCGGCGGTGAGCGGCGTCCACTCGTTGAAGTCCCACCCGTCGTCGTCGGCGAACAGGTTGCCGCCGAAGCACACCCGACCGAAGGGGGCCGTGAACACCACTTCGACGGCGTCCTGGTGGCGGTCGAACGGACAGATCTGCTTGAACGCGAGCAGGTCGACGGCGTGCGACCGGTCGAGCACCAGCACGGCCTGCTCGTCGCCGCTCGGGTCGTCGCTGGTCGTCCAGCAGCCGTAGGTCGTCGCGGCGGGGTCAGTCGGCGCGGGCATCGCGGTTTCCGTCGAAGGTGTGGTCGGGACGACCGTCGGCCCAGTCGCGGATGCGGTCGGCTGTCTCGTGCATGCGGCGCAAGACGTCCGCGAGTGCCTGGGCGACGACAGCCCGGGCGGCGTCGGGCCCGTCCGCCTCGCTGTCGTCGACTGCGGCGGCCACGTAGCCGGCCAGGAGGGCCAAGGCCGCACTGGTCTTGGTGCCGGCCGCCCGGTCCAGTCCGGCTTTTAACTCGTCAAGCGACATTGTCGGCCCTCTCCCGGGTGATTGCGTACGCGTCGATTTTCGTCCGCAACAGCGTCCAGACGGCGGCCGCCTTGAGCTCGACCAGCCCGTCCGGCGTGTCCGGGTCGACGGTGGCCGGCAGCGTGACGCGGACGCCGGATTCCAGCCACACGACCCAGTCGCGAGTCGCCGGCCGGTCCGGCACCCAGCCGGCCGGCGGCCGGCAGCCCGCCGCCGCGTGGTCGTCCGTTTTAACCAGCCACCGGGCGTCCGTGCCCCAGGCGGCGGCCGCCTGGCGGTCGTCGGCGAACCGCGCGCAGGTGTCGCACCGTTCGACCAGGACGAACCCGGGCGGCGGGGCGTCGACGCCGTTGTCGGCGTCGACCCGGGCACCGGGGACCGGGCTGCCGGCGCAGCCCTCGCACGGCCCGACCGGCAGGAGAGTCGCCCACTCAGTCATTGCCATTGTCGTCCTCCGTATTAGGAACCCACGCCCACCCCAGCACATAGTTGCCGCCTCCGTCCGGGCTATGCGAGATGGTGGCGTCCGCATCGAACTCGATCTCGCCGTCCACCTCCGTCCGGTCCTTGGCCCACCTGACCCACTTGACCCGCTCGGCGTTGGCCGCCGGGTCGAGGTAGTCGGTGGTGAACTTCCGGACGGCCCGGGCGGCCTCGCCCATCCCGGCGTTCTCCAGGGCGCGGATGACGACCGGCACGCAGACGGCCGGCACCCGCAGGAAGCAGGGCTGGTTCGGGTCGACGGCCGGGGTGCTGGCCGGGGTGCTGGCCGGGGTGCTGGCCGGGGTGCTGGCCGGGGTGCCGGCCGGGGTGCCGGCCGGGGTGCTGGCCGGGGTGCTGGCCGGGGTGCGGGCCTCGGGCGATTCAGTCGGCGTCGTCATCTGGTCTCCTCGTAATTAGGTTGCCGCAACTCACACACTTGCCGTCGGACCTACTCGCCCCGCCGGGCGTTGGCCGCCGGGTCGCGGTAGTCGCGGGTGAACTCCTGGACCGACACGACGACCCCGGTCATCCCGGCGGCCTCCAGGGCCGCGACGATCACCGGCATGCAGACGGCCGGCACCCGCAGGAAGCAGGGCTGGTTCGGGTCGATGGCCGGGGCGGCGGCCTCTGCTGCTTCAGTTGGCGGCGTCATCGTCGTCCTCCAGTTGGTCGCATTCGCAGTTGTCTTCGGGTAGCCCGCATTCGTTGCACTCGTCTTCGAACTCACAGCAGTGTTCTTCTCCCTCGGGCCGGCCGCAGATCTCGCACTCGCCGACTGCAGCCACCCGTCCGTCGTCCCCTACCTCGACCCCGGCGATGTCGCACTTGCGGACGGACCACCCGACCAGGCGGTCGTTGATGTGGGCGGCCAGGTGGGCGTCGGTACTCGCCTCGGCCGTCAGCACCCGGACTGTGAACCCGGGGGAGTTCCCTGGATTCACGCACACCTCCAGCCGCCGGCCGTCGGGCAGGTCGAACCAGCCGACGTGGCCGGCCGAATCGGCGTCCGCCTCGACCAGCCAGGTGTTGCCCCGCTCGCAGGCGTCCCAGTCGCCGGGCAGCTCGACCGGCGTTGCCGTCTCAGTCGTCGCCATCGTCGTTCTCCTTTTGACACGTCCGGCAGACGCCGGCCTCGTCCAGCTCCGCGTCCGGCACCTCGGCGCCGCAGACGTCGCACACGTCCATCTCGGTCGGGCCGACCGCCCCGGGCAGCCAGCCCCGCACCGTCTCGACGGCGTCTTGCAGTTCGTCCAGGACGGTCTCGACGAGCGTCCGGTCGTCGTCCGGGTACAGGCTTTCGGCCAGGAACGCGCAAACCGCCTTCAACTGGCTATCGTCACATGCCCCGTCGTCGGTCATCCGGCGACACTTGCGGAGAAACTGGGCCGTAGTCACGACACCTCCAGGTAGGGAACAGCCAGGCCGGCCTGACGGAAGACGTCCTCGGCCGCGGTCGGGTAGGTGAAGAACCGGAACAGGGCGTCCAGGGCGTCCGACGGGAAGACGCCGACCCGCTCCGCACAGCGGAACACGCCGGCCAGGTCCTCGACGGCGACCAGGCTGCCGCCGGGCGACCAAAACAGTACGAATTCTTCGGTACTGTCTGATGTTTGCCACCGCCTGCACGCCAACACCGTCGCCCCTTTGACCCGGACCGGCGGGGCGTTAGACGTAACGACAATGATGTCGCACGGCCGCTCCGATTCGCGGAGCTCGGTCAGCCGGTCCGCCCCCAGGTAGCTGTCGTCTTCGCCCTTGATCATGACTCCTCCGGGCCGGCGGCTGCCGGCCGTGTTTTGTCTTTCTTGCCTGCTCCGCCGTCCGGGTTGATCGCCCGGAACTCGTCGTCGGAGTCGCCGCGGCGGGCGTGCCGCGACGCCTCGCCCTGCCGCACCAGCCGGGCCAAGGCGGCGTCCACCCGGTGCCGCGGCTCGCCCAGCAGTTCGGACAGCCGGGCCGCCGTCATCGGCCCGACGCCGAGCAGGGTCGCCAGGGCCGACCAGGAGCAGACGACTTCGGCGGCCGGCTCGGTCGGGTCAGTTGCCATCATTGTCCTCGTCCTCGGCGTGGACGTACTCCAGAGTGCCGACCGCTTCGGCGAGGGCGGCACACTCGTCGGCCGTCGGCACCGGGCCGTCGGCGTGGGCGTCCCAGGCGTAGGGGCGGCCGGCGGCGACGGCGGTTTCGAACGTGACCAGGGCTTGCTGGAGGATGACCCATTGGCGTAGCGTCACGGGGCCACCCCCTCGGCGCCGGGGGCGACCGCCGCGGCCCAGTCGAAGGCCGCCAGTTCGCCCCGGACGTGGTCCCGCTCGGCGGTCGCCGCGTCGGCCTCGCGGGCGTCACTTGCCACGGGAGGTCTCCGCCCGGCGGGGCATGCCGATTTCTATGCCGTGCGGGCCGCGGACGGTCAGGCGGTCGGTGGTGAGGGTGCGGGCGACGAGCCGGTACACCCGGGTGCGGCCGGCGACCCGGACGTCGACCATCCCGGCGGCCCGCAGGACGCCCAGGTGGTGCGAGGTTTTGACGGTGTCGACGCCGGCGGCGGTCGCCAGGCCGCCGACGGTGGTGTCGCCCTCGGCCAGGTGGCGGACGAGCTCGACGCGGGTCGGGTCGCCGACGGCGGCCAGGAAGTCGGCGACGACGCGAGACGGGTTGGACACGAAAAACTCCGATACGAGGTGGGATGCGGGTCAGACCGCGGCGAGGCGGCGGACGCGGGGCTTGGGGCGGACGGCGGCCACGAGCCGGCGGCCGGCGACGACCGCCGGGCTGTTGGGCTGCTCGGACAGCCAGTCGTCCCAGGCCCCCAGGCCGGTCAGCTCCGGGTGGGTGTGGAGGACGCCCGGCAGGAACAGGTCCGCCCCGGGGGTCTTCCAGAGGGTCGCGCGGAGGAACTGCTTGGTGGTCTCGGCGCCCGCCTCGCGGACGCTGGCGGCGAACCACCGCCCGCGGGGGTACCCCGTCGACTCCACCCGGACCCGGCCGTACGGGACGAGGTCGTACCCCGGCTGGTACGGGCCGTCGGTGCCGAACGGCCGCGGGCGGTACTGCAGGACATAGCCGCCGGTGGCCACCGGCTGATCGTCCCGCCGTCGGTAATCCCGCCGGTACACCACCAAGACGGTGCCGTCGGCAAGTACAACCTGCTGGCTGCAGTCAGGTTTCGGGCTGGCCGCTCGCCGCACGGGCAGGAGGCCGCGGGCGGTCAGCCGCGGGGGCGGGGTCGCGGCGGTGAAGTCCGTCCCGTAGCCGAACAGCTCGTCACACAGCGCCCGGGCCCGGGGCCAGTTCTCTTCGTCGTCGTCCCCGTCGCTGGTGACCGTGAAGGCCGGACCGAAGTGGTGAGCCAGCACGACCAGGCAGCCGCACACCGCCAGGTCGTACGGCTTGCGGGCGGTTTTACAGAAAGTTCCGGCCATGCCGCCATCGAGACGGAGCGGGACGATCACGCCGTCGTCGCGGGTCCACGTCGCCGGCGCGACCCGCTCGACGAGGAACGTCTCGTGGCCGTCCGCGTCGACGCCGTTGAACCGGATCTCGGCGGCGTCGAGGCTCGGCGTGGTGCCCGGCTCGTCGTAGTCCTGAAACAGCGGCAGGCCGCCGGCCTGGAGTCGGGTCAGGAGCGTTTGACAGTCGGCGACCGCCGCCGCCCATTTGCGGGCCGGCAGCTTCGGTTTGCAACGCCAGTAGTGTGTGTAACCCATTGTCAGCCCTCGGTGGTGGTTTCGGTGGGCGCGGCGGGTGGCGAACCGAGCCAGCGGGCGACGACCGCGTCCGGCACGTCGGTGTCGAACCCGTCGGCGTCGGTCGGGCCGACCAAGACTAGAGGCCCGGCGATGAAGTCGAACTCGGCGATCAGCCTGTGGCGGTGGGCGTACCACGTGGCCTCCGCGTTCGCCGGCAGGCCGAGGGCCTTGCCGTTCTCGTTCAGGTAGGCGCACCCGCCCGGCGGCCAGTCGAGGGCCTCGATGTCGCCGCCGACGAGCCCCTGGAGGTCGGCCAGCCCGGTCGCCGTCGTCAGCGTCGTGCAGGAAACGTCAGTGGCGGGGACGACCAGGACGCGAAACGGCCGCCCGGCTGCGTCGGGCGGCAGGTCGGTCTCGGCGGGCACGACCGGCTCCTGGGCGGGAAGGGGCCACGGGGCGGGCGGGGGGCCGTCGGCCAGGGCGGCGTCGACGACCGCCCGGGTCCAGGCGACGCCCTGGGTGAGGGCCGCGAGTCGGACGGCGGTGGCCACCGCCGCCTCCTGGTTCCAGCGGAGGGCGGCCTGCTTCCACCCGGCGTCGCGGACGAGCGCGGCCCACGGGTCGGGCGGCGTGGCGGGCCGGGCCGGTGCCTCCGGCCCTTCGCCGACGGCGGCGAGGGCCGCGACGACCGCCGCCCGGGAGTCGAATTCGGTCGTCGTCCCGTTCGCAAGTTCGGTCCGGTCCGCCCGCCGCCCCAGCCAGCCGCCGTTGCCCCGGTCGAAGCAGGCGAGCGCCGACTCGTCGGCGAACTGTTCGCGCGAGAACCAGCGGGTGTCGATTTTTACGGGTTGCATGCGACAGGCTCCAGTTCGGGTTTCCGCCTGCGGGGCGACACCGGCGGGGCAGGCGGGGCGGGCGACAGGGCGGCGAAGTTTTCCAGGGCGGCGAGCAGCCGGGTGAGGTCAGGCGTCGGGCGGGTACGGAGCCGGGCCAGCACCTCCTCGGCCTCGCACCCGGCGTCTTCCAGGGCGTCGGCCACCACGGCCGGGTCGGCTCGGGCGGCTAAGAGAGCGATCACGGTTGGCGTCAGGTGGTCGCGGCGGACCGGCTCGCCCAGACTCGACCGGCGGACCAGGTGGCAGCCGCTGCCGACGACCGCCTCGACGACCAGACCGCCGCCGGTCGTAAGCAGGCCATCGATCCGGACCACGGCGTGGACGAAACCGGGCCGGGTCCACACCTCGCCCGGGTGGACCGGCCGGCGGGCCCGCTCGTGCCGCTCCCGCACCCGGGCCCGGAAGGCGGTGGCGAACCCGCCCGGGTCGGGCACCAGACTCAGGTACGCCAGCGGGCAGTTGGTCTCGTACGGGCCGCAGGACTCGTCCATCGGCTTGTGCCCCCAGCCGCCCGCCGCCCCGGGGCGGAACTTCAGCAGGTCGTGGCCGAGGAGCCGGTCGCCGGAGCCGTCGGTCCGCTCGTACACCGACCACAGGCTGCCGTTGCCCGGGTTGCCCTTGAAGCACTGCTTGAGGATCCGCCAGCGGTCCCCGGTGTGGTCGCGGTTGAGCGACTCGATGTACCGCTTGCGGTTGCATTCGGGTCCGTAGAACCAGCCCATTAGCGGACCTCCGGGGCGGGGGTGAAGCCGGCGAACGCCGGCACGGCAGTTAGCTGCTGGACGAATGCGTTGTGGTTCCAGTCGCGAGCTAACTCGTCGTGGGCGGTCTGGCAGGCTCGCCAGTCCGATATGGACAGGGCACGGGGGAGGCAGGCGTAAACAGACGGGTGTTTCGCCCGGATGTCTTCGATCGAGCTGCCCTCGAGGTCGGGCGTGTACGCGTCGTCCGGCAGAAACAGGCCGACCGCGCAGCGGCGGCCGTCGGGTGCGCGGTACGTACACACGGCAGTGGTCTCGTCGATGGCCGGGAACCGGCCAGCCCGGCTGGTCTCGACCAGCCGGTCGTACACCTCGCGGGCGGTCAGCTCACGCGTCGGCTTCTCAGTCGTCGCAGTCTGCACGGGGAATTCCTCGTTAGAAGGTGTTGATCCGTCGTGGGCGGCTGACGGCCCGGGTGCGGGGCGGGGGCGGGGGCGGGAAGGCGGCGTGGACGGCGACCCGGTCGATCGTGACCCGGCCCGCCGGACGGTCCGCCGGGCCGAGGCGGACGGTGCCGCTGACCCGGGACAGGATCACGTCCTCGCGGTCGAGCGTCGGCCAGTCGGCCGCGGCGGCCAGTGCCGCCTCGACGGCGCCGCCGTTCTGGTACGCGAACCAGGCCACAGCCTGTACGGCCACGGCCACGTCGGCCGCGAGCGGCGGGGCGTCGAACAGCCACCGCAAGGGCAGGTAAAAGGCCGGGTCGGCCTCCGGGTCGAACGCCGACCGGGGGTCGAACATGATGTCCCGCGGGCGGACGCCGGCCGCGGTGGCCTTGGGGTGCCAGTGCAGGTGGACTTCCCAAACGAACGCGGACATCAGGCGGCCTCCGGGTGCGTGGGCGGGTCGAAGCGGAATTGACTGTCCCGGCCGTCGCCGCGGATCGCCCCGGGCCCGGTATCGGTCAGGAGTCCCTCGGCGGTCTCGACGTTGACCGTCACCCAGAGGCAGCCGTCCGGGGTGGGGACGACGCGGGCGGCCAATTCGTCGGCGGTCGGCGAGTCGAAGCAGACCGCGTTCGGTTTGCCCGCGGTCGCCGGGAACAGGTCGAAGACGCCGAGGGCGCGCTTGTCGAGGGCGAAGTCGACGCCGTACGCCCCGCTCGAGGTCAGCGTCACCGTGCCGGCGGCCTCGGCCGTGTCGAACAGGAACACGCACCGCTTGGCGGCGTGCGGCGGGTCGCCGCTGAAGGCGAACGTCACGCCGTCGGCCAGCCCGCCGACCTCGACGGCCGTCGGGGTCCGGAGCGTGTAGCCCGGGGCGTGGGGGTCGCAGCCGGCCCCCAGGTTGAGGTGGAGGGCGACCACCGCGGGCGTGAGCGGTTCGTTGTCGGGCGTCTCGACGAGGACGAGCAGTCGGGCCATGTCGGCTCCGGTCGGGGGTGGGCGCGCCGCCGCCGTCGGGGGCGGGGACGCGGGCGGCGAGGCCGAGGGGGAGTCGCCCCGGCGAGGGGCGGCGGCGGACGGCGAGGGGCCCGGGGGAAGCCGGGGCGGGCCGCGGAGTCGGGCGTGCGGGCGAACGGGGCGGTGTCAGCTTACCGCGGCGGCGGGGGCGTTCAAGCTGGGTTGCGGGGCGGCCGGACGGAGGGCGACGAGCACCCGGTCCCCGGCCCGGCGGAGGACGGCGCCGCCGGCGGCACACGCCGCCGCGGCGAACGGGGCGGCCACCCACCCGTAGACGGCGTAGCCGCGGGCGACCAGGTCGGCGAACAGGGCCTCGGCCGCGTCGGCGGCGGCGAACGGCACCTCGCCGAGCCACACCAGCTCGACCCGGCGGACGCCCCTGGGGCCGATGCGGAGGCGGTACAGGACGCCGGCCGCCGGGGTGGCGTCGGCGGCCTCGGCCACCCGGCCCAGCACCGGCCCGGCGTCGCCGAGGAGCACCCGCGACCCGGGCAGCGCGGTCAGCGGGTCGAGCGGGCCGGCGACGGTCCCGGCGGCGGCGAGGGCGATGGCGTCGGTCGTGGTCATCCAGCGGACGGGGGGCACGGGGGAACTCCGGGGTCGGGGGTGAGGAAGTCCGGCGGCAGGGCCGGACCGTCGGCGTCGAAGCGGAGCCAGGCGATGCCGTCCTGGACGGCCCGACGGAGGAGGGCGGCGAAGGTCGGGCCGAATCCCGCCCGGAGCGGGAACACCGATCGGTCGATGTCGTCGGGCACGTGGACCCAGAACCCCTCCGGGTAGGCGATGACCCGAAACGGCTCGCCCGCCCGGTGGGCCAGGTGCCGCCGGTCTCGGTCGGCGGCCGCCCCGAGTGCCGCCAGCCCGGCGTCGCCGACCGCGGCGGTCGACACGCAGGCGACCGGCCAGACCTCCGGCCAGTCTGGGGGTTTTGCCGGCGGCAGACGGTGCTGCGTGTCGGCCGCCGGAAGGGGTAGAAGCAGGCGACAGACCGGGTACGCCGCATTCGCAGGGCCGACCCAACGGACCGGGGCGGCGACGACGCCGGCGGCGACGAGTACGGGCAAAATGGCCTGCTGGTCCGTGTCGTCGTAAGTCCGGCGGAGGGTGACGATCACCTCGTCGGCGGCCAACGGTTCGTCCGGCAGGTTGACGGTGACGCAGCAGACCAGACTGCCGGTCTGCTGGTCCCACAGCTCCAGAATGGTGCGCCCGTTCCGGTAGCGGTCGCGGAAAACGTCGCAGTCCCGGTCGCGGTATTTGACGCGGACCGCGGGGACGCTGCCGCGGTACTTGAAGGCCGGAACGGTGGTCACGAAGGCTCCGAGTCGGGGGCGTGGCCGGGTTCGACGTCGGCCGCCGCCGGCCGGCTGGACTGTTCGCCGCAGTCCCGGCAGGCGAAGTGGGCGAGCCGGCCGAGGGTGCCGAGCGGGGCGGCGTCGCCGCCGCAGGTGGGGCAGGTCGTCACGCGTCCTCCAGGGTGATCGGGTGAATGCCGTTGGTGCTGAGCAGGGTGTTCAGGTCGTCGAGCAGGTCTGCCGCGTTCGTCTGCGGGTCCGGCTTGCCGGACGTGTTGTCGTAGACCGCGAGCACCAGCTCCCAGATGACCGCCCGGGCCTGTCCGGGGGTCAGGGCGGCGACGCGGGCGCGGATGTCGGCGGTGAGGCGAAAGGGCATTCGAGTCTCCGGTGGGCCGCCCGGCCCGGTGCCCCGGACGGGGGCGACCGCGGGGCGGCGAGCGGGGTCATCGCGGGGCCGTCGCTTCGTTCTCCGCGTCGTCGCCGGCCCCGAAGTTCCAGACCGGCGTCCGGCCGAGGGCCGCGCACGCCTTGAGGTAAGTGTCGGCCATGTCGAGCCATTCGGGGTCGCCGCAGGGGACGGGCAGGCCCTCCTCGCCGCGGGTCAGCCCGCCGGTCGCGTCGATGTTGGCACAGAACTCGTCCAGGGCGGCGCGGATCGGGTCGGCAAGCATCGTCTTCCTTAGTGTTGGGGCGTAGCGCGATAGTCCGGCTCGCCGTCGGCGGCCGGAGGTGGGCGGAGATTGTCGGGTCAGGGCACTTCCACCGGCTCCCCGCCGGCCCGGGTGGCCAGGGCGGCCAGGACCGGGTCGGCGGCGTAGGACAGGAACCGCACCGACCCGTCGCAGAGGGCGAAGTGGGCCCCGCCGGCGTGCGAGCTCCAGAAGTGCAGCAGGTCGCACGGGTCGGCCGGATCCCCGTCGCCGAAGCGGTACTGGCCGGCCGGGCAGGCGTCCAGCCGCGGCGACCGGGCCGACTCGTGGACGGCCAGCAGGGCGTCGGCCGACCCGTCCCCGGCCTGGCCGACCCCGGCGTACCACCACCCCAGGTGGGGGTCCGCCCCGGCCGGTCGCTCGCCGGCCAGCAGGGTGGCCGACAGCCCGTCGGTCACCTCGGCCAGCCGGACACCCCGGCCGACCCCGAACGCCCCGGGCAGTGGACCGGCGGGGCCGGGACGGCCCGGCCGGAACTCGCCCGTCACTCCCAGGTACGTGGTGACCGCCGCCCGCCGGCCGGCGAGCGTTTCCAGCACCAGGACGGACTGGCTGGGGCACCGGAACGCGTCCACCGGCCGGGCCAGGTTGCGGTGGGGCGGCGCGAACGGAGACGGCAGCAGGGCGTAGTCCACCCGCGCCTCCCCCCACTCGGCTTCGCGGCCCAGGTCGGGCAGCAGGCGGGTGAGCCAGGTCGCCCACCGCATGGGGCCGGCCGGGGTGCAGCCGGCCGGCAACGCCCCGGCCCGGTCGTGGTGGGCGTGGGCGGCCAGGGCGAGCTGGCGGAGTCGGTTGCCGCAGTCGGCGCGGACCGCCGCCCCGCGGACCTTCTGGACCGCGGGGAGCAGCAGGGCGGTCAGGACGGCCAGCACCCCCACGGCGACCAGCAGCTCGACCAGCGAGGCGGCGCGTCTCACTGCCGCCGCCGCCGGTAAACGACCACGGCGGCCGCCGTGAGGACGACGACGGCCAGACCGCCGCCCCACCACCACCACCGGCTGGTGCGCCGCTCGGCCGGGGTCGGGCCGTCGCCACCGACCACCCGCCGGTCCCGGGGGGCCGGCCGGGCCGGGACGGCGGTCGTCCGCGCCTGGAGGTCGGCCAGGTCGTCCGGCCCGACCGCGGTGTCGGCGGACAGCACCAACATCTTGACGGTCGTGCTGTCCTCGTCGACCACCCGGGTGCCGGCCGGCAGGACGAGCTTGAGGGCGGCGTCCGGCGGCGGCGTGTCGGCGTCCAGCTCGGTCACCACGAACTCCCAGCCCATCGCGTTGCCCTCCGTCATCATGAAAGAGACGACCGCCCGGGCGGGGAACCAGCGGCCCCGGGTGCAGGCCCGCGGCTCCAGCACCACCTCCCGGGTGACCCGGTTGGCGGGGTCGCCGCCGGTCACCGCCGACCGGACGCGGACCGGCAGGTGGCCGGCGGCCGGGTCCAGCTCGAAGCTGGCGGTGCCGCCGTCCCCGGTGAAGGTGTACACCGGCCGGCCGGCGGCCGACCGGTCGGCGGTGGCGGTCACCCGGCCGGCCAGGGCGGCGGCCACGCACGCCGGCAGGTCGGCCGGGACGGACCCCGACGAGCCGCCCCGCAGGACGTCGGTGATGATGTCTACCAACGGGTTGAGCTCGGCCGGCGTGGTGGACACGCTGGCGTAGTGGACGTCCGGGCTGTGGGTTAGGTTACGGCCGGACCCGTCGGCCAGCCGGCCGGTGTCTATCGACTGGAGGAGCGGCCCCATTTTCAGGCCGAGCTTGGCGTTAAAAGTCGGTTGGGCTTCAGTGCTTTTCTTACGGCTGGCCGGGTCGGCGACCGTCGTCAGCCGCTGGCGGCCGCCGCTGCGGACGAACCGCAGGGTGGCGGTCTGGTCGGGGGTGGGCGGGGCGGCGGCCAGCACCTCGGCAATCGTCTGGCCGGACCGGAACCGGCGGGTCTGGGTGAGGGTGAGGGTGGGGAAGGCCGCGAGGGTGTCCCGGTAGGCGGCGAGGGCGAGAGTCACGAAAAGAAGCACGCGAACTCCAAAAGGGGGAACGGGCCGGGCGGCGTCAGCCGCCCGGCCGTCTGGTTAGAATAGGTCGGCCGTGGTCAATCTTCCGGACAGGCGTTCGCCGTCGGCGTGAAGAGGTAGTGTAGGCCGAGTAACTCCGCAGTGTTCGAACAGTCTGCGACGCCGTACGCGACGGCCTGCGCGCATCTCTTGTTCATCGGGACCACGCACTGGCCGGTGGGGGTCATGCACGCCGGTTGGAGCGGGTCGACCGGGACCGCCGGCGGCATGCAGTCGGTACACACGCCGAACGCGAACAGCAAGGTCACACCCAGACGCCCGACGACGCACGTCGTCGTCGTCCCCGCCTTGGTCATCGTCAGGCCCATGCCGGTGGTCACTACACACCCCTTCGCAGCGCACGGGGTGTAGTTGGTGTAGTCGCAGACGAATTTATCGAGCAGGACGGGCGTCCCGACCTTCTCGTCCCAATACCAGTCGTCGGCCCGGCCCGGACCGGACAGGCACACCAGCCCGACCGCCAGCACCAGCCCTGCGGCGAATCGCTTCACGTCGACCTCCCCCGAGAAGAAAGTGGTCGGGCGGTCACAGCGACCGCCCGACCGTCACCGTCACCCACACGACCGCCGGGCCGGCCTCGACCCGCACCCGGCCGGCCGCCGCCGGCCCGGGCTTGGCCCGCACCGTCAACACGTCCCCGGGTTCGACCGCGACCCCGGGGACGTCCGAGACGGCGTGCGTGACGGCCAGGGGCAGCCCCCGCCCGTCGCGGACCATCACCCGCCGCACCTGTTCGGCGTCGTCGCCGGCGGCGAACACGAAGTCTACCCGGTTAGGGATGGCGACGCCGGCCGGGGGCGTCCGGGCCAGGAGGACGGCCACCCCGGACCCCGCCTCCCGTAGCACCGGGTCGGCGGCGGTGGGGTCGCCGGCGGCCAGCCGCACCCGGGTCCGCCGGCGGGCCACCGCCGGCTCGGCCGGCGTCTCGTCCGCCGACTCGACCGTCACCCCCAGCCCGGCCGCCGAGAATGCCGGCGGGGCCGGCGCCGCCGCCCCCGCCGCCCAGTGCTGGTCGAACTCCGCCGCCCCGCCGGGCCGGACCACCGGCCGGTCGAAGGCCGCCCGGGGGTAGACGGTGACGGCCCCGCGGGCCACCCACGGCCGCCCGTGCTGGTCGGCCCACCGGCACTCGACCGTCACCGGCCCCCGGCGGCCGGCCAGCCGGACCCCGAGCTGCACCATCATGGACTCGCCGGCCGCCAGCCGGTCCGCCGGCCGCTCCGGCGTGGTGCAGGCGCACGAGCACGTCGGCGGACCGAACAGAACTTCCGCGTCGGTCGGGTTGGTCACGACCACGGGGACGGGGACCGGCTCGGGCGGGACGGGCTCGACGACGCCGGGGAGCCGGCCGACGAACGCGAGCGGCGGACCGGCGGTCGCCGCCGGGGGTTCGGCCGGCGGGTCCGTCGCCGCCGGACGCTCGTCGCCGCTGAGGGCAACGAACAGCGCGCCGGACACGCCGCCGGCAAGGGCGAGCGCCGCGAGGAGCAATCCGAATCGCCGGCCCACGCGAAACGACGGCCGGCGGGCACACGGCTCGGACGACATCGGAACCCTCTCGAAGCTTCTGGCTGGTCTCGCCGCCGGCGGGAGCATAGCAGTCGTCGCCGGCGTCGGCCTCGGCCGGGACGGCCTCGAGCGACCGCAGCGGCACCGGCTGGAGGGTTTCGAGTCGCAGGGCCGTCTGCATGGTTAGGGCTACAAATCAAACGACATCTGCGATGTAACGTTTGCCTAGTAATTAGGTTAACCGTCGCTGGTGGCGCGGCTCGGGTCGGCAAGCATCGTCTTCCTCGAGTTAAATCGGTTCGCCGGGGCAGACACCTTCCGTCACGGTTTCGTCGCCGTCTTCGCGGTCGATCTCGGCCACCGAGACGTCGCCGTCGGCCCACGCCGGGCGGTACTTGACCCACCGCCGCGACGGGGTCAACACCTCCGGCGGGGCGGCGGCGTCCCGGAGCTGGCGGGCCGTCACCGCCGTCGGCCGGTCGCCGGCCGGGGACTCGAGCCAGGCGCGGAGCGCACGCACGGTCGCGGCCGCCGGGCCGTCGGCCCGCACGACCACGGCGTACCCGCCGTCGGGTTCGGCATCCACGTCGAGCCAATACAAGGGCATCACGTCTCCTCGGGGGTGGCGATTGCGGGGGACGGGGACTCCGGGTCAGGCGGCGGTCGGGATTAGGACGGCCGCCGGGTAGTTGGGCTGGCAGTCGCTCGGCACGGCCCGCCAGCCGGCGCAGGCCGTCCAGCGGCGGAACCGGGCGCCGCCCTCCCGGCGGGCGGACTCCCGGTCGGGGAAGACGGCGTTGTTGCCGGCCCAGTCCCCGCCGCCGCCGGCGGTCTGGTACTCACAGGTCCAGCCCGCCGGCGGGTTCGCCGGCGGCGGCATGAATGCTTCGCCGGGCAGCCGCGGGGCATACCGCTCCAGGACCAGCAGTACGGCCTGGGCGTCGTCCCGGCGGACCGGCGGGTGCGTGCCGAACTCGTAGACGAGCACCGGGCCGTCCGCCGGCACAGTCAGGATGCACGTCCCCCGGTCGGCCACGACGACCTCCCGGCTGAGCGGCGGCGGGTCCGGGTCGACCGACACGTCGGTCAGCCCGCCGGCGGCCAGGGCCGCGACCAGCCCGGCGGCCCGCTCCCGGGCGCGGCCGAGGTCCGCCCGGCGGCTCGCCCGGTCGGCGACGAGGCGCTCGAGCAGGGCCGCGCAGTCGTCGAGCGTGGCGGCCGGGAACTCGTCGACCGCCTCGGGTGTCCCGCCGACGTCGGCCCGCGCCCAGACATTTTTCGGGTCGACGACGCGGTCGAGCCAGTAGCCGTGGGTGCTGACGCCGCTGGCCGGCCGGGCGTCGAGTTCGGCCAGCAGTTCTTCCGGGCCGGTCACGTCCGGGCCGAGCGAGGCCGCCCGGAGCGCCTCGAACCACTGCTCGTCCCGGTCGGACAGGAAGTCGAGCAGCGGCCCGACGGCCGCCTCCCCGTCGACGACGGCGGCCCGCAGCATGGCGACTGCGACCCGGTCCTCGGTGGCGAAGCGGTGGTGGGGCACGAAGTCCCGCTTCACCCGTGTCCAGCGGCCGTAGACCTTCCCCGTCAAGGCCGTGACGGTCGAGTTGACGCCGATCCACACGTCGAACCGCAACCGCCCGCGGGCGAACTCACGGTAGGTGGCGACGGCCGTCTCGACGGCTCGCATGACGGAGGTCGTTTCGGTCGCCTTGTCGAGGCCGCCGGGCGGGTCGCCGTCCTCGCCCGGGACGGCGGCCATCCGGGCGTTTCCGGTCTCGGCGTCCGCCCAGAGCAGGACGGCCCCCGGCCGGAACCGGGCCAGCAGCGGGTTGCCGCCGGCGACGTCGACCGCCCGCAGGGCGGCCGGCATGGCGGCCGCGGCGGGGTCGGCGATTTCGTCCGCCAGCCGGCGGAGCTTGTTCAGCGCGGTGGCGTACTTCAAAGGGTCTCCTTGGTTAGCGGATCACCCAGCGGTTCCGGGCGTCGAGTGTCAGCCCGGCCTCACAGGGCCAGGTGACGGAGCCGTCCGGCCAGCGGACGGCGACGCGGAGGGAGTACCCGGCTTCGCCGTGGTACTCCCGGGGTGCCCACCCGAGGGTGACACCGCGTTCGCCCCCGTCCCGGGACCAGACCGCGGTACCGGCCGCGTCGAGCGGCGTCCCCTCGGTGGCGAAGTCAGGCGGGGCGGTCTTCGCGCCGGGCATTGGCGGACTCCGGGGTGAGACGGGGGAGGGAGAACTCGGCCCGCTCGACGCGGCGGTCCCAGAGTTGCCACGCCGCCACCCGCTCCGGGCGGACCGGGTGGGTGGGGTCTTCGACGTCGATCCAGACGTTGGCCGGGTCCGGGTCGGCCGGGCGGGCAGGGTCGGGCCGGAATCGACAAAGCGCGACGGAACGCGGCGGCACTCCGGCCCAGTCGGCCCGGAACTGGGCCGTTTTGATCTCGGCGGTCCATTGGTCGAGGAGGGCCATGTCGGTCCGCAAGGACGGCGTGCCGGTGCGGACGCCGGTTACTTTCATGACCCGGTCGAACGCCGTTTCCGGCTCCGGGGTCGGGCCGAACTCGGACGGGACGGGCGACGCCGGGAACCACGGTGCGGGGGCGTCCGGGCGGTCGGCGGGCGAGGCAGAAGCGGACATTTCAGACCTTCCGGTAGGGGGTGGCGAGGGCCGTCGAGCCGTCGGGCAGCCCCTCGGCCGTGTAGTCCCCGAACAGGGCCGGGGCTTCGGGCAGCAGGGCGGCGTGGACCGCCACGGCCAGCCGGCGGATTTCGGCGTCGGCCCCCGAGGCGGCCCGCTGCTCGATGACGTTCCGCCAGGCCCGGGCGTTGCCGCTGAGCACCAGCCGGGTGGCGGTCGCCTCGGGCAGGAGGGACCGGGCGGCCCCGCGGGCGGCCTTCCGGTCGGCCGTTCTGTCGGCCCGGTCCCGCTCCCGCTCCCACGCGTCTCGATCCGAACAACCGAGACCCGCCGCGGCGTACTTGATGCAAACCCGGTGGTAGGCGTCGCGGGTCAGTTTGTGCGTAAGGGCCGCGACTTCGTCCCGGTAGGCGGCGAACGCCGCGGCCTGCGCGTCGAGCCACCGGCGGCCGGTCGCCGCCGCGTGGGCGAGGTCGGCGGCGTCGCCCGCGGGCACCCCCGGCGGGCGGCCGTCCGCCGCCCGCCCGGGTTCGGCGGGGGCGTCGGCCCCCCGGATCTCGGCGAGCCGCAACGGGGGTGCGACGACCTGGGCCGCGACGCCCTCGTCGCAGTACCGCTGGCTCCGCATCGACGGCGACAGCCCGGCCCGGTGCCGCAGCAGCTCGGTCACGCACGCCCGGCTGACCCCGGACAGGTGCAGCGACCAGACGGCGTGTTCGAGTATGCTGCCGTGCCCGGACTCCAAAATGTGGCGCAGGTACGTGGCGTTGCCCCCCGGCCGCGGGGCGACGAAGCTCTCGTAGCACTCCCGGCCGGCCGCCTCGCACAGGGCCTCGGCGTCGGTCCGGGCGTCCGTCCGCCACGGAGCACCGATCGCCGCCGTCAGGGCCGGCCAGTCGACCTGCGGGCGGGCGATCACCAGCACGCGGGGGGCGTAATGCACGATCACGGCGAGACTCCGGTCGGGGTGGGACGGGCGGCCCAGTCGTCGAGCGGGTCGCCGGCGATCGCCCGGCGGATGCGGGCGGCCACCGCCCGGGGGTCGCGGCGGGCCGGCGGCGGGTAGCACTCGTCGAAGAAGAGCCGGTGCGCGAGCTGGTACTCGAGCAGGGCGGGGTCGGACGGCCACCACTGGGGGCCGAACGGGTCGTTTTTGCCGCTTGGATACCCGGACTCGGCGAGGCCGAAGAACCGGCACACGGCGGTCCAGTTGCGGTGTTCTCCGCCGAGGACGTGGAGGGTCGGGATGCCGTCGTCGACGGCAAACCCCTCGCGGCGGAACTCCGGGTCGAGGCCGGCCAGCCCGACGGCGCAGCAGGTGGTGCCGCACGCCGGCGCCGGCCGGTCGTCCTGCGGCGGTTCGTCGTCGGCCGCCTCGGCCTCGGCCTCGGCGTCGGCGGCGGACCCGAGCCAGCAGTCCAGGTCGAACGTCAGCCGCTCGCCCCGGTAGGTCGGCCAGGTGGCGGCGTCGGCGTCGAGCAGGGCGGCCAGCCGGGCCAGCCGCCGCCGGCCGTCCGGGGTGATGTCTGCAGTCACGGGGTTCGGCATCGAGCGGCTCCTCAGTTGGACTCGGGGTCAACGACGGACGTTTCGCGGGTGACACCGCGGGCGGCGCGGACACCGGCCGCGGCCAGGGCGGACTGGACGAGCGTCTCCTGGGCCTGGATGACAAAGTCCTTCCAGGCGTCGAACAGCTCGGGGGCGACGGCGGCGACGTCCAGGTCCAGGGTGGTCAGCGTGACCGCCGGCCCCGGTTTCCCGGCCCCGGGGACGAGGCGGGCGACGAGCAGGTCGCCCTCCGGCCGGATCTGCACGCAGGACACTTCGAGGCCGGGAGGCGGAGGAACGGGCAAGGACACGGGACAGCTCCGGTGGGTTGCGGTCAGGTGAGCGGCACGCCGTCCGGGTCGGTCGTCGGCAGCGGACAACAAGTCCGCAGCAGCCACCAGCCGGGGCAGCACAAAGGACCGGCGGCCGGGTCACGGAAAGCCGCAGTCAGCCAGCCGGCCGCCCCGGCGTCCGCTAAGGCGTCGGCCAGCACGGGCAGGAGAGAGCCGTCGGGAGTCAGCGGGTCGGCGACGACGGCGGTCGCCAGGGCCCGCACGTCCGGCGACAGCCAGCGGGTACTGCCGCGGGGGGTCAGGTAGAGCCGCAGCAGTCGGGCCTGGGCGTCCCGCGCGACGGCCCGCCTGGCCCACCGCGAGGCCCATTGCGTGGGGCCGGTCGAAACGGACCCCGCAATGGGCCTCGCGATGGACCACGCAGCGCATTCTGCGGCGGACCCCGCGGCGGACCACGCGTCGGTTTTCGTGACGGACCACGTGGCGTCCCATGCGGCGTCCCACGCGACGGCCAACGTAGCGGCCAACGCGTCGGACCCCGCGTCGGTTCGGTCTCGGGCGGTCACCCGGCCGAGGGCATAGCCCCGGGCGGCGGCGACGGCTCGGCGGGGCCGGAGGTCGCCCGGGTGTTTCCGCTCGAACAGCGGCAGGACGCCGGCGGCCAGCGTGGCGGCGAACAGTCGACACGGGCCGGGCGGGAGTTCGCGGGCAAGTCGGGTGCCGACCATCTTCGGGCTCGTCCACCACGTCACCGGGGCGAGGGCGGCCGGGACGACGAGCGGGAACGGGGGTGCGGCGATCACGAGCGGGGTCTCCGCGGCGGTAACGGCTGGGCGAGCAGCCAGGTCGGCCAGCCGCCCAGGAGGACGTCGAGGCGGTAGTCGGCCGGCGGCAGTCCGGTGAGCTCGCTGGCCAGGAGTGACACCACCCCGGCCAGGGCGGCCACCCGGCTGGTCGGGTCCGGGTGTCGGATCGCGGCCAGGACGGCGACCAACTCGGCCGCCGGCAGGGCGTGGGCCAGGGCGCCGAGGACGCTGGCGGCGCGGGCCGTGTACGCCGCCGCCGCGGCCGGGCCGGTGGCCGGGCCCGCCGCCGGGGCCTCCGGGTCGAGCACCGGCCGGCGAACGACGGCCGCCAGGGCCGGGCCGTCCGGGCCTGCGAGCAGGGCGTACCGGGGGCCGGCCGTCGCCCCGCCCAGGCGGGCCCGCCAGGCGGCCAGCCGGTCGTAGTCGAGGCCGCCGGCCAGCAGGGTCAGACCGCCGAGGCGGCCGACGGCGCCCTCGACCGCGTCGGTCGCGGCGGCCAGGGCGAACCCGGCGGCCCGGCCGAGCACCTGGTCGGCCAGCGTGTGCCGGTCCGCCGGGACGGCGCGGAGGAAGGCGACGCAGGCGTCGAGCGCCCGCTGCAAGTCGTGGGCGGCGCCGGCCCGGGTCTCGTCGGGATCATTCACGCGGCCTCCGCGAGTTCGTGGCCCCGGGCGGCCGGCGTCGTGTCGTCTTCGTCCTCGTCCGCGTCGTCCGCGTCGTCCGCGTCGTCCGTTCCCAGAGCGTCGGTGGCCAGGAACAGCCGCGCGCGGACGGCCCGGCGGGTGTCGGCCAGGGCCGCCTCGACCTCGGCCCGGCGGTCGTCCAGGCGGGTGCCGTAGCACTCCACCTTGAACTCCAGGGCGTCGAGCTCCTCGCGGGCCCGGTCGAGGGCGGCCGGCCGGGTTTCGGCCGTGTACGTGGCCACCTTCTGGCGGTAGTCGGCCAGCAGCCCGGACAGCCCGTCGCAGATGGCTCCGCGGGTGGTGGCGTCGGTGGCGGCGTCGCCCCCGACCACCCGGATGCGGCTCATGCCCCCGCCGACGGCCTCCAGGAACCGCTGCGTCTGCGAGACGAACCCGGCGTCGGCCGCCGGCACGTAGTAGAACCCGCCCCGGCGGCGGAGCGGGAACACGTCGCCGCGGGTCTCGAACAGCTGGCGCACCAGGCGGGTGATGTCCCCCCCGTGCGGCCGCCGTCGGCCCGGACGACCATCTCCTGGGCGCGGGCGGCCAGCTCCGGGTCGGCGGCGGTGATCGCCCCGGTCAGCTTGTCCAGCCGCAGCCGGTCGTCGAACGTGTACTCCAGGGTGTCGCCGGCCTTCTCCTCGCGGGTGAGCTGGAAGGTCAGGGCGTCGGCCGTGTCCGCCACCTGGCGGACGAGCCGCGACGCCTTGAAGACGGCCAGCGCCCGGATGAAGGCGTTCCGTTTGAGCATGGCCCGCAGGGCCGTCTCGGGCAGGCCGGCGTCGGCCAGCGCCTGCCGGATGCGGCCGACCGGGACCAGCCCCTCGGGCGTGTCCCAGCAGACGGCCTCGCCGGACAACAGGTCGGCGGTTGGGAGGTCGAGTCGCGTCGTTTTGGTCATGGCAACCTCAAGGTTTCCGGTCAGGCGAAGTGGTCGGCCACCGCCGCGGCGGCGTCCGAGTCGGGGGTCAGGGCCGTCGCCCGGATCACCCGGTCGCACAGGACGGCGAGCTGCCCGGGGGCGGCCCCGCCCACGAGCAGGCCGGTGCAGTCGACGGCGGCCTGCTTCTTCCAGGCGAGAAACGGCGGCAGCCAGTCGGCCGGGAAGGCCAGCTCGGCGTCGGTGACGAGCAGCACGTCGGTCACCCCCGGCGGGGCCCCCAGCTCGCGGTACAGCCGGGGCAGCTCGCGGATCGGCACGTCGCACCGGCAGCCGCCGCCCAGGAACCGCTCGACCCAGCCGAGGACGGCGGCGTGGTCCCACGGCGCGCCCGGCGGCAGCGGCAGGACGTCCTCCCGCGGGTCGCCGGTGTAACTCACCAGGGCGCACCACCGCCGGTCCTGCTTGGCCCGCCAGGCCAGAGCCAGGGCCAGGGCTTTGGCTTCTTCTGACTTTCGGCCGGTCATTGATCCAAAAGAATCGCAGCAAATCATGACCGGTCCTTTGCCCTTCGGCTCGGTGCCGCCGGGCAGCCAGCCGAGGGTCTCGCCCTCGACCAGCCGGCGGAGCTGCTCGGCCCGCAGGGCCGGCACGCCGAAGCGGGCGAGCTCTTCGGGCAGGAGTTCCCCGATGTCGCTCGTGGGCCGCACGCCCACCCACTCCTGGCGGCCGCTCGGGCTCTTGAGCCGCCGCTTGCCCCGCAGGAGGCGCCGGAAGGCCCCGGCCAGCGCGAAGATTCGGGCCAGGACGGGGTCGTTGCGGACCCGCTTGAACAGCGCGGCCGCCGCCTGGGCGTCGAGCGTGCCGGTCGGGCTCGGGTCGCCCGGGCCGGCCCCGCCGAGGGCGTCCAGGGTGTCCCTGGCGTCCCGAAGGTCCTTGCCGGCGGTGGCCGCCGCCTTGGCCGCGGCCTGCCGGGAGGCGACCGCGGCCTTCGGGTCCGGGGGTGCCGGCGGGGCGTCGGCTTTCTCTTTGCCCTTCCCCTTGCCCTTTTTCTTACCCCCCGGGGGCGGCGGTTCCGGAGTAGGCGGGGTGTCCTGCCGGTGCCGCTCGTACCCCTGGGCCAGGGAGGCGGCGGCCAGCTCCGCCAGCATCGGGTCGCCCGCACTCGTCTCGTGCAGGTCCCGGTACTCCGGGGTGTCGAGCAGGTCGCCGACGAACGCCCGCCGGTGCGGGTCCGTGCAGGCTTCGACGAGCGTCGGCAGCGGGTCGAAGGCGGCCCCGAAGAAGTCGGCGGCCGCCGCCCCGCCCAGGCGGGCGAACACGCTGTCGGGGTACTCCTCGGCCAGCCGGCCGCCGGCCGCCCGGCTCCAGCGGTCGAGGTCGAGGGCGTGCGGGGACGGCGGGCGGGGCGGCGGGACCGGCGGCGGCAGATCGCCGCCCGGGCTGGTCAGCGGCCGGGCGTGGAGGTCGAGGTCGATGTCTGCCACGGCGGGGTCACTCACGGGGCAACTCCGCGGCGTACTTGCGGATGCGGGCGGCGACCGCCGTCGGGTCGGTGCGGTCGCTCTCCGGGTACTCGTCCGGGTCGAACAGGTGGGTCACGCCGAAGAAGGCGGCGGCGGCCCGGTAGCCGACCTCGGCCCGGCCGGTAGCCGGGTTCGTGGCGACCACGTACCGGTGACGGCGGTCCGGCTCGCCGTCCAGGCTCAGTCCGTCGGCGCGGAGCACCGGGTCGAGGGCGGCCAGCCCGGCGACGCAGCAGACGGTGCCGCAGCTGGGGGTGCGGCAGAGCCAGTCCGTCTGCATGCGGAAGCCGACCGGAGCGTCGCCGTCCGTGGGCCAGGTGGCCGGGTCGGTGTCGAGCAGGTCGGCCAGGCGTTCGAGGCGTTCGCGCTGCGTCATCGGGACTCCTCGGGTTGGGGTGTCGTTTTCCAGCTGTCCCAGTCGTCGACCGGGTCGCCGGCGGCCAGCCGCCGGAGGCGGGCGGCTACCGCCCGGGGGTTGGTGTGGTCCGCCGCCGGGTAGGAGTCGAAGGCGAACGCCCGGCGCACCGCCGGGCGGCCCGGGCCCCTCGGCCCGTAGGTGCCCAGACCGAAGAACAGCGACAACGCGGCCCAGTTGTGCGACAGGTCGCCGTCCGCCGCGCGGTACGCCGGGTAGCTGTGGCGGATGCCGCCGACCGGCCGCGGGTCGTCCGCTAGGGCGAATCCCAATGCCTGAAACGGCGGGTACAGCCCGGCCAGCCCGGCCGCGCAGCAGGCGGTGCCGCAGTCGGTCGTCTGCCGCCAGTCGGCCAGGTCGAACGCCGGCGGCCGGTCGTCCCCGGCCGGCCGCGGCCAGGTCGCCGGGTCGGCCTCCAGCAGGTCGGCCAGTGCCAGCAGTCGCTCGGTCGGCGTCATTGGTCGGGCCTCGTGGGGTCGGGTCGGGTGTCGCCGGCGGCGTGGGTGGCCACCCAGTCGATCAGGTCGTCCGGCTCGCCGGGCCGCGGCAGCGGGCCGTCGGCCGTCTCGGCCCAGGACACCCAGCCGCCGGACTCGATCCGCCGCCGCTGGGCTCGCAAGGCGCTTGCGATGAGGGCTCGGTCGCGGCGGGTCATCGGGCCGCCGCCGGTTCCGCCGCGGCCGGGGCGCCGGCCGTGAGGGCCGCCACCCGGTCGTCCAGCTGCTCGACCTCGCCGGCGGCGGCGGCCAGTTGCCGCTCGAGCAGGGCCACCCGGGCCAGGCCCTCGGTCAGCGCCATCCGGGCCCACGCCTCGGCCGGGGTGGCGGCGGCGACCCTATCCGGGTGTAGGCGGATCGTGAACGTGTCGGCCGTCGCCACGTCGAGTTTTCGCCACAGGCCGTCGCTGTCGCGCATGACCAGGACGCGGCCGCGATAGCCGTCGACGGCGACCGTGGTCGCCTCGGTGCCGCCCCAGCGGCGGACCCACTCGGCGGTCGCAAGCTCGCGATAAAACACGCCGGGCTGTCGCTGAAGACCGAGCCCGTGTAACGACTCGTAGGCGGAAGGGGGCGTCACTCGACCTCCAGGGTGGGGAACGGGTACCGGACACGCGGACCGCGACTCGGGGGTGGCCGACCGGGGTTGACAACGGTGGCGGATGGCGACGCTCACGCCAACACCCCCCGGTGGATCTCCTTGAGGTGTTCGGCCGCCCGGGCGGCGACCGCCAGGGCGGCCGGGCTGCCGGCCTGGAGGGCCTGTTCCCGCACCTCCCGCAGGGCGGCGGCGGCGGCCAGCGCCTTCTTCTCCCGGTCGCCCTTGCTGCCGGCGAACTGCTGGTAGGTGGCCAGCAGCTCGTCGGCCTGCCGCTCCAGCTCGCCGGCCTTGAAGCCGGCCGGGTCGACCAGCGGGTCGATCACCGAGCGGGCCAGCTTGGGCCCCTCGGCCGGGTCGTCCCAGAGGGTGTGGCGGGCCACCTTGAGGTGCTCGGGTCGCACCCGGTCGGCCCCCTGGAGCCAGGCGAACGCCTGCACCACCAGCCGGGTCTTGACGCACCGCCGGTCGCCCGGCCGGACGCCGGCCAGGCGGAGTTCCCGCCACACCTGCTCGAAGCAGTCCTCGGCCTCGGCCGCCCAGGCCAGCGTGCGGCTGGCCGCCGTGGCCTGGTCCAGCCCCTTCAAGCCGGGGGACGGCGGCAGGGGCGGCGGCCGGTCGGGGGTGGGGGCGAACACCACCTTCCGCCAGGCGGCCGCCCCGCGGACGTAGTCGACAGACCGGCGGACGGCGAAGCGGTCGAACAGGGCGGACAGCTGGACCCCGCTTTCGGCGTCCGGCCAGGCGTTGGCCGCCCCGAACAGGGTCCGCAGCGGGATCGCCCGCATGACCCCGTCGCCGCAGTCGAGCTGCCGCTCGTTCATCGCCTTGAGCAGACAATTCAAAGACGAAGACGAACCTCGGAAAACTTCGTCAGCGAACACAAAATCCGCCTCCGGCAGCCGGTTGGTCGTGTTCCGCTCGCGGACGTCGTCGTTGACGAGGCGGGACACCTTGAGCGGGCCGAACAGCTCGTCGGGCGTCAGGTACGGGTTGCACAACACCGAAAAGGTTTGCCCGCCGAGCCACCGACACGTCAGGTCGATTGCCCACGATTTGGCACTGCCGGGCGGGCCGACGACGAGCAGGTGCTCGCGGGCCACCACGGCGGTGAGGACGGCGTCGATGAGTTTGTCGCGGTCGACGAGGACGGACTTGAACGCGCGGCCGGCGGCCGCAAACTGGGCCTGAATGTCGGGCATCGGAATGGGGGGTTGGTGTCGCCAGCTCGCCCCGGGGTGCGGGGCGGGGCGACGGACGGGCCGCGAAGGGAGCCCCGGACGGCCGGGGCGGCGTGCGGCCTGGTTGGCCGGGGGTCCGCCCCCGGCCGAATGTGTGTGGCTACTGTAACTGCGTTTCCGCCGGGAGCAAGCCCCGGGGGGTGGGTTTTTAGCCCGGGGTGCCCGCGGCGCGGATGGCCCCTGCCATGAGCTGGATGAGGACCTCGGCGTTCCGCCGCCGGTCCTTGCCGGCGTTCTTGGCCAGCAGGCCCCGGACGAGGCCCGGCACCTTGGCGGCCGGCAGCACCCGGCCGTTGGCCAGGAGCAGGCCGTCGGGCCGGACCCCGACGACGTCGGCCAGGTCTTCGCCCTTGGGGCCGACGACGCCGGCCAGCCGGGCGACGGCGGCCCCGGCCGCCGGCAGGGCCGGGGGCGTGAGCGTCGCGTACGTGGCGGGGAACACGAGCGGCCCGGCGTGGCCGCCCCGGCCGACCGGGTCGGCGTGCCCGACGACGGGGCCCGCGGCCCGCGTGTGGCCCCGGCTCGTCGGGCTGGTGTGCTTGGCCCGGCTCTGCATGGTGGTCGCGGTCATTGCGAGGCTCCAAATGGCCGCGGCCCGCCGGGATGCCGGCGGGCCGCGAGGGACACGGGATGCGGCGGCTCGATGCGAGCCGCCGACACTGCAGGTCAGGTCAAGCCGACCCCGGCTCGCCGGGGTCGTCGAAGCGGGCCAGCCGCCGGCGGGCCTCGGCCCGGGCGGCGGCGGGCAGGTCGAGGCCGGCCAGCTGCGCGTACACCTCCCGCACGCCGGCCCGCAGGAAGGCGTGCAGGGCGTCCTCCCGCCCGCCGGCGGCCCGCACCGCCGGCGGCGGCCGCGGGGAACAGCGGGGCAGAGCGCGGGGGCCTCCGGGGTCAGGTGAAGACGAGGAGGACGACGGCCAGGGCGGCGAAGCCGGCGCCGGCGGCCACCAGGCAGCCGCACCCGACCCGCAGGAGGGCCGGGGCGGGCACGAGGGATGCGTCGAGACGGTTCAAAACGGCACTCGGGGGTCAGTCGCCGGCGGCAGCCGCGGCCGGCAGGGCGGCGGCTGCCGCCGGCCGGGGGCGGAG
>JAYVUZ010000012.1:0-57330 GCA_043787415.1 Fimbriiglobus sp. | reverse complement strand
CCGTGAGCACGTACCGCATGGCGTCCGGGCCTCGCGGGGGTCGAAGAATTTGCCGCAACGGCATGGCCGGCATTGAGGTCAAGTGTCAACACCGCCTAGTGCCGGAGCCGCACGAGGCACCCGCTTGGGTTGGGAAATTATCGTACAACATAACAGGCGTGGATGCACCTGCCATTCCCGGTCCAACTTCCGAGCTGAACCCGGCGGCATGGCGTCCCTTTGCCTTGGGCGAGCTGCTCGAGATCAAGAGGGGGTACGGCCTGCCGAAGCACACCCGGGCGGCCGGAACGACACCGTATATCGGCGCCTTGGACCGGAACAACGGGCTGGTCGGATGCGTCACACAGCCCCCCCCGACACCCCGCTGGCACTATCACGCTGAACTGGAACGGGGTCGGCGGCGTCGGAGCCGGGTTCTATCAGCCGACCGCGTACTGGTGTTCCGGCGACGTGGCCGCCCTCTACCCCCGCTTTGCGTTGACCCCGGCCATCGTCATGTTCCTCATCGTGGTCATCCGCGCCGAGCGATACCGTTACAGCTTCGGGCGGAAGTGGACATCCAGGCGCATGGCCACGACAAAGCTCTACCTTCCGACACGAGCGGACGGGACGCCCGATTGGGACTTCATGAGCCGGTACACCAACTCGCTCCCGTTCAGCTCTCGGCTTTAACCTTCCGCTCCCATTGCTTCGGCTGATCCCAGTTCGGCGACTTGCACTTCGGGCACACCCGGGGCCGCTCCGGGGTCTTCGTGACCCACTCGTGCCCGCACCGACACAAGCAGCTCAACACCGTCACCTCCACGGCCCCGATGGGCCTCACGTCCGTCGCCTGCTTGGCCATGACCGCTCTCCGTGAAGAATATACCGAAGTATATACCTCTGGTGTTGACCCGTCAATCGGCCTCAGTATATACTACGGTAGAAAACAGAGGGACAGGGACATGGCGGCTGACTTCCGGGAAACCCGCGGCCGGCACATCGCGGAGCGGTCCCGCATCACCCGCGAGGGCGACCGCTACTTGGTGCCGTCGCAGAGCAGCACCGGGCACTACGCGGTCAAGCTCGGCCCCGGCACGCCATCCTGTTCATGCCCCGACTTCGACCACCGAGGCATGAAGTGCAAGCATATCTTCGCCGTCGAGTTCAGCCAGAAGCGGTAGGAACACGCCGACGGGTCGGTCACGACCAGCCGCACCGTGACCGTCGTGGAGACGGTGAAGAAGCCCACCTACAAGCAGGACTGGCCGGCCTACAACGCGGCCCAGACGAACGAGAAGGACAAGTTCCAATCGCTCCTGTCCGACCTCTGCCGGGGCATCGTGGACGACACCCCCAAGACCAAGGGGCAGCCCCGCATCCCGCTCCAGGACGCCGTCTTCGCGGCCGTGTTCATGGTGTATTCCACGGTCAGCGGCCGGCGGTTCATGAGCGACTTGCGGGAAGCCACGGAGCGGGGCCACCTCAGCCGCGCCCCGCACTACAACTCGATCTTCAACTACCTCGACAACCCGGCCGTCGGTGACATCCTCCGGTCGCTTATCACCGAGAGCAGCCTACCCCTCAAAACGGTGGAGGTCGATTTCGCCTGCGACTCGTCGGGGTTCATGACCAGCCGGTTCGTGAAGTGGTTCGACCACAAGTACGGGGTCGAGCGGCAGAAGCACGGGTGGGTCAAGGTGTATCTCATGTGCGGGGTCAAGACCAACGTCGTGACCGCCGTGGAGATTCGGGACAAGGACGCCAGCGACACCAAGCTGCTCCCGGACTTGGTGGACGCCACGGCCAAGAACTTCAAGCTGAACGAGGTGTCGGCGGACAAGGGGTACGGCAGCCTGAACAACTACGCGGCCATCGACCGGCACGGGGCGACCCCGTTCATCGCCTTCAAGTCGATCCACTCGGGTAAGGGCGGCGGGCTGTGGGCGAAGATGTTTCACTACTTCAGCTTTCGCCGGGAGGACTTCCTCGGCCACTATCACAAGCGGAGCAACGTCGAATCGACCTTCGCCATGATGAAGGCCAAGTTCGGGGACAGCGTGCGAAGCAAGACGGACACGGCCCAGAAGAACGAAGTGCTGGCGAAGGTGCTGTGCCACAACCTCGTCGTCTTAATCCACGAGATGTACGAACTCGGCATCGAGCCGGCCTTCTGGCCCGACGCCGCCAAGCCGACTACTTAGGCAGAACCCCCGTCTGCCCAAGGGTGCCGGTCAAATCGGTCACCGTTGGGCAAAGCCCCCGTGACCAGAGGGTTGTCCTCGAACCGCTCGTCGGCGGCCGCGTCCGCCACCACGAACAGGTCGGTGCCGAGGATGGCGTGGGTGCAGAAGGCGATGTCCCGGTGCGTCTCGGTGGCGTCCAGCCCGAGCCGTGCTTTGAACCACTGGCGGCACTGATCGACAAGGCTGACGAGAGCGATGGGGGTGCCGCAGACGGTCGCCGCCAGCCGGGCGCGGTCGTCGAACTCCGGTTCCATCGGCGTGTCCAGCACGTTCGCCGGAACAGGGCGTCCAACCGCTCAGACTCATTATTACAAACAGGTGCGAATATTTTTATCACACAGGTTTGATCACGCTAGGGTCACGGCTGCGGACGCCGTCAACGAGGATGAGGTTGTGCCGGGCCAAACGGCACGGCGGCGTGGAAAGCGACCGTTCAGATCGCCGTAAGTCCCGATGGGGACACGGAAAAGCTAGTTCAGGTTCGCCCTCAACGCAACCCAATGTCGCCCGTCCGCACACTCCCACCCTTCTACCCGCCCCACCGGCCGCCAGCGACTGCCGGGTCACGGTGTCCCAGCGGGTCGTCCTATGACCCGTGTGAACGGCGGCGGCTATCTGGTCGCAAGAGGGGCCGTCGTGTGGAGACTCGTCCGTCCAGCCCGCCTCACAGCCACGAACCGAGCGGCGGGAAGTCGAATACCCACTGTTCCCCGACTAAACGGGAACACCGGGTAACCGGACGGAACACTCGGACGTAAAAAACTCCGTGCTATCACAGGGTTTAGGTCGATCTTGCGAGTACCGAGGGCCGGACTTGAACCGGCGACCTATCGCTTATGAAGCGACCGCTCTAACCGCTGAGCTACCCCGGCAAGGCTTTACCACCTCATTCTATAGGACACCCGGCCCGCCGCAAGGTTCGCCGGGTGGTGTCGTCTTCGGCCCATGTTTTACCGGGGTTGTCGCGGCGTACAGCGGTGCGAAAGCTCGCCCCCGCCTGATCCCGCCCGCCCTCAATCACGTCTCACCTGGCCCCGTAAGTGTTATTCCCCAAGTGTTATTCGCACCTATACTTGATAATCAACACTAACTCGCACGCTTCAAACGGGTTGAGTTGTTCCGCGATGTTCTGTTCTGTTCCTCGTTGTTCCGTCGTAGTGGGAAAATAGTGGGAAAGAGAAGGGGCTGTCGTCGTCCCGTCTCGTCACACGAAGAAGTCGGGCATCAGCCGGTGGGGGTTCGCCCACCCTTGTTGGGCAGCCGCAACTCGTCATCGCTACCGACGGTGGCGTCACTCCCATCTGGGCGGGCCGTACCGACGCTACGACGACCGTGTCCGGAACGGAATCTGGATTTGAGGGATCGACCTGGGCGGGACGACTTTGGGCACCGTGAGGGCGAGCGGCTTCACGGGAGGGAGGGCTTTGACCGGGTGGGGGTGGAGCTTCTTCCGGCCGGCGTTCGTGGTGGGGAGAGTGTTGATCCGCGACAAGCCGAGAACCGCCGCCGAGTCCGGCAGCCACAGCCCCTCCGACACGGCCTTCTGCTTCAGGAACTCGCGGAACGTCTTCATGCGGTATCTATCCCGGCCCTGCGGGTTTTCAGCCCCTTCCCGCCCACGGTCGCCCGCGACGACGGACACCACGGGCGGGCCGGTATTCCGGTCAAATTTTCGACGGCAGCGGACGGCGGGTGCGGAAGTCGTTCATTGAGAACGGGGCGGGCCGGGGGAACGGGGGGCTGATTTCTCGATGGACAATTTCGGCGACAAGGTGACGTTCATCTGGTCCGTGGCGGAACTGCTGCGGGACGCGTTCCGGCGGTCGAAGTACCCGGACGTGATCCTCCCCTTCACCGTCCTCCGCCGCCTCGACTGCGTGCTGGAGCCGACCAAGCCGGCCGTCCTCGCCGCCCACGCCCGGCTCAAGGACCGGCTCGACAACCTGGCCCCGCAGCTTCGCAAGGCGTCCGGGTACTCGTTCTACAACACGTCCCCCTACACCTTCGAGTCGCTGTGCGGGGACGCCAAGAACCTCGCCGCCAACCTGAAGAACTACATCAACTCGTTCTCCGACAACATGCGGGAGGTGGTCGAGAAGTTCGACTTCCACGGCACCATCAACAAGCTCGACGAGTCCGGCCTCCTGTTCCTGGTCACGGAGCGGTTCAAGACCATCGACCTGCACCCGGACGTGGTGTCGAACCTGGAGATGGGGTATGTCTTCGAGGAACTGATCCGCAAGTTCAACGAGGCGATGGACGAGAACCCCGGCGAGCACTTCACCCCCCGCGAAGTCATCCGGCTGATGGTCAACCTGCTGCTCACCCGCGACAAGGAGGCCCTGGCCGAGAGGCACATCGTCCGCACCGTGTACGACTGCTGCTGCGGGTCCGGCGGGATGCTCACCATCGCCAAGGATCGCATCCGGGAGATCAACCCGAACGCCGACGTTCACCTGTTCGGCCAGGAGGTCAACCCGGAGACGTTCGCCGTCTGCAAGTCCGACCTGTTCATGAAGTCGGCGGACGGGCGGGACGCCGAGGCGATCGTGTTCGGCAGCACGCTGGGCAAGGACCAGCACGCCGACAAGTCCTTCGACTACCTGCTGACGAACCCGCCGTTCGGCAAGGAGTGGAAGATGGATCAGACGGCGGTCGAGGCCGAGGCCCGGCGGGGCTACGTCGGGCGGTTCGGGGCCGGACTGCCCCGCATCAGCGACGGCCAACTCCTCTTCCTGCAACACCTGCTGGCCCGCATGAAGGAGCCGACCGAGGGCGGCAGCCGGGTCGCCATCGTCATGAACGGGTCACCCCTGTTCACCGGCGATGCCGGCAGCGGGGAGAGCGAGATTCGCCGCTGGATTCTGGAGAACGACTGGCTCGAAGCCGTCGTCGCCCTGCCGGAGCAACTCTTCTACAACACCGGCATCCCCACCTACATCTGGGTGCTGACCAACCGTAAGCCGAAGGCCCGCAAAGGCAAGGTGCAGTTGATCGATGGTACTACAACCTGGACGCCGATGCGAAAGAGTATGGGCGACAAGCGGCGGGAAATCGCCCCGGAGCAGATCGGAGAAGTCACCCGGCTGTTCGAGGTCTTCCGCGAAGCCCCGCAGGTCCGCATCTTCAAGACGACCGACTTCGCCTACCGCAAGATCACCATCGAAAGGCCACTGCGGCTCAACTTCCAGACCAGCCCGGAGCGGATCGACCGCATCGTCCACGAGAAGGCGGTCATCAACCTGTCCACGAGCAAGAAGAAGGGCAAGGCCGGGGAGGACGAGATCGAAGCGGGCATCAAGCTCCGCAAGGCGATGCTCAAGTCGGTGAAGGCCCTCGACCCCAACACCGTCTGGAAGAACCGATCCGCCTTCGTGGCCGTGCTGGACAAGTCCCTGGCCGGTGTCGGCCAGAAGGTGCCGGCGGCGGTGAAGAAGGCGATCCTCGCGGCACTGTCGCAACGGGACGAAAACGCCGATATTTGCACCAACGAGGATGGGCACCCTGAGGCCGACCCGGAACTGCGGGACACAGAGAATGTGCCGCTTCTCGAAGACGTGACGGTGTACTTCGAGCGGGAGGTGAAGCCGCACGTCCCCGACGCCTGGGTCAACGCCGAGGTGAAGGACCACAAGGACGGGCAGGTCGGCAAGGTCGGGTACGAAATCAACTTCAACCGATACTTCTACAAGTACCAGCCGCCCCGCGACCTCGAACTCATCGAGGCCGACATCAAGGGCATCGAGAAAGACATCCTGGCGATGCTCAGCGAGATCACTGGATGAGCAATTCCAACAGCACCAAGGAGAATACAAGGCAATGGCGTCGATATTTACGTGAGGTAGACTCTGGGGCAACATGGTTAGGACGCATTCCTGCACATTGGCAGACGAAACCGCTGGGTCGGTGCGTCACGATTAGCGGAGGCTCCACGCCTACGAAAGACAACGCTTTATTTTGGAACGGTGATGTGCCTTGGGTTTCGCCAAAGGACATGAAGCGTCTACTGATTGACGGCAGTGAGGACTACATCACGACCGAGGCACTTCGCCAAACGACGATTCCGTTGATTCAGCCTTTGGCAGTTTTAATCGTGGTAAGAGGGATGATACTGGCTCGTGACTTTCCTGTCGCGGTCAATGTGGTTCCAGTCACGATCAATCAGGATATGAAGGCCCTTCGCCCAGGAGCCTGTTTCTTCTCGGTGTACCTCGCTTATCAACTTAATGTCATTCGACAGGCGTTCTTTGCTATTCGTGAAGAGTCGGCACACGGTACAAAATGCCTGCGAACGGAACTATGGAAGAGCCTGGCCGTAGCCATCCCTCCACTCGATGAGCAACGTAGTATCGTCGCGTTCCTCGACCGCGAGACGGCCAAGATCGACGCCTTGATGGCCAAGAAAAAGCGGCTCATCGAGTTGCTTCAGGAGAAACGCACGGCCCTCATCAGCCACGCCGTTACCAAGGGACTTGACCCCGCGGTGCCGATGAAGGATTCGGGCACGCCTTGGGTCGCCAACCTTCCGGCCAAGTGGCGGGTGACGAAGCTCAAGCATGTATCGACCATTCAAACGGGATTAACTCTTGGCAAAGAGTACGCTAATAAAGCAACCGTAAGACGTCCGTATCTCCGGGTGGCGAACGTGCAAGACGGGTACTTGGACTTGGAAAGGATCACCGACGTTGAAGTTCCGTTGGATGGCGTGAGCCGCCATGAGCTTCGCCCCGGCGATGTTTTGATGACCGAAGGCGGTGATTTCGACAAACTCGGGCGTGGATATATATGGGAAGGCCAGATTAGCGGGTGCTTGCACCAGAACCACATTTTTGCCGTGAGGCCGAGACATGTGGTACTGGAGCCTCGTTTCTTGACCTCGTTGATGACATCGGCACACGGCAAATACTATTTCACTACGACTTCGCAGAAGTCTACGAACCTCGCTTCGACGAACAGTACAAAGCTGGGCGATTTCCCATTTGCACTCCCTGCTCTACATGCACAGCAAGACATTTTGGCGTTTCTTGAGCGAGAGACGGCGGCGATAGACTCGCTCATCACCAAGGTCCAGGACGCCATCGACAAACTACGGGAGTACCGCACGGCCCTGATTTCTGCTGCCGTGACCGGCAAGATCGACGTGTCGAGCGAGACGGTCACGGTGGTCGATCCGGCGATCAGCCCGGAGAAGCCCGCCGCCAAGCCGGCCAACCCGTACTTTCGCCGCTCGGTGTTCGCCGCAGAGATCATCGACCGGCTCTGCGACGAGCCGACCTTCGGGCACGTCAAGTTCCAGAAGTGCCTGTTCGTCGCCCAGCACCACCTGCGGGTCGAGGACTTCGAGGAGAACTACAAGCGGATGGCGGCTGGCCCCTACGACAATCGCCTCGTCCGGTCGGTGGACAGCCAGTTGGAGAAGAGCCGCTGGTTCAAGGCCGAGAAGGTGGGCGACCGCTACGCCTACCGCCGGCTCGACAAGGCCGGGGGCCACCGGCAGTATTTCGAGCGGTACTTCGGGGAGCACGCGGAGCAACTCGCCAAGCTGATCGCCCTGTTCCACCCACTGGACACCGACCGGGCCGAGATCGTCGCCACGCTGTACGCCGTCTGGAACGACTTCCTCCTCCGGGACGAAGCGTGCGACGACGACCGCATCGTGGCCGAGGTGCTGACCAACTGGCACGACCGCAAGAAGCGGTTCGAGGAGGACCGCTGGCGGCGGGCGTTGGGGTGGATGCGGGACAAGGGACTCGTGCCGAGCGGCTTCGGCAAGCCCACGGTCATGGGTGATGGGGAGGTTTTATCATGACTCCTGCCCAACTCTCGGCTCTGCTCGCCGAACTGCTCGCCCTGCCGCACGAGACGGAGTGGGTCGAGTGGAAGCACAACAACTCTGACCCGATCATGATCGCCGAGCGGCTGTCCGCCCTGGCGAACTCGGCGGCACTCCACGGGCGGGACTCCGGCTACCTCGTATGGGGCGTTCAGGACGAGACGAGAAACGTCCTGGGGACGACGTTCCGCCCCCGGCAGGCGAAGAAGGGCGGCGAGGAACTCGAAAACTGGCTGGCCCGGTCTCAACACCCGACGGGGAACTTCCGGATGCACGAGTGGACGCACCAAGGCGTGCCGGTGGTACTCTTCGAAGTGCCGCGGGCGACCCAGACGCCGGTGCGTTACAGCAGCGAGGAGTACATCCGCGTCGGCAGCCTGACGAAAAAGCTGAAGGAGTACCCGGAGAAGGAGCGGGAGCTATGGGCGACGTTCGCCCGCAAGCCGTTCGAGACGGGAGTTGCCCAGGCCGACGTGGCCGGGGCCGACGTGCTGGCCCTGCTCGACTACGACCGCTGCCTCAAGCTGTTGCAAATCCCCCTGCCGACCGACCAGCAGGGCGTCCTGGGCAAGCTGGCGGACGAGGGGCTGGTCGTCCCGAAGCCGGGCGGCCGGTACGACATCACGAACCTGGGGGCGGTCCTATTCGCGGCGAACCTCTCGAAGTTCGACCGGCTCAGACGGAAGGCCCTGCGGATCATCAAGTACCGGGGCCAAGGCCGGACGGAGACGGAGCGGGAGTGGCGGGACGCCCCGTCGCAAACGGGGTACGCCGTGGCGTTCGAGGCGGCGGTGGCGTTCGTCCACTCGCAGCTGCCGCAGAACGAACCGATCGGGCAGGCGTTCCGAACCCAGGTCCGGGTCTACCCGGAGAAGGCGGTCCGGGAGTTGGTAGCGAACTGCCTGATCCATCAGGACTTCTCGGTGGGCGGTGCGGGGCCGATGGTGGAAATTTTCGCCGGGCGGATGGAGATCACCAACCCCGGCGAGCCGCTGGTGGACACGTTACGGTTCATCGACACGCCGCCGAAGTCCCGCAACGAGGGTTTGGCCGCGATGATGCGGCGGATGAAGTTCTGCGAGGAGGCCGGCTCGGGCATCGACAAGGTGGTCGAGGCGGTCGAGTTCTTTCAGCTTCCGGCCCCGGACTTCGTAGCGATCACCACGACGCAGCCGGGTGCCACCCGTGCCACGCTTTTCGCCCCCCGCAAGGTGAACGACATGGACTCGAAGGAACGGGTGCGGGCCTGCTACCAGCATGCCTGCCTCTGCTTCGTGTCGGGAACCCGGATGACGAACGCCTCCATCCGGAAGCGGTTCGGCATCGAGGAACACAACGCCGCGAAGGCGTCCCGGATCATCGGCGATGCCTTGGCCGCAAAACTCGTCAAGCCCTCCGACCCGGAACAGGGGAAGAAGTACGCCAGCTACCTGCCGTTCTGGGCCTGAACGGGCGGCCGGGCTTATTTGACGGCCATTTGATGCGAAGGGCCGGAAGGTCGAACCCCAGGGCCGTCGGCAGCCGCAAACGCTGCATTTGGAGGGACTTATGGTCTCGCAGCCGTCCGGTTGTTATTTGACGCCAGCTTGATTCCGGCGGCGTGTAGCGGTGAAACGCCGAGCGTGGGGGGTGCCGGTGGACATTTCCGAGAAGAACTTCGAGGCGACCGTCGAGCAGGTGTTGCTCGACGGCCTGCCCACGCCGAAGGGGCGGAAGGCGGCCCCGGCGGTCGAGGGGGTGTACACGCCGGGCGGCTACCGGAAGCGGAAGCCGGAGCACTACCACCGCTCGCTCTGCCTCGACCCCGACGTGGTGCTGGAGTTCGTCTACGCGACCCAGCCGCAGGAGTGGGCGAAGCTGAAGGCCCAGCACGGGGCCGACCTGAAGCCGAAGTTCTTGAACCGCCTCGCCGCCGAGATCGGCAAACGCGGCACCCTCGACGTGCTCCGCAAGGGGATCAAGGACTCCGGCTGCAAGTTCCAGTTGGCCTACTTCAAGCCGTCCTCAGGGATGAACCAAAACACGCAGACGCTCTACGCGGCCAACCAGTTCACGATCATCCGGCAACTGAAGTTCAGCGAGAAGACCGAGCAGAGCCTCGACGTGGTGCTGTTCCTGAACGGCCTCCCGATCTTCACGGCGGAACTTAAGAACCCGCTGACCGGGCAGACGGTCGAGCACGCCGTCACGCAGTACCGCAACGACCGCGACCCCCGCGAGACGCTGTTCGCCTTCGGCCGCTGCCTGGCACACTTCGCGGTCGATCCCGACCTCGTGTACATGACGACGCATCTTCAGAAGGAGAAGACCCGCTTCCTGCCGTACAACGTGGGCCGCAACGGCGGGGCCGGGAACCCGCCCTCGGCCCGCGGCTTCGCCACCGCCTACCTGTGGGAACAGACGTGGAGCCGGGACAGCGTGCTCGACCTGATCCAGAACTTCGTCCAGGCGGTGGAGGAGGAGGACGACAAGGGGAAGAAGACGGGCAAGGTGTCGCTACTGTTCCCCCGCTACCACCAACTCGATTGCGTCCGCCGGCTGGTGGCGGACTGCCGGACGAAGGGTACCGGCCAGCACTATCTCATCCAGCACTCCGCCGGCTCCGGCAAGAGCAACAGCATCGCGTGGCTCGCCCACCAGCTATCCGCCCTGCACGACGCCTCCGAGAAGCGGGTCTTCGACACCATCGTCGTCATCACCGACCGCCGCATCCTCGACCGCCAACTCCAGCGGAACGTACTGGCGTTCGAGCAGACCCTCGGCCTCGTGGAGAACATCGACAAGACGAGCCGCCAGTTGAAGCAGGCCCTCGAAGACGGCAAGACGATCATCGTCACCACCCTGCAAAAGTTCCCGGTGATCGCCAAGGACATGGGCGAGATGCCGGGCAAGCGGTTCGCGGTCGTCATCGACGAGGCCCACTCGTCGCAGTCAGGGGAAACGTCCAAGGGGTGGAAGTCGGTGCTGTCGGTGAAGTCGCTGGAGGGCGAGGAGAACGACGAGGAGGAGGACGGCGACAACCTGGAGGACCGGATCAACGAGGAGGCCCGGCTGCGGGGGCGGCTGCCGAACGTCAGCATCTTCGCCTTCACCGCCACGCCGAAGTCGAAGACGCTGGAACTGTTCGGCGTCAAGCGGGCCGACGGCAAGTACGAGGCGTTCAGCCTGTACACGATGCGGCAGGCCATCGAGGAGCAGTTCATCCTCGACGTGCTGGCGAACTACACGACGTACAAGGCGTACTGGTCGCTGCTCAAGAGGATCACCGACGACCCGCGGTACGAGCGGAAGAAGGCGTATGCCCTGCTGCGGTCGTTCGTGGACCACCACGAGGCCACCGTCCGCAAGAAGGTGGCGATCATGGCGGAACACTTCACTAGTCAGTCGATGCCCCGCATCGGCGGCAAGGCCAAGGCGATGGTGGTGTGCCGATCCCGCCCGCAGGCCGTCCTCTACAAGCGGCTGTTCGACGCCTACCTGAAGGCCAAGGGGTGGCCGTTCAAGGTGCTGGTGGCGTTCTCCGGGGCGGTCAAGTACAAGGGTGTGGAGTACACCGAGTCCGGCATGAACAGCACCCCGGAGGAGAAGATCGGGGAGACGCAGACCGCCGACGCCTTCAAGCGGGACGAGTACCGATTCCTGATCGTGGCCAACAAGTTCCAGACCGGGTTCGACCAGCCCCTCCTCCACACGATGTATGTGGACAAGAAGCTCGGCGGGGTGAACGCCGTGCAAACCCTGTCGCGGCTCAACCGCACCTGCCCGAACAAGAACGAGACGGTCGTCCTGGACTTCGCCAACGACGACGAGGAAATCCACAAGGCGTTCCAGCCGTACTACGAACGCACGCTGCTCGCCCAGGGCACCGACCCGAACCTGCTGTACGACCTGCACACCCGGCTGGCCCAGTACTACCTGTACACGGCCTCGGAGATCGACGCCTTCGCCAAGGTCTGGTTCGACCCGAAGGCCACGCAGGACAAGCTGAACTACCTGCTCCAGCCGGCCAAGGATCGGTTCGAGGGGGCGAGCCGCGAAGACCAGCAGCAGTTCCGCAGCCAGTTGGGCGACTATGTGCGGCTGTATGCGTTCCTGTCCCAGATCGTGGCGTTCACCGACCCCGAACTGGAGAAGCTGTACGTCTACGGGCGGCTGCTGCTGCGGAAGATGAAGGCGAAGCCGGGCGAGCAACTGCCCGTGGAAATTCAGCAGGACATCGACGTGGACTCGTACCGGGTGCAGCACACGTCGTCGGGCAAGATCAGGTTGGAGCGGGGCACGAGCGAACTGGAGCCGATCACCGGCGGGAACATTTTCCAGCCGCCGCCGGAGGAGGTGGAAGCCTTGTCGGCCATCCTGAAGGCCCTCAACGACCGCTTCGGCACCGACTTCGCGGACGACGACAAGGTGTTCATCCGGCAACTCGAAGAGAAGCTGGCCGGCGACCCCGCCCTGGAGGCGAGCGTGAAGGTGAATGTGCCGGAGAACGCCCGGCTGACGTTCGACCACGTCGCCAACGACCGGATTCAGGAGATGATCGACAGCAACTTCAAGTTCTACAAGCAGATCACGGACGACCAGGACTTCGAGCGGTTCTTCCTCGGTTGGCTGTTCGAGCGATACAAGCAGCGGACCGGCAAGGAAGCGGCATGACGGCCGCCCGCGACACGCACCCCCGCCAATCCCACGCGACACCCCCCCCCGGCTCGTTTTTAGAGCCGACTCGTCGCCGAGTCCTGCGTGCTGCAAGCCGACGCCTATGGCGGGGGAGTTCACTGCTACGACACACACACGAACATGCCCCCTGGTGTATCCGTCGGGAGGGGGGTGAGGTCCGACCCCAGGTTTTTTTGGTGTTTCGCGTAAACACTTTAATTCTGCTACGGGCGTCCAGCAGTGGAGGCCGGTCGAGGCGAGGAAGGGGGGTGACGATTCGTCCCGACAGACCCAGTAGCCGGCGGGTCGAGTGCCGGCTCGCAGGCCCTACCACCGACCGCCCACTAAGAATGGGTCGGACCTCACCAACACGGGTGACACCATCGGCGGGGCCGGAGGAGGAGCCGGCCGATATGATCGGACGTTCCGGTTCCGGCCTGCAACCTGGAGTGCTTCCCCGTGGTGTTCCCCGCCCGCGGGACTTGAACCAGGCAGCCCCCGATAAGGGGTGCGGGTGCGGCGAGAAGTGGCGGCCGGACTTACGGTGATCGTTACCGGACCGGCCGCAGAATATCAAACAGTCGTTGTAACAACTCAGTTGTTACGGCTGGCCTGGCCGGGGTGTCACTCGTTCACCGGGGTCAGGCCGTCTTGTCAGAGCATTTCGACCTTCCGCAAGGGTTGGCCTGTCCCGGACGTACTTCGCAGCGTTGAAAGGGTCCACCTCCCGCTGGTGCCGGACACAGGTCATGTAGAGGCTGCCGTGCTCCGTTCCGCCTACGGCGACGGACTGCGTGTGTCATGCCGTCAGTCGGTGTGCGAGTACGAGAAGGCGGGGTTGGTTCTGCCCAGCCTGATGTCCAGGTCTTCGACACTCTGGTAGACGCCGATCGTGAACTGAGCTTCGTCCATGTCGCTGCACCACATCACCTCCTCCCAGAGTGTAGTACCGCCCGGCCGCCGCTTGAGGATAGACCTCTCCTTGATGTTCCACACTGACCACTGGATGCTACGATTGTCGTTCATAACTGTCTCCTGTTGTTGACATGGGCAACTTGTACACATCCTAATGTAGTAGACTTAACTCTAATTTATCCGACAAATACATGTCGGCAGTAAAGAAATTCCCTTCAACAGACAATATATTAAACATAGATTTACTTCGTTCACGGAGGTGATATGGAACACAAATGGAATAAAGTCACACTCGCGGTAGCCATCGGGCTGCCTAAGTGGGGACTCGTAGACTGGGAGAAGTCGGGGCGAATCCCGATGCCGACGATCATGTGTGGCCGATCTCGGTATTACACGGATGAAGAGGTCGAACAGGTGGTGGCGTCCATAAACAACTACAACTTCTGGAAGGGCAAGCCGCTTGTTGAGGTACCACTGTGAATGCCGTGGATGTGATATTCGATCCGACGGACTTTGTCGAAGTGCGGTTCGTGAAGACCTGGGAACGGGACGGCAGGAGGTTCAGCACTCCCAAGTTAACCTCCTGTAACCCGGCGTCCGCGTTCACCCCGGAGTCCGTGGCGGAGATCGCCGACGACGCCAAGCGGGCCGGCCTGCACATCTTCATGGGGGTGTGCCCGCGTGCCCCCGCCGGCGGGGGCAAGTCGTCCGACATCCCGTTGGCCCGGTGCGTCTGGATCGACCTGGACCACGTCAAGCCGGAAGAGGCCGCCGCTCGCATCGCAGAGAAGAAGTTGCCCCGGCCGTCCTTGATGATGGACAGCGGTCACGGCGTCCACCTCTATTGGCGGTTGACGCAGCCGGTGGTGTTCTCGTCGGAGGAAGACCGCGAGGCATTCCAATCCATCGTCCGAGGTGTGGGGCAGGGGGTCGGCGGGGATCACACCCACGACCTTGCACGGCTGCTGAGGTTGCCCGGCACCTGGAACATCAAACGTCTCCCCTACTGCCGGACCGAGCCGGTGTGGTCGGGCTGCGACCCGTCGGCCCGTTACGGGCTGGACGTGTTCCGGCCTCACGCGGTCGCCAAGCCCGTGGGCCGGCCCCACGCGGTCAAGGCCGGGGGCGGGGGCGAGGCGGCCGTGGAGTACAAGGCCACGGCGACGTGGGCCGGCCTCAGACCACGCCAGAAGGAGACGGCACTCGCCGCCGTCGAACGATCCGCCAACGCCCCGATGGGCACGCGGTCGGACGTGGACTACGGGACATTACTTTGGCTGGCGAAACTGGGCCTACCCGAACAGGTGGCCTGGAGCATGGTGGAGGACACGGGCAAGTTCGCCGAAGGCGGACGCGGCTACTTCGCCCGCACCTGGAGGAATGCGTCCGCCGTGGCGGCGGCCGAGAAGGACGAGAAACGAAAAACGACCGGGGGGGAGATCGACTTCCCCGCCCGGTCGGCTGAAACGGCCCGGCTCATGGCCGAACTGTTCGATTTGGATTGACCACGCTAACAACAGGAAATTGACATGGACACAGATATAGTATCGTTGGTAGCAATAGAATCTTTTAATGCAGTTTCTGATAATCGTAGAAAATTTGACATTTACGCCGCCAAGTTCCTGGAAAGTCTACTGGAACACCGTAGGATACCACTCCATTATGCGGGTAAGACGCACCTTTGGGACGGCACGAAGTACGTCGTGTGTGATGAGGTGGCAATGTTGGTGCGGGAGTGGATGAAGAAGAACAAGCACGGGCAAAGTAACAACCTTGTGGGCAACGTCGTCCCCTGCTTCCAATCGTTGGGGTGGAGGGATCACAAGCGATACGGCCCGATGCCATTCTGGTGTGGCAGGGACGCCTGCCCGTTCTCGGACACGTCGAAGGTGGTGGCCTTCAACAACGGGTTGCTCGACCTGGGGGGCGACGGCGGGTTGACCCCGCACACGCCGAACTGGTGTTCGGCCACGTCACTCCCCTTCGCCTACGACCCGGCCGCCACCTGCCCGCAGTGGTTGGCCTTCCTGGACGAAGTTTTTGAGGGCGACCACGAGCGGGTGGAGCTACTCCAGGAGTTCATGGGGTACTGCCTGACCCCGGACACCCGATACCAGAAGGCGTTGGTGATGTGCGGTCAGTCCAGGTCCGGCAAGGGCACCATTTCCGGGGTACTTAAGAGGTTGCTGGGCGACGGGTACACCGGGTTCAACCTGAATGCCCTGTTGGCCACCCACGGCCCGACGCAGTTGCGGAACAAACTGGTGGCCGTGGTGGGCGAGGTGGAGCTACCCGCCGGCCCCGACCGGGTGGCGATCACCGGCGGCATCAAGAACTGGGTGGGCGGGGACGAGATGTCCATGAACGAAAAACACTGCCCGTTGATCGTCAGCGAGCGAGTGACGGCCCGGCTGGTGATGTGCTGCAACTCCATGCCCACCCTGTACGACGCCTCCGGGGCACTGGCGAACCGGCTACTCGTCCTGCCCTTCCAGGTCAGTTTCGCCGGGCGTGAGGACGTGGCGTTGGAGAGCAAGCTCGCCACCGAGCTACCGGGGGTTGCCAACTGGGCCGTGGCCGGGTTGCGGCGGCTGACGGCCAACGGCAAGTTCACGACGGGCAAGGCGAGTGCGGCGGCAGGCCGGGCGTTCGCCGCCAAGACGGCGGCTGTCCGCCAGTGGGTGATCGAAAGGGCCGTCGTGGACAAGGCGATCGACCCCGGCTACCTCCCCCCGGAGGCCATAGGGGATCAGGTCGGGTGGACGGCCACCACGGACTTGTACGACGACTATTGCCACTGGTGCATGGACAGGGGCGACACCCCGCAGGAGTCGCCCTACTTCGGGCAGCAGTTGCGGACGGCCGTGGACAGGTTGCAGCCGAAACGGCCTGTCGTCAAGGGGGTGCGGGTAGTGGGCTACGTCGGCATCCGCCTCCGCACAACGGCCGTCTGACCGGGGTCCGTCAGGGCAGTCAGGGCAAAACGTATTGTAGTGTCAACTTTTAGAAGTTAAGAAAGCAATAGAGACTGCCCTGGCTGCCCTGACGGAACCGCAATCAAGCCTTGTTTAGTCCGATCCCCCGACCCGGTGTGTCTGACCCCAGGGCGGGGCCGAACTGGCGAGTACCTGGAGCAGACCAGATCAGCCTCATCCCACGTCACCCTTCGGGTCCAGACCGTAGGGCGACTCCCCGGCCAACTTATACCGCATCGACAGGCACCACTTCAGTGCCCGTGCCGTCTGCCACGGGATGGGATGGATGCCCTTCTGTTCGCACTTCCTGACTACCCGCCGCACCCAATCCTCCAACACCACGTCCAGGAGGTGTACGTCATCGCTCATGCCGTATTAAGCCGTCGTTGGGCCAACTCAAAGTACCTCTCCGACCGTTCCACGCCGGTGAAATCACGCCCGAGTTCTTGGGCGGCTACCCCGACGGAGCCGGTTCCGGCGAAGGGGTCCAGTACCACCATTCCCGGCGTGGTGTACCTCTTTACCAGCAACCGGGCCAACACCAGCGTCATCGGACACGGGTGGGCCGTCCCGAGTGCGTCCCGCTCGCCGTCGTTGGCGTTGTCCTGGAGGGTGTCACCGGACAACACCGTCACCGGCGTTGACGACCACCTCACCACGGGCGACCAGAATTGTTGCGACCGCATTGAGTACGACCGGGCCGTGACCACGATGGCCGGGCCGAACCAGTCCCGAAAATGGTGGATGTACTTGTAGGCTTGGCAGACCACCACCGGCCCGCCCGGTTTCACCACCCGACACATTTCCCTCCAGTGCGGGGCGAACCACCTCCAGTAAGCATTGGGTGTTCTCGGCTCCGTCCAGGTGTCGTACTGGATGCCCACGCCAAACGGCGGGTCAGTAACAACGGCGTCAACCGACCCCGCCGGCATCCGCCGCATGAACTGGAGGGCGTGGCCGTGGTGGAGGCCGGGCACGGTGCCGGCAGCGGGCAACGACGCCAGCCGGGCCACCCGTTCGGCGTGCCTCACCTCACGCCCGGCCTTCCGTATTTGCGTTAAAAACTGTTTGATCGTCATCGACCGTCCAGCCGGCTGGACGTTTCCGGTGTGGGTGTGGACCTGCATGTACACCGACGCCGTTTGCTTCGACAACCCCACCCGTTTGAGGAACGGCAACCAGTGGCCGTAAGGAAGTTCGTCGCGGGCCAACTGCAAGAGCCTGCCGGCGTGTCCGGCCTTGTCCAGAGTGGGACGCATGTTTAGCCCGGCCACGACTTGGAGCAGTTCCAGTTCAAGGGAACGCAGCATGGCCAGAGTCTACCTCACCACGGCCGGCCGGACCAGACTTAAGCCTTATCTCCGAGTAACAACCGAGTTGTCACTCAACGGTTCGGCAGCATTACCCAAGTCAGACCAAATAAGGCTTAACTTGTCTCGCCAAATAGAGACGAAAAATATTTATGATTTTTGAATTTGAGGCACACACCGCCCCTATAATGGTTGTGTCGCCACCTGCAACCCCGCAGGTGGGACGGGAAAACGGCTGGAGCATGGACAATTGGCACGGCGGATGCTTTTATGATGCAACCGTGTTTTCAATTTAGGCCGAACGTAAGTGCCAAAGATAACGGCACTTATGCGGTCACTCTAACCGGAGGCAGAATACTGAGAGGGTAGAGACATGAGCGTCCCGAAGCGGGACCGGAAGCGGACGGTGGCGAAGAAGAAGGTGGCCGTGAAGGCGGCCGAGAAGAAGACCCAGATCGCCACCCGCCTCAAGTGGGTGTTGGGCAGCCTGGAGCGGTTCGGCGGCGTCTTCAAGAAGGGCCGCACCTACTTGAAGGAGGCCGGGTTGGAACTCAAGATCATCAAGGCCCAGTTGGATGGGGCCAGCATTCCGTGGCGGAAGTGGTTGGACAAGCAGCGGGCCACCAACCCGGCGGTGCCCTCCCAGCAGCACGCCGACGATCTCATCAAATTCGCCATCACGTTTGACGAACACGACGGCAAGCCCGGCTTGACCAGCATCAAGAAGTGCATCCGGTTCGTGGGCAAGAAGTGCGACGAGTGGGGCAACGACTTCCCGGAGGTGGAGGAGAAGCAGGCCGCCGACGACGTTAAGAAGGCCGCCGCCCCGGCCACCATCCCGTTCGTGGGGGCGGGTGGTGCCGCCATCGTGGAGGACGACGGCATGCTGGAGGTGGACGACAACGGCAACTTCGTGTTGAGGGAGCCGGTCAAGCCCGCCGTCCAGGCTCCGACCACCCTGCCCATGACGGCTCCGGCCACCGCCCCCCTGGAAGAGAACGACGACGAGGATTGCATGGGGCGGGCGTGCGACCTTCTCGACACGGTGGTGGAGGTGGCCCACCACATACACGACGTGTCCACCATCCAGCGGCTCCGGGACTACTTGGAGGAGGTCACCGTCCACGTCAACACCCTCTTCATGAAGGCACGTCGGGCGGAGCGGGAGGCCGTCTAGAAGGCCACGGTCACCGAGCGGGCCGCCGTCAAGAAGAAGGCCGCCGTGTAGCAACCGAAACCCCCGGCCGCCCTCACCGGCGGCCGGGGTCTTCTTGTCCGCCTACTCACCCCGCCGGCACCACACCCGGCCAACTCTAACAGGGAACATGACCACCGACAGCCCGTACCTGACCGCGAAGGAAGCCGCCGTCTACCTGCACATCAGCTACTCCACCTTCCGCAAGCTGGCCGTCCACATTCCCCGCACCCGCACCCGCCGTTACACCCGCGACCAACTCGACAAGTGGGCCACCAGCCGACGGCGGAATATTGGGAAATAAATGATTGCCCAACTCCCCTCGGTCCTTAACCTGGACCGGGGTTCGTTCAAGCCTCCCCCAGAGTTCGTGTCATGCCCCGTGTCTCCGAGTACACGCACCCCCTCAGCGACGGCACCGTGGTGAGGTACAGCAGCAAGGTACGCAACGGCAGTTGGTCGGCCGTCTACCTCCTGCCTACCGGCAAGAGGGTGGAGAAGTCTACCCACCTTGAGGCACGGGGTAAGCACCCGCCCGACGACTTCCACCCGGCGGTCGCCAAGCTCATCACCGCGTCCTACGCCCTCACCCTGCCCTCGCTGGAACGCATCACCTGGGATGACGCACTGGAGGAAGTCGGACGCACCAGCCCGAACACGCGGGCCGAAACGCTCCGATCCTTCCGACAGGGGGTCAGGGCGTTCCGCGAAGTCATGCCCGACGTGGCCAGCCCGACCGACCTCAGCCTCGACCGCGTGACCCGGTTCGGCAAGCTGTTCATGGGCACCCTCAAGGCCAACGGCAAGGCCCGCACTGCGGCCACCCTGTCGTACTACGTCCGTGCCCTCAGTGCGTTCTCCAACCACCTCGTCGCCCTCGGCCACCTGCCCCGCAACCCGTGGCACGACGCCCCCCGCGTCAAGGTGAAGAAGGTGAAGAAGGACGCCCCGACCGAAGAGCAGTTCAACCACTTCTACCAGTGGCTCAAGTCGCGTTACCCGCAGTGGCACGCCCTGCACGCCCTTGTCGAGACGAAGGCCGTCACCGGCTGCCGCACCGCCGACCTGTGCCAGTTGGCCACCTGCCAGCTACAGCGGGGCGGGCTAACGTTCACGGCCGACACCACCAAGACGGGCGAAGCCCGCACCCGCCCGCTGCCCCCCGACCTGTACGGCACGCTCCGGCAAGTGGCCGGCCCGACGTTCGTCTGGGAAGGGGCGTTCTGGCAGGGCATCCGCCAGTTCCGCAAGCAGTCCAACGGGCTGCCGCCGGCGTTCAGGTGGCAGACGGTCTATCAGGTGGTGAACAACCTGTTCGCCGAGTACAGCACCGCCCACCCCGACCGGCCGAAGCTGACGCCCCACGCCCTCCGGCGGCGGGCCATCACGCTCGCCGTGGTGGGGCTGGGGGGCAACGTCGATGCCGCCGCCAACGTCATCGGTGTCAGCCCGCAGACGGCACGGGCCGCGTACCTGGACACGGTTCAGGCGTTCAACGCCGACGCCGACATGCGGCGGGTGATGGAGGCCCTGCGGCCGAAATAGTGGGAAGATACTGGGAAATGATAACGGCAAGTTATGTGATTTATTCGGGAAAACGAGGCAGATTTGACACTCAAACGTTGCTTATGAAGCGACCGCTCTAACCGCTGAGCTACCCCGGCTTTGCCGTCCCCTCACCATATCGCGTCCGTAGCCCCTGACAAGCCGCCTGCCCCTCCCGGCTTGACCCGACCCACTCGCATCGGTTACGCTGGTCAACCTGCCAGTGTCTCCCGTCCCCCTCATCCCTCCCCCGGACCCTCCATGCGTAGCCACTCCCTGCTCGCACTCGGGCTTCTCGCGTTCGCCACACGGCCGGCCGCCGCCAGCGACTTCGACGCCCCGCAGTCGCCGCCCAAACCCGCCCCGTTTCCCGTCAAACTGGTCGATCAGGGCGGCAACGACCCACGACTCAAGGGCCTCTTCGCCCCCGAGGGGTTCAAGGTCGAGGTGCTGGCCGACGCCCCGGTGGTGGTCAACCCGGTGGCCCTCACCTTCGCCCCGGACGGCACCCCCTTCGTCGCCGAGTGGGCGGTCGACTCGGTCACCAACAGCCGCTGGTTCGAGTTCAAAGAGACGGTCCGCTACACGGATGGTTCGACGCGGCTGGTCACCACCATGCGGAAGTTCGTCCCCGACCCCATCAAACGGCTCGCCGGGGCCGCCGGCAGTTACACCAAATCGACCCCGGTCATCAGCGAGGAGCTGCCCAGCACCCTGCTCTGGCACGACGGCTGGCTGTACACCGCCGGCCGCGGCACCGTCCGCCGGTACAAACAGTCCCGCCCGGGCGGCGGCTGGGACGTGCGAGAGACCATCGCCCAGGGGTTTTGCGGCTTCCACCACCACCAAGTGAGCGGGCTGACGATCGGGTTAGACGGCAAGCTGTACGTTACCACCGGCGACGACGACAACGACGTGGAAGGGTCCGACGGCAGCCGGGCGACGGTGCTGCGGACCGGGGCGGTGTTCCGCTGCAACCCGGACGGCAGTCAGATGGAGGAGTTCAGCCGCGGCTACCGTAACCCGTACCGCGACCTGTGCCACGACGCCGCCTACAACTGGTTCCACGCCGACAACGACAACGAGGACGGGTCGAAGTTCACCGGCTGTCGGCTGATGCACGTCGCCGAGGGGGTCGATTACGGCTGGCGGCTGCGGGACGGCGCCCGGTGCTGCAAGCCGGACTTCGGCCGGGGGGCGGTCGGCGGCGAGAAGCCGGGCAAGCTGGCCCCGATGCTGAAAACCGGCCGCGGGGCGCCGGCCGGGCTGTTGGCGTACCACGACACCTACCTGCCCGAGCGGTACCGCGGGCTGCTGTTCTACCCGGACGTGTTCCGCAAGAACGTCCGCGCCTACCGGGTGGCCGCGGCCGGGGCCAGCTTCGCCGTCAGCCACGAGTTCGAGTTCCTGAAGAGCGACGACCCGCTGTTCCGCCCGTGCCAGATGACCACCGGGCCGGACGGCGCCCTGTACGTGGTGGACTGGCGGACCGACAGCGGCGGGGCCGGCCGGCTGAGCGGCGACGGCCAGCACGGCCGCATCTACCGCATCACCTGGGTGGGGACGACGGACGAGCCGGGCATCCCGACCCGCGGGATGGACGCCTGGAAGACGCTGATCGCCCTGCCGGACGCCGAGCTGGTGGCCGCCCTCGACCGGCCGGACCTGACGGACCGCGTCATCGCCCGCAAGGAGCTGGTCCGCCGCGGCGAGGCGGCCCACGCCCTGACGCGGGCCGCGTTCACCCACACCAAGCTGACCCCGGCCGGCCGGCTGGCCGCGCTGGGTGTGTTGCAGTGCCGCTGGTCGCCGGACGTGGCCGGCCTGGTCCGCGGGTTGCTCGCCGACCCGTCGGCGGACGTGCGGCGGCTGGCGGCGGACGCCCTCGGCGGCCACCCGGACCGGGCCGACCTCCGCACCCGCGACGCCCTGGCCGGCACCCTCGCCGACCCGGCCCCGGCGGTGCGGCGGGCCGCCGCCCTGGCCCTCGGCCGGCAGCAGGCGGACGGCACCGCCGGCGTGCTGGCCGCCGCCTGGGTGGCCGACGACGGCCGCGACCCGTTCCTGGCCGACGCCTACCTCCGCGGCCTGGAAACGCTCGGCAAGCCGGGTATGGACGCGGTGCTGGTGCTGGCCCGGTCGGGCGACGACCGGAGCCGGGCGAAGGCCGTCACCGCGTTCGCCGCCTTCCGCGAGCGGCCGGCCTTCGAGGCGCTGCCCGGGCTGGTCGGCGACCCCCACCTGACGGCCGCCCAGCGGGCCGAGGTGGTCCGCTCGGCGAGCAACTACCAGCTCCGCCCGGCGGTGTCGCTGGACCCGCTGCTGGCCGCCCTGCCGGCCGACCCGCCGGTGCCGGTCCAGGTGGCCGTGTTGGACGTGCTGGCCGTCGGCCCGATCCGCGGCGAGCGGTCGGAGGCGTTCGCCGTGGCCCACCTCACCCACCCGGACGCCGGCGTTCGGCTGGCGGCGGCGCGGGCGGTGGAGGAGCAGCGGCTGACATCGGCCGGCCCGGCCCTGACGAAGGTGGTCGAAGACGCCACCCGGCCGGTGGCTGATCGCCCGGCCCAGTTGCGGGCCATGCGGGCCGTCGCCGACCCGACGATGGTGCCGGCCCTGACGGCCGTGCTGGCCCGGACCGAGCCGCCGGCCGTGCTGGTGGAGGCGCTCCGCACCCTGGCGGCGGCGTCGCCCGTGGCGGCCCGGTCGGCGGCCGTCGCCATGCTCGACCGCCCCGACCCGGCGGTGGTGGCGGAAGCCATGAGCGTGGCCGGGGCGACGAAGGACGGGGCCATCGCCGTCGGCGAGCGGGTGCTGTCCGGCAAGCTGCCCCGCGACCTGCTGCCGCGGGCCACCGACGCCCTGTCCCGGTTCCGCTCCGACCCGGCGGCCCGCGAGCTGTCCGGCAAGCTGGTCATGGGCGGGCTGAAGCTGGCCAGCGACCCGAAGACGGCCGCCGACATCATCGCCCAAGTGGCGGAGAAGGGGGACGCCCGCCGCGGCCGGGACGTGTACCGCAACCTCAACCTGGTGAGCTGCGCCACCTGCCACAAGCTGGAGGGCGTGGGCGGCAGCGTCGGCCCGGACCTCACCCGCATGTGGGACACCCAGAGCCTGCCCAAGCTGCTGGAGAGCATCACCGACCCGTCGAAGGAGATCAAGGAGGGCTACCAGGCGTTCCGGGCGGCCATGACCGACGGCCGGGTGCTGACCGGGCTGCGGGTGGCCGAGGAGCCGACGGCGGTGCTGATGCGGGACGCCGAGGGGCGGGAGATCCGCCTGCCGCTGGCCGACATCGAGGCGTTCACGACCAGCGGCCAGTCGCTCATGCCGAGCGACGCGGTGAGCCGGCTGAGCTTCGACCAGTTGCTCGACCTGCTGGCGTTCCTCAAGAGCAAGGACCAGCAGGAGGGCCTGCGGGGCACGGTGGTGGACGCCTTCGTGGCCGGCGGGTTCGCCCCCAACCTGCTGGCGGGGGAAGCCCCGGAAACGGGCGGCGGCGACTGGCACCGGCTGAACGCCGACGCGACCGGCCGGCTGGACGTGCGGGGCACCGCCGTCGGGCCGACGGCCGGTTACGTGCGGGTGTTCGCCTACAGCCCGGCGGCCCAGAGCGGGGCGGTGGAGGTGGTCGCCGACGGCCCGGTGCGGGCGTGGGTGGGCGGCAAGCTGGTGGTGGACCGGCCGGGGCCGTCGGCCGGCGAGTCGGTAACGGTGCCGCTGGCCAAGGGCTGGACGCCGGTGCTGGTGAAGGCCGTCACCGCCGACCCGACGGCCCGGCTGACGGTGCGGGTGAAGGGCACCGGGGTTCGGCTGGCCGCCGCGGCGGAGTGACCATTGGCACGGACCGGGGGCACGTCATGACACTCGACCTGCGGCGAGACTTCTCTGAGGTTTACGACCACCTGTTGGAACGGGTGCGGGCCTTCGACCCGGCCGGCGGGAATGTTCTGGGCGACCCCGGCCCGGTTCGCCTGCTGACGGTCGGGTTCGAGTACTCCCAGGACGGCTGGCTCGTGCTGGCCTTCGACTGCCGGGCGGACGCCGACTGGGACGGCGAGTGGGACCACGTCATTGAGGCGAGCCGACTCGACCGGCCCCACTGGCAAGCTGCCGGCGAGGCCGGCGGTCCGCACCACCTCATCCAACCGGACGGTTCCACGACGGTGGTGGCGGCCGGGGTCGAGCCGGCCGAGTGGCTGGGCAAACTTCTGACGGCGGTGGTACTGAAGGCCCGGGCCGATGGGGTGTTCGCGGCGATGCCGAAGGCCGATGGGTGCGAGCTGTGGGTGACCCATTTCAGCGGTGCATACGACTGGCCGCGGTACGAGGACCGCGGGCGCGACAACCTCATCTGACCGGCGCTGGCGGCCCGTCCGCGCAGGGAATAGATTTCAGTCATGGAGTCAGCCATCACCTGCAATTCGAAGGTCATGCACGGCACCCCGTGCTTCGCCGGCACCCGGGTGGTGGTGCAGTCGTTCTTCGACCACCTGGAAGCCGGCTACACCATCGACGGCTTCCTGGAGCAGTTCCCGACCGTCCGCCGGGAGCAGGTGGCCGGGCTGCTGGCCGCCCTACGAACGAAGCTCGGCCAAGTGGCGGAGGCGGTGCCGGCGTGAAGCTTCTGTTGGACGAGAACCTGCCGCACCAGTTGCGGCTGGAGGGGATGAATCGAAAACGTTGGGCGTCGAAGACTCGGCACCACCCTACAACAGGCGCCACACTACAGCGACCTCATATCACGCCGCCTGAGCCGCCGGCGCGTCGTCCGGCCAGTCGTCGAACCGCACGCTCACCCGCTTGGACACGCCGCTCTCCTGCATCGTCACCCCGTACAGCACGTCGGCCGCCGCCATCGTCCGCTTCTTGTGCGTCACCACCACGAACTGCGTCCGCCCGGCGAACTCCCGGAGGGCACTCGCCAGCCGCTGGGTGTTCGCCTCGTCCATCGCCGCGTCCACCTCGTCCAGCAGGCAGAACGGGCTGGGCTTCGTCCGGAACAGGGCCAGCAGCAGGGCCACCGCCGTCAGCGCCCGCTCCCCGCCGCTGAGCAGGCTGAGCTTTTGGGCCTGCTTGCCCGGCGGCTTGGCCGTCACCTCGATGCCGGCGGTGAGGGGGTCGTCGCCGTCCAGCACCACGTCGGCCGAGCCGCCGCCGAACAGCTTGCGGAACAGCTCCTGGAAGTGGCCCCGCACGGCCGCCAGGGTTTCCGCGAACAGCCGGCGGCTGTCGGCGTTGATGGCCTCGACGAGGTCGGTCAGCTTGGCCCGCGCCGCCGACAGGTCGTCGAACTGGCGGCGCAGCTCCTGCTCCCGCGCCGCGACGACGGCCAGCTCGGCCACCGCCTCCGGGTTGACCGCCCCGAGCTTGGCCAGCTTCTGCCGCAACTCGTCCTCGGTGGCCGACTCGTCGGCCGACACCTCGCCGGCGTCGCCGAGGTCCGTCAGTCGCGCGTCCACCGCCGCCCGGCGGGCGGTCAGCTCGCCAACCGACCGGCCCAGCGCGTTCGCCGTGTCCTGCCGCCCCTGCCACCGACTCCGGAGGGCGGCCAGTGCCGCCGCGGTGGCGTCCCGGGCGGCCACCAGCCCGGCCCGCTCGGCGGCGTGAGTGGCCACCTGGCCGTCCCGCTTGTCCTTGTCGGCGAAGGCGTGGGCGGCGGCCTCGGTGGCGCGTAGGGCGGACAGCTCCGCGGTGGTCAACTTCTGGCGAACGGCGGCCTCGGCGGCCGACTGGTTGACCGCGTCCACCTGCCGTTGCCGCCGCTCGGCATCCACCTCGGCGTGCCGGCGGCGCAGGGCGGCGAGCTGTTCGGCGGACCGGCCGGCCGCCACCTCGGCGTCGCGGCGGGCGGCGGCCAGTTGGTCCCGCGCGGCCGTCGCCGTGAGGAGGTCGGCATCGACGGCGGCCAGCCGGGCGGCCAGCGCCCGGGCCTCGGCGTCGGCGGCCGTCGCTGCGTCCTCCGCTTCCTGCTTCGCGGCGACGGCCCGCGCCGCCTCCGTGGTAGCCATCCGAAGCTCGGCGGCCAGCAGGTCACGCGTTTCCAGCAGTTGCCGCTGCGACTGCCGCCGCTCGGCAATCTTCTCGCGCAGGCTTCCGGCCTCGCCGGACAGGGCGGCGATCTCCGCCTCCCAGGCGGCCTGCACGGTGGCCAGTTCGTCGGCCCGGGTGCGGACGACTTGTTGCTGCGCCTCGGCCGCCGCGATGTGGGCGTCGAGTTCGGCGAGGCGGGCGTGCAGGTCGCGGAGTTCGGACTTGCGGGACAGGAAGCCGCCGGCGTCGGCCGGGCCGACCACCACTGTGCCGTCGGGTTCGAGCAGTGCCCCGCCGCGAGTGACGCACCGCTGGCCCGGCGTGGCGGGGAGCCTGTCGAGCAGGTGGGTTTGGCCGAGCAGGCGGTCGGCCAACCCCGGCACGTCGCAGCTCACCGCACCCCAAACCCCACCCGTTGCACCGGGAACGCTCTCGCCCACAGCACCCAACGGGATGAACCCGACCCGCCCCGGCACCTCGCCGAGCGCCGCCAGCACCGCCGGCAACCGGTCCGCGTGGACCACGAACCGCTGGGCCGCGTCGCCCAGCGCCAGGTCCACCAGCGGGGCCAGCTCCCGCGGCGCGCTCACCAGTTCGGCGACCAGCCCGACCACGCCGGCCAGCGCCGGGTCGCCGGCCCGGTGCCGCGCCAGCACCGCCCGCACCCCGGCCCCGAAGCCGTCCAGCTCCCGCTCCCGGGCGGCCAGGGCGTCGGCCCGACCCTGGGCCGCGCTGCGTTCCTGCCGGGCCACGTCCAGGGTGGCTTGCAGCGCTTCCAGCCGCCCCCGCAACTCGGCCTGCCCGGCGACGGCTTGTTGGTGGGTGTCGCGGGCCTCGGCCAGCCGCGCCTGGAGGTCGGCGTCCGACTCGCCCAGCCCGGCGAGCAGCTTGCCGACCGCCTCGGCCTCGGCGGCCGTGCGGGCGTCGGCGGCCGTCTTGCGGGCCACCTCGGCCGTCAACCGAATCACCGCCTGCGCGGCCGAGGTGGCGTCGCCGGCCAGCCGGCCGGCGCGGTCCAGCACCTCGAACTGGCGGGTCTGGTCGGCCGCCCGCTGCTTGGTCAGCGCCGCCGCCCGTTTGGTCGCCGCCTCCTCGGCGGCCGTCGCCGCCGTGGCCTGGTGCTGGTCGTGCGACGCCCGGTCGGCCGCGGCTTGAACGTCGGCGGCCAGCCGGCCGGCGTCGGCCTCGGCGGCGCGGGTGCGGCGGACCAACTGGACCCGCACCGCCCCCAGCCGCAGCCGCTCGGCGGCCAGCCCGTCGGCCTGCTCCCGCGCCGCGGCGGCCGTCGCCTCGAAGGACGCGATCCGCCGCCGCGCGTCGGCCCGTTTGCCCTCGTGGTGCCGCAACCCGTCATCGACCCGGCTCAGCTCCCAGTCCAGCCGCTTCAGCTCGCCCTCGTGGCCGGCGGTCGCGTCGGCCGCAGCCGTCAGCTCGGCCCCGACCCCGGCCAGTTCCACTTCTGCCGTTTGCAGCTTGGCCGCCACGTCGGCGAACTCGGCCCGGTCGCGGCCGAGCCGGATGGCCCGCAGCCGGGCGGTGTGCTCGGCGAACTTCTCGGCCTTCGCCGCCGCCAGCCGCAGCGTCCGCAACTGGCCGTCGAGTTCCCGCAGGATGTCGTGGACCCGCAGCAGGTCCGCATCCACCCGCTCCAGCTTCCGCCCGGCCTCGGCTTTCTTCGCCCGGAACCGGCTGACCCCGGACGCCTCCTCGAAGATGGCCCTTCTGTCAGCAGGCGACGACGACAGCAGGGCGTCCACCCGCCCCTGCTCGATCACCGAGTACGCCCCGTGGCCGGCCCCGCTGCCGAGGAACAGGTCGGTCACGTCCTTCCGCCGGGCCGGCCGGCCGTTGAGCAGGTACTCGCCCTCGCCGTCCCGGTAGACGCGGCGGGTGATGGTCACGTCGTCGGCGTCCAGCCCGAGCAGCCGCCCGACGTTGTCGAACGTCATGGACACTTCGGCCAGGCCGAGCGACTTGCGGGTGGACGAGCCGTTGAAGATGACGTCCGTCATCTCGCCGCCGCGGAGGGACTTGGCCGACTGCTCGCCGAGCAGCCAGCGGACGGCGTCCACGACGTTGCTCTTGCCGCTGCCGTTCGGCCCGACCACGGCCGTGATGCCGGGGGCGAAGTCGAACCGGGTGCGGTCGGCGAAGCTCTTGAAGCCGATCAGTTCGAGGCGTTTGAGCATGGGCGGCTCGGCATCAAAACCATTCACCGCAGAGGGCGCGGAGGACGCAGAGGAAGGCAACAAACAGAGTTAAAATCGTATTTTGAACTCTGCCCTCTGCCTTCTGCCTTCTGCCTTCTGCCTTCTGCCTTCTGCCTTCTGCCTTCTGCCTTCCTCTGCGCCCTCTGCGGTGAGTCGGTTTGGTGTCGTTCGCTACTTCTTCCGGAACAGCCCGCCCGGGTCTTTGTTCAGGCTCGGGCCGGCCGCCTCGCCGGGCAGCAGGTGGCCGGGGTTGCGGTTCGGGTCGGCCGGCGGGGCCGGCGGGGCCGTCACCGCCTCGGCGTCGCCCGGCAGGTTGTACCCGGCCTGCACCACCTCCTGGCCGACCCGCAGCACCTCCAGGTCGGCCCGCTCGATGCTCGGGTCGCCGCGGGCGATGGTCACCAGCTGCTGGATGCTCAGCCCCTTCGGGGCCACGTCGAACTTGACCCCGCCGGCCACCGCCTCGGCGGCGTCGGCCCGCTTGAGGAAGTCCACCGCCTCCGGGAACCCGCCGCCGAGGGCCGCCAGCTCGGCCAGCACCGCCCCGGCGTCGGCCCGGCACTTGCGGTCCACGCTCACCGGCTCGCCGTTCTTGGTGGCGATGCGGCTGACCGTCGCCGAGGTGTCGCCGTCCTTCACCGTCACCGTGTAGTCGGTGCCGAGCGACAGCGACAGCGGCCCCCGCAGCGGCCAGGTGGTGCCGAACAGCACCACCTCGCACCGCCGGTCCGTGGACACGTGTACCATCGACGGGCCGTCGCCCGGCACCTGGTGCAGGGTGTACGCCCCGCCGGCCCGGGTGCCGCGGACGGCGGCGTGGGTCGGGTCGGCGCTCCGCAGGGCGACGAACGCCCCGTACCGCAGGGCCGGGTCCGGGTGCCGCATCAGGTCTTGCAGCTTGTCCACGCACGGGCCGTCGTCCAGGCTGGCCAGGGCCAGCAGGGCGTGGGTGCGGAGGGCCGGGTGCCGCTCGGCCGCCTCGCCCAGCGCCTGGCAGCCGTCGGCGTGGCCGAGGTACGCCAGGCTCTCGGCGGCGGCGAACTTGACCCACGGGTTGTCGCTCTGCAAGCCGACCCGCAGCGGCTGCTTGCTGTCCACCCCCAGGGCCTCCAGCTTGACGGCCGCCACCATCGCCGTCTCCGGCTTCAGCAGGTCGTTCTCCAGTTGCTTGCGGTACGGGCCGTCGGCCGGCACCGGGTTGAGCGGCACGTGCCGGGCCACCAGCAGGTAGCGGCCGTGGTTCAGCCGGTACATGGGCGGCACGAACGTCGTCACCAGCGGTTTGCTGCCGGTGACTTTCGCCTCGGCCAGTTGGGCCGCCTCGCCGGGGGCGTGGAAGGTGGCGTTGAGCCGCTCGGCGATGACCAGCGCCAGCCGCGGCTGCGGGTTGCTGTCGTCCAGCAGCAGGTAGTACGGGCGGGCCAGCCGGTTGCGACCGCCGCCCCACACCACCCCGGCCCGGGGGCCGCCGTCGCCCGACTTGTCGCCGGCCATGCGGCCGACCAGCATCGTCCCCTCGGCGTCGGCCAACTGGTGGCCGCGGAGGATCTCCCCGTCCTTGGCGTTGGTGGTCCCCGCGGCCATGCCCATCTGCTGGCGGAGGGCGCCGACGAACTCGTGGTTGCTCAGGTCGCACGGGGCCAGCACGCCGCCCGTCAGGCTCATCGTCTTGCTGCCGGCCGGCAGGCCCACCGTCACGTCCAGCCGGTCCCCGGGCCGGGCGCCCGGCGGGATGCTGGCCGACACCAGCACCAGCGAGGTGGACTTGTCCGGGTCGTCGAGCAGCTCCCGGGGGTTGCCCCGCCGCTTGCGGACGACGGTCTCCAGCTGCGCCCGCAGGCCGTCCGGCGGCGGGCTGCTGCCGGTGCCCCGCAACTCGGTCACCAGCCCGACCCCGGACACGACCACGGGTTCGGTGTTGCCGACCACCGTCTTCTGGCCGATGGTGGCGAACTTGCCGGCGTCGGCGGCGTCGTCGGCCGTCTGGGCGCGGGGGGTGTTGGTGGCCGGGGCGGCGTTCGGGTTGGTCTGGCCGGGCAGGCAGCCGGTGGCGGCAGCCAAGCCGACGAGCGAACTGGCGGCGAGGGCGCGAACCGGGTGCATGACATCCCCCCGAGACGGCCGCCCGGAATCCCCCCGGGGCGGCGTGAACCGGGCGGACCATACCGTGCCGGCCGGGCGTGTCAAGTGGGTAGGCGGGCGGTCGCTCCAGACGTGTTTCGACGGAAACGGGCTGGCACCACCCGCTCACTTGTCCCAAACTACCTACCTGGACTTGTCGTCACCGGAGACGCCGCATGTCGGCCCGCTGTCTTCTCGTTGCCGCCCTGCTGCTCGCCGTGGCCGGCTCGGCCCCGGCCCAGATCAATTGGTCGGTGACTTACGCCGACGCCGTCGGCAGCGGGTTCAACGCCACCACCGTGCCGAGCGGGGAGACGCTCAGCCTGGGCGCGCTCCGCAAGAATTCGGTAACGGCTGCCTTCAACTACATGGGCACGGTGCTGGACGGCCGGGGCACGGTGGCCCTGCGGTTCAACACCTCGCTCAACACTAACAACGGGGTGCTGGCGTCGTTCGGCCAGTCGTTCGGCACCGGGGCGAGCAACTACAACGGGACGTTCACCACCGGCCCGGTGTACGACGCCGCCCGCACCGGCGTCCGGACTACCTCCGCCAACGTCACAACTGTAGGAGACGGAAACGGTCAGGTGAATTTTGTTTCCGGACTCGGCTGGAACTACGCTGGTCAGACCCAGCCGGCCAGCGGTGGCAGCTACGACCTGGTGAGCGTGCTGGCCCACGAGATCGGCCACTCCTTCGGCTTCCTCAGCCTCGGCTCGTCGGACGGCGTCGGGCTGTTTGGGAACACCCTCGGCACCCCCGGCTGGTACAGCACCTACGACCAGTGGCTCCAGCAGGGGTCGGCCGCGGGCACCGGGGTGGCGCTGCACAACCGGGACTGGGCCAGTTCCGGCTACACGTCCTACATCGGGCCGACCACCGCCGACGGCAGCGGCAACCTGACCCCGTATGTGAGTGGGAACACCGGGAACGGGGTGACGCCGGCGAACGTGGCCAACGGGTTGTACTTCGCCGGCCCGTACGCGCAAGAGGTGTACGGTGGGCCGGTGCCGCTGTACGCCCCGACCACCCTCCAGGGTGGGTCGAGCGTCAGCCACACCAACACCGGCCCGGGGACGAATGCGGCCACCGGGCTGATGACCTACGCCATCTCCGCAAACACCGTCCGCCGGTTTCAGCCCTACGAGAAGGCGATGCTGTACGACATGGGCTGGAACCAGTACGAGTGGGCCAACACCACCGGCGCGTGGAGCGGCGCCACCCTGGCCGCCTCTAACTGGCGGACCAGCATCGGCACGGTGGCTGGGGGCAACCTGTCGAGTTCACCGAAGTACAACGGGCTGAACAACCCGAACAAAGCCCCGGTGCTGCCGCCACTGGGCACGACCGTCGGGGACGTGATCCTGACCTTCGGGGACGCCGGGGCACTCGGGTACACGTCCACCAACGACCTGGGCACCGTCCGGGCCAGCCGGGTAATTTTCATCAACCCGTCGGCCGGACTGGCGAACATCACCGGCGGCACCCTCATCCTCGGCCAGAACGGGGACGGGACGGCCACCACCCTGACGCCGAAAATCCTCCAGAACGGGGCCGGCCCGGCGGCCCTCGGCTCGGCCCTGGTGATCCCGACCGGCCGGCTGCTGCGGGTGGAGGGCACGGGTGCCGGGCCGCTCACCCTGTCCGGCGGCGTGTCCGGCGGCGGGGCGGTCCAGAAGGACAACACCTTCACCCTCACCCTGGCCGGGCCGACCACCTTCACCGGGGCCACCACCCTGGTAGCCGGGCCGACGGTGCTGACCGGCACTGGCGGCCTGGCCGGCAGCTCGCCCGTTACCGTCGGGCTGGCCACCGGCACGTCGGCCACGCTGGACGCCACCGCCGTGCCCGGCGGGTTCGCGCTCACCGCCGGCCAGGTGGTCCGCGGAGCCGGCACCCTGGCGGCCGTCACCACCGTGGTCCGCGGCGGCACCCTGCAAGGGGGTAACCTGAACGCGGCCAGCGGCACCCTGACCGTGAGCGGCGGGGTGACGGTGACGACCGGCTCGACCGTCCGGGCGGCCGTCGATACGGGCGGGGCGAGCACCCTGGTGGCCGCCTCCGGGGCGTTCACGGCCGTGAGTGCGGCCGACGTGTTCACGGTCGCCCTCCAGCCGGACGCCGGGCTGACCCTCACCCCGGGGGCGGTCGTGGCTGGCCCGTGGACCGTGTTCACCTTCGGCAGTACCACCCTGCCGCAGGGGAGCTACACGGCGTCGGGCGGGGGCGCGCCGTTCACCGTCGTGCTGACGAACGGTACGGCCCTAAACGACTGGTCGGCCACCGTCGGCCCGAACTCGCTGGTGATCGCCAGTTTCACCCCGGTGCCCGAGCCGGCCCTGCTGCTGCCGGTGCTGGCCGCCGGGCTGTGGGTGTGGCGGCGGGTCGCCGCCGGCCGTACCATGTCCGGATGCTCCACACCCTCGCCCGCCTCGGCCTGAGGGCGGCCTTCGGCCGCCGCCTGCCGACCGTTCGCGGCGAACTGGCCGTGCCCGGCTTGAGCGAACCCGTCACCGTCCGCCGGGACGGCTGGGGCGTCCCGCACGTCGCGGCCGAGTCGCCGGCCGGGGCCTGGTTCGGCCTCGGCTTCTGCCACGCCCAGGACCGCGGGTTCCAGCTCGAAACCCTGCTCCGGGCGGCCCGCGGCACCCTCGCCGAGCTGGTCGGGGTGGACGGGCTGGCGGTGGACCGGCTGAGCCGGCGGGTGGGGTTCAAGCGGGCCGGGGTGGGGCAACTCGCCGTGCAGCCGGATGACATGACGGCGACCCTGGCCGGGTACACGGCCGGCGTCAACGCCGGGTTCGCCGTCGGGACGAGGAAGCCGGCCCACGAGTTCGCCCTGTTGAAGGCGACGCCGACCGCGTGGGAGCCGGCCGACGTGCTGGCCGTGCTGGCCCTCCAGGCGTTCGGCCTGGCCAGCAACGCCGACCTGGAGCTGGCCCGGCTCCGCATCCTCGACGCCGACGGGCCGGACGCGCTGGCGGCCGTCGATCCGGTGGGACGGGCATTCGAGCCGGTTCGAGCCGGCCGACCCGCCGACCACCTCGCCGCCGACCTGGCCGCCTTCCGCCGGTGGGTGCCGGGCGGCGGCGGGTCGAACGCCTGGGTGCTGGCCGGCGCCCGCACCGCGTCCGGCAAGCCGCTGCTGGCCAGCGACCCGCACCTGCCGCCGATGGCCCCGGGCATCTGGTATCTGGCCCACCTGGAAGCGCCCGGCTGGGCCGTCGCCGGGGCCGGGCTGGTCGGCACCCCGTCCGTCGCCGTCGGGCACAACGGCTTCTGCTGCTGGGGCGTGACGGCCGCCCTCACCGACAACACGGACCTGTTCGTGGAAGAGCTGTCCGCCGACGGCACCCAGGCCCGCGGCCCCGGCGGCTGGGAGCCGGTCGAGGTGCTCCACGAGGTCATCCGGGTGAAGGGGGCCGCCGACGTGACGGAAACCGTCGTCGTCACCAAACGTGGCCCGGTCATCTCGCCGCTGGTGCCGGGGCTGACGGGCCACCTGTCGCTGTGCGGCGTCTGGCTCCAGCCGTACCCCATCCGCGGGTTCCTGGACGCCCCGACGGCCCGCGGCTTCGACCCGTTCCGCCGGGCCTTCGCCGCCTGGCCGACGCTGCCGCAGAACGTGCTGTACGCCGACGTGGAGGGGACGACCGGCTACCAGCTCGTCGGCCAACTGCCGGTGCGGAAGTCCGGGCACGGGCTGTTCCCCCGGCACGCCGCCGACCCGACGGCCGGCTGGGAGGGGCTGGTGCCGTTCGCGGCGATGCCGTTCGAGGTGAACCCGGCGGCCGGCTTCCGGGCGACGGCCAACGACCCGCCGGCGGCGCCGCCCGGGGTGTGGCTCGGGGCCGACTTCTGCGACGACAGCCGGGCCACGACCCTCCGCGCGGACCTGGCGACGGCGACTGGCTGGACTGTCGCCGACTGCCAGCGACTGCAACGCGACGTGCGGTCGCGGCGGTGGGCCGACCTGAAGGGGTTCGTGCTCCCGCTCGACCCGACCAACCCCGACGCCCGGCTGGCCCTCGACCTGTTGCGGGGGTGGGACGGGCAGGTGTCGGCCGACTCGCCGGCGGCGACGGTGTTCGAGCTGTGGGTGGCGTGCCTGTGTCGGGTCGTGGCTATGACGCACGCCCCGCAGTTGTGGCCGCTGGCGGTCGGCGGCGACGGCGACGGGCCGCTCGGGCACAACCTGTTCGCCGAGCGGCGGGTGGAACACCTGGTGGCGACCCTGCGGGCCGAGCCGGGGCGGTGGACGGCGGACATGACCGGGGCGCTGGCGGACGCCGTCTTCCAGCTCCGCCGCAAGTGCGGCCCGGGGCCGGCGTGGTGGGCGTGGGGCGCGGTCCGCCAGTTGACCGCCCGGCACCCGCTGTTCGACACGGTGCGGGTGCTGGGGGACGTGTTCAGCCTGCCCGCGCTGAGCGTCGGCGGCGACTCACACACCGTCCAGCAGATGGGGTGTCGGCCGCTCGACCCGCTGGCCCGGCCGCACATGGCCCCGGGGTTACGCACGGTGTTCGACACGGCCGACTGGAGCCGGTGCCGGTTCGCGCTGCTGGGCGGGCAGAGCGGCAACCCGTGGAGCCGGCACTTCCGCGATCAGCTTCAGACGTGGGAAGACGGCGAGGGGGTGCCGATGCCGTGGACCCCGGCCGAGGTGCTACGGGCGGCGGTGGCGACGCTGCGGCTGAACCCGTAGGGCACGCCGTGCGTGCCACTCAGCGCTTGCCCCTCCGCTCGTGCATCTGCACGAGGCCGATCAGACCAACGACCAGCAACCCGAAACAACAACCGCCTACGACCACCGCGGCGACAGCCGTGACGGCCATTCCGGCAAACATAACGCCACCGAGAGCCTGAGCCATCGGCGTCAAGAGTTTCAGGTACAACCAGTCGAGCGGCCAGAACAGTAGCCGGAGGAACAGGTCGAGGTGGAGCGGGTTCACGCGAGTCGCCCCGGCCGGTTGCCTGGGATGATCCCGCCGGGGGGCTGGTATTCCGTTCCCGTCGTGGCGAGCGGCCGGCGTGAGCCGGTCCGGCCGGGTGCGGGCGGCACACTCACCCGGGCCGGACCGGCTCACGCCGGCCGCTCGCCACGACAACAACCTACTCCGCCGCCAGGCCCTGCGCCGCCAGCAGCTTCGCCCGCGCCTGGTGGTGGCCCATGACCGCCGCCACCACGTCGGCCCGCGCCCGCAGCGCCTCCAGCCGGGCCGGCAGCTGCACCAGTGGCCCGTCCTTCGCCGCCTCGGCCGCCTTCTTCACCAGCCCCTCGGCCCGCCACTTGGCCAGCCCCACCTGGGCCGTCTGGGCGTCCAGCGTCAGGCACGCCGCCCGCACCTGGTCGGCCGCCTGGCGCTCGCGGTCGGTGATCAGGTCGGCGAGTTGCTGCCGCCGCACCTCCACCTCGGCACACACCACGGCCGGGATGGGCTGGGGCCGGCGGGTCGTCAGCGGCCGGGGGATGTTGAGCGTCAGCAGGCCGGCCGGGTTCCGCACCACCTCCCGGGCCACCTCCAGCGTGTCCGGGGTCAGCCCCAGGTAGACAGCCCGCAGGGCGTGCAGGTCGGGCCGCTTCTCCAGCGCCACCCGCACCGCCGCCGGCACGTCGGTGGGGCCGGCGGCCACCGGCGGGAACGGGCCGACCGGCCGCAGCCGCTCCGGCGTGCTGAAGGCGACGCCCGTCCGCCGCTTGAGCTCGCCGTCCAACAGCCCGGCCCCGAGGTCGGCTTGTGTCAGCAGGGCGACCAGCCCGGCCCGCTGGCGGTCCAGGTCGTCCGAGTCGAGGACCACCCGCAGCCCCTTGGCCCGGCCGTCCCGCACCGTCACCCGCAGCTCGTCCAGCACGCCCACCGACTCCCGCACCACGTCCGCCCGGCCGTCGGCGTCGGCCAGTTGGAAGAACTCGTCCCGGGCCGCCCCGGCGGCCCGGTTGCGGGCCTCTTCCGCCAGGTGTGCCCGCACCTGCTTGAGCAGCCCGTCGGCCGGCGGGCAGTCGGTGTGCGGGACGCGGTTCTCGTGCAGCAGGCTGGTGGCCAGCGGCGCCCGGGCGGCGGCCTGGCGGGTGACATCGGCCTCGCTGACGCCCCGCCGCTCGGCCGTCGGCGGCACGGCCAGCAGCGGGGCGAAGGCCGGCAACGATTGGAGGTCGGGTTCGAGCGAGGCGGCCGGGACGACGGGGAACTCGGCCGGCGGCAGGACCGGCGGCGGCGGGGCGAGCACCGGCAGCGGCTCGGGCGTGCGGCAGCCGCCGGCCAGTGCCACCGCCAGGCCGATCGCCGCCAGCCGCCACATGGGTGCGTCCTACGTTAGGTGCCATGTCATCGACTGCGCCGGCGCCGCGGGTTGAGCCGGTTCTGGCGGATGCGGCAGTCCGGCAAACCGCCCACGTGGGAAAGAGGGACGGGTGGGCAAATGGCGGGCAGTTATGAAGCGAACATGAGGGGTGAAACCGAGCGGGCTTGACGGGGGTAGACCGTTCAGACTAGGATGCTGGCAATGCCTAGACTGACCGGACCAGAGTCCAACGGGATTCACGCCACCGACTCGGCCATCGCCCGGAAACGGCGGGACGAGATCGTGTCGGCGGCCACGGAGATCATTGCCACGGAGGGTTTGCACCGGCTGAGCCTGGCCCGCATCGAGGGCCGCACCGGCATGACCCGCGGCCAACTGACCTACTACTTCCCGGCGAAGGAAACCATCCTGCTGGCGGTGTTCGACCGGATGCTGGACCGGATGATCGCCCGGGCGATGGCCGACATGGCGGCCCAGGGGTTGCCGAGCGACGGGCCGGGGGTCGGTTGGGCGCGGCTGCGGCTGGGGTTGAACCGGCTGCTCGGTGACAAGCTGGACGGGCCGGAAGACTCCCTCGGGCCGCTCGTGCACACGTTCATGGCCCAGGTGTCGCACCGGCCGGACTACAAGACCAAGCTGGCGACGGCGAACCAGGGCTGGCGGGACCACCTGGCCGCCGACGTGCCGCCGGGGCCGGTGCCGCCGGCCGTGGCCGCCAGCCTGGTGATGGCCCTGTTCCAGGGCCTCGGCGGCCAGCTCGCGGTGGACCCGCAGGCGTTCGACCGCACCGACATGCTCGCGGCCTGCCTGCGGACCCTGGCCCCGCTGTTCGGACCCCCGCCCGGAGACGGCGATGAGTGACAACCGCTTGCTCGAAGCCCCGGCGGCGGTCAACGGCGACCTCCGCGACCGGGTGCAGGCCATCCGCCTGGATGGCCAGTTGGGGGCGGCCAAGACCGGCCGCGGCGGGGCCGGCTGGCTCGGCTGGGCGCTGGCCGGGCTGCTCATGCTGACGTGGGCCGGGGTCGGCATCCGGTCCTACAAGTCGGGCGGCGGGCCGGTCGCCCCGGCGGCCTCCGCGACCGCCGACGGCAAGCCGGCCGACGGCCCGGCGGTGTCCCCCACCAGCGCCACCACGGCCGACGCCGGCAGCATCGCCGTCGAGCAGCGGGGCTACCTGGTGCCGAACCATCAATTGATCGTCAGCCCAATTGACGTGGGCGGGCGGGTGATCGAGTTGAACGTGGTGGAGGGCCAGTTCTACCCCGAGGGGGCGGTGCTGGCGGTGCTGGACTCGGCCAGCTACAAGGCGTACTCCGATGAGGCGGTGGCCGCCCTGGCCGCCGCCCGGCAGCGGCTGCTGGCGGCCGAGGCCAAGCTGGCCGGCCAGTTGCCGGGCAGCGTGCGGGGGGTCGAGGTGGCCCAGGTGGCGGCCCAACTGGCCGAGGCCACGGCCCAGCGGGACCGGGCCGCCGACGCCGACGCCCGGGTGCGGCAGTACGGCTCGTCCCCGCAGGAGAAGGTGCAGGCCCGTAACGACATGCTGGCCGCCGACGCGCGGGTGGCCAAGCTGGCCGCCGACCTGACCATCCTGAAGGAGGGGCCGCGGAAAGAAATGATCCGGGCGGCCGACGCCGACGTGGCGGCGGCCACGGCCGAGGTGGCGGCGGCCGAGGCGCGGCTGGTGCAAAGCAAGTGGCGGCTGGACAACTGCGTCATCAAGTCGCCCATTAGTGGGACGGTGCTGGAGAAGAAGGCCGAGAAGGGCAACCTGGTCAACCCCCAGGCGTTCGCCGGTGGCGGCGGCAGCGTCTGCACGATGGCCGACCTGTCCGACCTGGAGGTGGAGCTGAAAATCCCCGAGAAGGACATCGCCAAGCTGGTGGTCGGGCAGACGGCCCGCATCCGCACCGACGCCTACCCGGACCGCAAGTACACCGGCCGGCTGGACCGCATCATGCCGACGGCCAACCGGGCCGACAGTACGGTGTATGTGCGGGTGAAAGTGCAGCTCCCGGCCGGCGAAGCCCCCGGCACGTACCTGAAGCCGGAGATGGGGACGGTCGTCAGCTTCCTGCCGAACAAGTGACTTCCGTAGGGTGGTGCCGAGTCTTCGAGGCCCACCAACTGCGCACCCGCCCGACGGTGGGCCTTGAAGACTCGGCACCACCCTACGGAAGACCCCCGTGCCCGCCATCGTCGAAGTCCGCGACCTGTACAAGTCGTTCGCCCGCGGGGCCGAGCGCATCGACGTACTCATGGACCTGACGCTCGACGTGCGGGCCGGCGAGTTCGTCGCCCTCATGGGGCCGTCCGGCTCGGGCAAAACCACCCTGCTCAACCTGATCGCCGGCCTCGACGTGCCGACGAGCGGGACGATCCACGTCGGCGGGCAGGAAATCTCGTCGCTGTCGGAAAGCGAACTGGCCCGCTGGCGGACGCGGAACGTCGGGTTCGTGTTCCAGTTCTACAACCTGCTGCCGGTGCTCACCGCCTACGAGAACGTCGAACTCCCACTCCTGCTGCTGCCGCTGACGAGTGCCCAGCGGCGGGCGCAGGTGCGGAACGCCATGGGGCTGGTCGGCCTGACCGACCGCATGACCCACCGGCCGGGGCAACTGAGCGGCGGCCAGTGCCAGCGGGTGGGCATCGCCCGGGCCATCGTCACCGACCCCACCATCGTCGTGGCCGACGAGCCGACCGGGGCGCTCGACGCCAAGAGCGCCGAAGACGCGCTGGACCTGCTGGAACTGCTCCGCTCCGAGCTGGGCAAGACCATCATAATGGTGTCCCACGACCCGCACGCCGCCGGCCGGGCGCAGCGGATCGTCAAGCTGGAAAAGGGCCGGCTGGTGGACGACCCCAAGCAGGTCGTGCTGGTGTAGGGCACGTTTCAACGTGCCGCCGCGGTGAAGACGGCACGTTGAAACGTGCCCTACGAGGACACCCATGCCCCCCGAAGCCGCCTCCTACTTCCAGCAGCCGCCCGACCCCAGCCTGATCGAGCTGGCCGTGTACGCCAGTCTCGGGCTGGTCGGCCTGCTGTTCGCCCTCACCCTGCTGGCCGTCCTGACGCTGCCGCTGTTCTTCGGCGCCCTGGCGGTGCTGGAACTCGGCCTGCGGGTGGTGCAGAACCTGCCCGACCCGGTCGGCAAGCTGGCCAAACTGGCCGGCCTGGTGTTCCGCTCGCTGCGGCGGAACCTGGTGCGGACGGCCCTCACCTACGTCGCCCTGTTCGTGCTGACCGGGATGCTCACCTTCATCTACGGGATCGTTTCGACCATCCAGGAGCTGACGGCCGACAAGGAGGGGTCGCAGATGGTCATCCTGAGCGAGAAGTTCAGCATCCCGAGCATGATGCCGCCGGGGTACTCGAACCAGCTCAAGGGGGTCATCAGCCAGTTGCCCAAGGACGCCCGGCCGACCGACCTGGACAAGAACTTCATGACCTGGAGCTTCGTCGGGGCGAGCCTGGACCCGACCAAGTTCAGCCCGGAGAACAACCTGTTCCTGTTCGCCCTCGACCCGCAGGCGGTGGCCGACGGCATGATGAGCGAGCAGGGGCTGAACAAGGACGACCTGGGCGACGACTGGGAGAAGCTGCTGGCCGTCATCGAGCTGGTGAAGCGGGACAAGCGGAACGTCATCATCGGCGAGGACAAGCTCAAGACCCTCGGCAAGAGCGTCGGCGACACCGTCAAGTTTTACGGGACGAACTACAAAGAGTTGGAGTTCGAGTGCATTATTGTCGGCGCGTTCCCAAGCGGGAGTCGAATGGCGAATAACGCGGCCATGCGGTATGACTACCTTCTGAGCAAACTGGACGACTACAAGTCGAAGAAAGGCAAGGACCACCCGCTGGCCGACCGCTGCCTGAACCTCGTCTGGGTGCGGATGCCGTCCAAGGCGGCCTACGAGCAACTGTCGGCGGTGGTCAACCAGCCGGGCACGTTCGGCAGCCCGGCGGCCAAGATGGAAACCTTCTCGGCCGCCATCGGCTCGTTCCTCGAACCGCTCAAAGACATTTTCTGGGGTCTGAAGTTTATCATCGTGCCGGCCATTGTGGCCATCATGTGCCTGGTCATTGCCATTACAATAACTATTGGCGTGCGTGAGCGTTGGACCGAAATGGCGGTCCTCAAAGTGCTGGGTTTCCTGCCCTGGCAGGTGATGGGCATGATCGTCTCGGAGGCGGTCCTCATCGGGGTGTTCGGCGGGATGCTGTCCACCTGGGCGGTGTACTGGCTGCCGGCGGCCGTCCGGACGGTCACGCACGCCTTCGGCACCAAGGTGCAGTTCTTCGAGAACATGAAGTCCGACCCGTTCATCCTGCTGCTCGGGCCGGCGCTGGGCATCTTCGTCGGCCTGGTCGGGGCGGCCATGCCGAGCTGGAACGCCCGCAAGGTGAAGGTGTCCGAGGTGTTCGCTCAGGTGGCGTAGCGGCCCTCGGCGAGCGGCCGGTGTGAGCCGGCCGACAGCTTCCGGGTTATCAGATGGCGCCCCCCGACCCCGCGAGCCGTCGGCCGGCTGACACCGGCCGCTCGCCCAGAGGCCCGCCGATGCTCCGCTTCGTCCGCACCCTGCTCGGCCGCGTCCTCAGCCTGGTCAGCACGGTGCTCGTCCTCGGCCTCAGCCTGCTGCCGCTGTCCGCCCTGCTGCTGGCCCTGCCGGCGCTGGTGCCACAAGAGTCGGTGCTGACCGACGCCGTCGGCCGGCAGTCGTGGCTGGTGCGGACCGGCCAGCGGCTGTTCGCCGCCTTCGCCGGGCTGGTCATCCTCGTCACCCTGCTGGCCGTGTCGGTGGAGGTGGTCAGCCGGCTGCCGCTGCCCGAGCGGGGGCACTTCGCCGTCATCGCCAAGTTTCTGCTCCCGGCCCCGCAAGACGTGCCCATCGGCCCCCCCAAGACCGCCCGCGAGAAGGAGGCCGACCTGGCCAAGATGTCGCCGGCGCTGGCGGACTTCATGCGGACCCCGCTGCACGAGAAGCTGCCGCCGGCCCTGGTCCAGCACTGGCCGTTCGTCATCCTCACCGTGTACGGGCTGGACCTCGGCCTGCTACTCCTCATCGGCAAGGTGCCGCTCGCCTACAACCTGCGGAACGTCCGCGTGCGGTGGAAGACCAACGCCATGACGGCCTTTGCCTTCACGGGAGTGATTGCGCTTCTGGTGTTCCTGCTGGCCTTCGTGAACGGCATGAACAACCTGACGGAGAACACCGGGGTGCCGGGCAACGTGTTCGTGCTGAGCGAGGGGTCGAACGACGAAATCTTCTCCAACCTGGGGTACGGCGACCTGGACAACGTCGAGCGGGCGGTGGCCACCCTGGACGCCAAGGACCGGCCGCTGCCGGCCCCGGTCGGCGTCCGCAATACGGAGCGGGACGGCAAGGCCCGGTTCCTGGCCAGCCGGGAGACGTACTACTCGGTCAACCAGCCGATCCCCGGCAGCAACCCGCCGCGGCGGCGGTTCGTGCAGATGCGGACCCTCGAAGACCCGCTGGTGGCGGCCGAGGTACACAACATCAGCCTGTACCCCGGCGGCAAGTGGTTCAACGCCAGCGGGGTGGACGACCAGTCCCGCATCCAGTGCGTGCTCGGCGAGGGCATCGCCGGGGTGTTCGGGGCCGACCTGGGCAAGGGCACCCTGAAGACCGGCGACACCTTCACCCTCGGCGAGATGGACTGGGTGGTCACCGGCGTCATGAAGTCGGAGGGCACCACCTTCGGGTCGGAAATCTGGGCGCGGCGGTTCAGCCGCATCTACGGCCCGTTCGGCAAGGAGAAGTACACGACGCTGGTCATGCGGACGGACGCCGACACCCGGGAGGCGGCCCAGGCGCTGGCCCACCACCTGACCACCCGCTACACCCAGCAGAAGCTGCGGGCGTTCGCTGAGCCGGACTACTATGCCGAGCTGACGAAGACCAACAATTTCTTCCTGACGGCCATTGTCGTCGTCTGCGTAGTTATGGCGATTGGTGGCGTGTTCGGCATGATGACGACCATGTTTGCGTCCATCGCCCAGCGGATCAAGGACATCGGTGTGCTGCGGCTGCTCGGGTTCAAGCGGTGGCAGGTGACGGTGTCGTTCCTGCTGGAGAGCCTGGCCATCGCCGTCATCGGCGGGGCGCTCGGCTGCCTGGTGGCCTACGTGCTGGCCGACGGCCGGTCGTCGGTGTCGCAACTGAGTGGCGGCGGGGGCGGGCCGGGCGGCAAGAGCGTCGCCCTGACCATCGACGTGGACCGCGAGGTGGCGGCCGTGGGGATGCTGTTCACCCTGGCCATGGGCCGCCTCGGCGGGCTGGTGCCGGCCATCAGCGCCATGCGGATGAACGTGCTCGACACGCTCCGCTGACTGGGTTCGTAGCCCGACGCGCGAGCGAGGATGCGTCCTCGCTCGCGCGTCGGGCTACGAACCGCGGGCTACCTATCGCCGTCGCGCCTCTTCTTCCCGGGCTTCCTTCCGGTCGCGGTTGCGGCGGCCGAGGCCGGGGGTCCAGTTGCTCGGCTTGACGGCCGGCCGGTCGCTCTCGAACAGGGCGAACCAGCGGGCCTCCAGCTTCTCCCAGAAGTTCGGCGTGGGCTTCGGCTGGCCCGGGTACGGGGCCACCACGTTGGTCAGCTCGATGGCCTTGCCGTCCGGCTTCGGCCCGAGCGGGTCGAGGCCGCCGGGGATGCCGCCCGGCCCGGTGCCGACCTTCGCCCCGACGCTCGGCACCGCCTGCGGCAGCCGGCTGCCGACCGGCTGCACCAGCGGCGTGCCGACCGGCGTGCCCGGCATCTGGGCCTGTGCCCCCGCGGCCAGCCCCAGGACTGCGACCCCGCTTGCGACCGTACCGCGCATGGCATCCCCCCGTTCGATTGGTGGCGGGTATCACCGGACGCCGGGCGGTTGTCAAGCGGTAAGGTGTGAAAAGCGGGTGAACATTGTCTCGCCCCGGATGAAAAATCTACTGGCGGGGGGTATTTCCTCGGCGTATACTCCGGGCACCTGTAACAAGCCGTCGGGTGGTAGGTATTACTTCCCCCGGCTCCGGTTCGGCGTCCTCATCCGTTCTCCCCGGAGGTGTCGTCGTGTCTCGTTTTCACCGCTCCCGGTCCGCCTTCACGTTGATCGAACTGTTGGTTGTGATTGCGATCATTGCCATCCTGATCGGCCTGCTGCTGCCGGCCGTGCAGAAGGTGCGCGAGGCCGCCGCCCGCGCCCAGTGCCAGAACAACCTGAAGCAGCTCGGCCTGGCCTTCCACAACTTCGAGTCGGGCAACGGCAAGTTCCCGGCCTGGGGGTTCGACCACCCGAACCTGGCGACCGACGGCCAGACCGTCCGCCAGCGGGCCGGCATCGCCGCCGCGAACATTTTCGGCAACCAGCTCCAGGGGTTCACGGCCATCGTCATGGCGGTGGAGAACGTGGAGCAGGACAACTTGGCCAAGCTGGTGAACCGGCAGATTAGCATCCTGGACCCGCTCAACCTGCCGGCCCCGGCCCCGACGGCGAGCAACATCGCCGGGGCCACGGTGGTCAAAGTGTTCGTCTGCCCGTCTACCCCTCAGGGCACCGACCTGGCCAACTACGACATGGTGATGAACGGCGACTACGGGTTCCCGCTGGGCAACCGCTACAGCCGCACCGACTACTGGCCGTACAGTGGCATCGACCCGGCGGCCGTCACCCGGTGCGGGGGTACCCCGCTCCAGACGCCGGCCACCAACGCCGACTCGAGCGGCGCCCTGAGCGTGGGCACGGCCGGCCGCGGCAAGGCGACCGGCACGGGCAAGGGCAACACCATCGTATCCATCACGGATGGTACGAGTAACACTATGCTCATGGGCGAACTGGCCGGCCGCGGGCTGAACATCTACCTGCGGGGCCGCAGCCTGATGGCCGTGCCGAACAACCGCTCGGGCGTCACCCCGCTGCCGGTCATCGGGGTGGGCAGCGCCATCGACATGTACTCGCGGGGCACCTGGGCCGACCAGAACGGCACCCCCATCCTGTACGGGCACAAGGACGTGACCTCCGGCGTGTCGGTGGACATCCTCGGCTGCGAGTTCATCAACGTGACCAACCTGGTCAGCCCGTATAGCTTCCACACCGGCGGGGTGAACACCCTGCGGTGCGACGGGTCGGTCAACTTCCTCAAGTCGAGCACCAGCCCGGTGGCCCTGTTCGCCTACGTCACGCGGAACGGCGGCGAGGTGGCCGGCATCGACCAGTGACAGCGGGCTGTCAGTGAAGCACCGGCCGGCCGCCGGGGTTAGCCCGGCCGCACCGCCGCCAGCCGCGACCACGCCGGTCGCTCGGCCGGCGGGAACACCGGCTCCGGCACAGGCTCGGCCAGGTGGCCGGCCAGCCCCGCCGGCACCGGGTCCGGCGGGGCGTCACCGACAGGCATCCCGTGCAACACCGCCGGGCCGTCGGCTGGAAGACGGACTGCCGCCTGCAACGAACGTCCGGAGGTCGGACCCGGCGGCGGTGCGGGTGCGGAAGCCGGCGGACGCGGCGGCGTGCTGCCGGCCGGCGTCGTCGGGGCGGTCCAGCGTGCGGAGCAGGTGGCCGTGGTCGGTGGCAGAGACGGCGGCTTCCCGCCCCGCCTCGGTCCAGGTGGCATCGTCCGCTGCCAACTGGCGAAGCTGCCCGCTGGCGTCAGTGTACGCGGCGTCGGCGGCTGCGAGGTCGCCGAGCCGGGCGTCGATGTCGGCCACCCGCCGGCGGGCCACCGCCGCCAGCCGGTCGGTGCGCGGGCCGCCGTCGATCTGCGACAGCCGGTCGTAGAAGGCCCCGACCTTGCGGGACAACTCCCGCTCCCGCTGCCCGGGTGACGGCCAGCGGGTCCGGGTGCGGGTGGGTCGAGCGGCCGGGGCGGGGGCGTTCGATGAGTTCGGCCAGCGGCCGGCCGCGGATCAGCCGCATGGCGAAGGAGTGCGTGCCGCGGTCGAACCCGACGAAGAACACTGGGACGATGTGCGGGTGGGCCAGCGGTGCGGCGGTGCGGGCCTCGTGCAGGAAGCGGCGAAGGTCGCCGGCGGACAGCCCGGCGGCGGCCGGCAGCGTCTTCACCGCCACCCGTCGGCCGAGCGACTGTTGCACCGCCTCGTACACCACGCCCATACCGCCGCGGCCGATCTCCATGCGGGCCAGCAGGGTGAGGTACTGGCGGTAGCGTTCCAGCAGCGGCCCTAGGGCCGCCCCGCCGGTGCGGGCGAGGGTCAGCAGGTGCTGGGGGTCGGCGTCCGGGTCCGGCGGCGTCACGACGGTAAGGGCACCGATGGTGGCCCGATCGGGTCGCACATGTTCGCCTGTTTACGAGCGGGGGTGGCTTTGGGCGAGCGGCCGGCACACACCGGCCGCTCGCCTTGAACTCACGTCTCACCCCACCAGCACCCCAGTCAAGGTGAGCGGTTCGTCCTCGGCGGCGATCGCCCGGCCGGCCACCGGCACCGGCTTGTCGCTGCCGACCTCGGCCGGCACCTGCCCGGCCTCCGGCCGCAGCACCAGCCGCACCCCGCCGCGGTCGGCCGGGTCGCCGATGAAGCGGTCCTGCTCCAGCGGCAGGTCGTCCGGCGTGGTCGGGGCGGCGGCCAGCAGGCTGCGGGCGTCTACCGTCCGCGCCCGGTGGCCGCCGCCGGGGCTGGCCGCGAACACCAGCTTGCCGCCCACGACGGCGGCCTTCGCCCCGCCCCGCTGGCCCTCCTCGAAGGTGTAGAAGTCGTTCACCAGCCGCCGCACGCTGCCCGGCACAGTGCGGCCGCCGAACACCGCCACCTGCGGCCCGCCGCCGACCCCTGGCGTCACCACCAGGTCGGCCGTGCCGCCGGCGACCCGTCGGCGGTCAGCCGAGCAATGACTGAACGGCTGGTCCGAATCCCGTCGGGGCCGGTTTCGGAGCGGGCGGTCAGCACAGACACCCCGCCATCCGGGCCGGCGGCCACCGCCGAAAAGTAGACCGCCGGTGCCGAACGTCGGGTCCGGGCCGCTGGCCGGCACTTGGCGGTCGTCCAGCGGGGACAGGGTCGGGCGGGAGCGGGCTGCACCCGGCCGGCCGCCGGGCCGCGCCGCCGGGCGGATTCACTCGCGGGCGGCAACTTAAGGCTGTTCAGCACCTCGCCCGAACGGTACGATTTCAAGTTGCCTGCACGGCCGGCCGATCGCACGGCCCGCCACACAACCCGTAGCCCGGTCCGACCGGGCCGCACCACTCACTCCCCGGGTCTCCCCCCGATGAGACGTGTCGTGCTACTCGCCGCGCTGCTCGCCACCGGGTGCGGCCCGCCGGCCCAGCCGCCCGTGCCCCCCGTCCTGGCGACCGACTCGCCGCGCGCCGGCCCGGGCTGGTTCGAGGACGCCACCGACCGGCTGGGCGTCCGCTTCATCCACGACCCCGGGCCGACCGGCCAGTACTTCATGCCGCAGTCGATGGCCGCCGGCTGCGCCGTCTTCGACGCCGACGGCGACGGTCGCATGGACCTGCTACTCCTCCAGACGGCCGGTCCCGGGTCGGGGAAGACGAACGCCCTCTACCTCCAGAACCCGGACGGCACCTTCCGGGACGCCTCGGCCGGCAGCGGCCTCGACTTCGACGGCCACAACGTCGGGGTGGCGGTGGGCGACGTGGACAACGACGGCCGGCCGGACGTGCTGATCACGCGGTACACCGGCGCCCGGCTGTTCCGCAACGAGGGCGGCGGCAAGTTCCGGGACGTGACCGCCGCCAGCGGCGTGAACAACCCGCTGTGGGGCGCCTCGGCCTCGTTCTTCGACTACGACCGGGACGGCAAGCTCGACCTGGTGGTGGTGAACTACATCGACTACGACGCCTCCTGGCCGTGCAGCGCCCCGGACGGCACCCGCGACTACTGCGGCCCGAAGACCTTTCCCGGCACGGCCGCCCGGCTGTTCCACAACCTGGGGGTGAAGGACGGGGTGCCGACGTTCGCCGACGTGACCGTGCCGGCCGGGCTGGGGGCCAAGACCGGCCCCGGCCTCGGGGTGTACTGTGCCGACCTGACCGGGGACGGCTGGCCGGACGTGTTCGTGGCCAACGACGGCAAGCCGAACTTCCTGTGGGTGAACCAGACGGACGGCACGTTCAAGGAGGAGGCGTTGTCTCGCGGCCTGGCTTTCACTGGCATGGGTCACTCCTACGCTAACATGGGCGTTGCGGCCGGCGACCTGGACGGGGACGGGCTGCTCGACCTGTTCGTGACCCACCTGACCAGCGAGACGAACACCCTGTGGAAGCAGGGGCCGCCGGGCCAGTTCAAGGACGCCACCACGTCGGCCAACGTCACCCGCACCCGGTGGCGGGGCACCGGGTTCGGCACCCTGGCGGCCGACTTCGACCTGGACGGCCGGCTCGACCTGGCCATCGTCAACGGCCGGGTGTACCGCGGCCCGCCGGCCGACGCCCCGCACCTGCCCGACTTCTGGCGGCCGTACGGCGAGCGGAACCAGCTCCTCCGCAACGCCGGGGACGGCAAGTTCGAGGACGTGTCGGCCGCCGACCCGGCGTTCTGCGGCCGGCCCAACGTGGGCCGCGGGCTGGCCTGCGGTGACCTCGACGGCGACGGCCGGCCGGACCTGCTGGTGCTGGCCACCGCCGACCGGGCGCGGGTGTACACGAACGCCACCACCGGCGGCCACTGGCTGGGCGTCCGCGGCACCGACCCGGCCCTCGGCGGCCGCGACCTGTACGGCACCGAACTGCGGCTGACGGCCGGCGGCAAGACGCTATTGCGTGTCATCCAGCCGGCCGACAGCTACCTGTCGAGCAGCAGCCCGGAGGCGCTGTTCGGCCTCGGAGCGCGTGACACGTTCGACGGCATCGAGGCCCGCTGGCCGGACGGCACCCGGGAGACGTTCCCTGGCGGCCCGGCCGACCGCCGGCTGGTTTTGGAGAAGGGGAAGGGCCGGCCGTGAGACAAGCCGTCTTCCTGCTGCTGGCCGTGGCCGGCCTCGCCGTCGGCGGCACGTTCGCCGCCCGCCGACTGAGCCGCCCGGTGCCGCCCCCGCCGCCGCCGGTGCCGGCCGAGTGGGCCGACCCGCCGCTGGTGGCACTCGGCAATGCCCGCCGGCAGGCGGTGTTGGACGCCCCCCGTAGTGCCGCCGCCTGGGGCGAGTTGGGGCTGGCCTTCCACGCCCACGCCCGGGGCGACGAGGCGGCGGCGTGCTACCGCACGGCCGGCGACCTCGACCCGGCCGACGGCCGCTGGCCGTACTTCCAGGCCACGCTGCTCCGTGCCGCCGACCCGGTGGCGGCGGCGGACCTGGTCCGCACCGCCCTGGCCGGCAAGCTGCCCGACGCGGACCACGCCACCGCCGCCAAGCTGGCTCTCGCCGACCTGTTGGCCGAGACCGGCCGGCCGGCCGAGGCGGAGGCGATCGGCCGGGAGGTGCTGACGGCCGCCCCGAACAACCTGCGGGCGGCGTACCGGCTGGCCGTTCTGGCGGTGGACCGCGGGGACGACGCGGCGGCCAAGTCGCTGCTCCGGAACACGGCCCGCAACCCGTTCGCCCAGCAGCACGCGGCCGGCCTGCTGGCCGGCATCCAACGCCGGGCCGGCAACCCCAAAGAAGCCGCCGGGTACGAGTACGCCGCCTCCCTACTGCCGCCGGACCGGCCCTGGCCGGACCCGTTCCTGACCCCCCTCGGGCCGCTGCTGCGGGGCCGGCAGGCGCTCGTCCAGACGATCACCCAGGCCGAGGGGGAGGGCCGGTTCGCCGACGCCGCCGACACCGCCCGCACGCTGGTGGCCGAGTACCCGGCCCCGCCCAACCGGCTGCTGCTCGGCCGCAACCTGGTGTCGGCCGGCAGGCTGGACGAGGGGGTGACGGTACTGGCCGACGCCCTGCGGGACGACGCCGGGCTGGTGATGGCCCACGCCTTCACCGGCATCGGCGAACTGCAGCTCGGCCAGCGGGCCGAGGGCGCGTTCGGCAAGCCGGCCGCCGAGGGGCACTACCGGCGGGCGGCCGAGTCGCTCCAGCGGGCCACCGAGTTGAAGCCGGACTACGCCGTCGGCTTCCTGTACCGCGGCCGGGCGCTGGCGGCCCTGGGCCGGCCGGACGAGGCGGTGACGGCGGTGCAGCAGTTCATCGACCGCCGGCCGGAGGAGTGGGAGGGGCACGCCACGCTGGCCGAGCTGCTGGCGGCCGTCGGCCGCAAGCCGGAGGCGGTGGCGGCGGCCGAGCGGGCGGTCAAGGTGGCCCGGCCGGACGACCCGCGGCCGCGGAAGCTGCTCGACCAGTTGAAGAAGTGACCGGCCGCCCGCCTAGAACAACGCCATGACCACCCGCCGCCTCGCCCTCGTCGTCCTCGCCTTGGCCGTCGTCGCCGTCGCCGCCTGGCTCCTGCTCGGCAAGCCGGCCGGCCGCGGCGACCTGACGGCCGCCGCCCTGGCCAACGCCCGCGGTATCGCGCTGATGGGCCAGTACAAGTACCTCCCCGCCGCCGACGCCTTCGCCGAAGCGGCGGCCCTCGCCCCGGGCTGGACGGCCCCGCGAGTGAACCGCGGCATCGCCCTGTACAACGAGGGCGGCGGCAGCACGAACGACCAGGCCAAGAAGGGCAACTTCGCCCTCGCCGCCGACGAGTTCCGGGCGGTGCTCGCCGCCGAGCCGGACAACACCCACGCCCACTACAACCTGGGGGTCGTGTACCTGAGCGACGGCGACCTGGCCGACGCCCAGCGGCACTTCGTCCGGGCCACCGAACTGGACCCGGCCGACCCGCACGCCTGGCTGCTCCGGGCCTCCAGCCTGCCGGACGCCGCCGAATCGGCGGAAGCCCGGCGGCATCTGGAAACGGCGCTCCGGCTGAACCCGCACCTGAACGCCGCCCGGTACAAGCTGGCCCAGCACGCCCTGACCGACGAGGCGGGCCGGACCCGGCTGCTGAAAGACTTCACCGACCTGATGGCCGGGGACGCCGACGAGGAGTACGGCAAGGCGTACACCGACTTCGGCCGGTACGGCCTGTGCATCGGAGCGTTGCCGGTCGCCCCGCCGGGGGTCGGCCCGCTGCCGCTGTTCGAGCCGGTGCCGCTGACCGTCACCCCGCCGCCGGCCTGGGCGAACCCGACGGACCCGCTGACGGCGAAGGTGCGGGAGCGGTTCGGCGCCACCCTGGTCCGCCTCGACTACGACGGCGACGGCCGGCCCGACCTGCTACTCCTCTCGGCCACGGCGGCCGGCGACGTGCTGCTGCACAACGACGGCGGCGGCAAGTTCACCGACGCCACGGCGGCCCTCGGCAAGCGGGCCAGCCTCGGGGCGGCGGTCGGCGACTTCGACAACGACGGCCGGCCGGACCTCGCGCTAACGAGTGCGGCCGGCGTCACCCTGCTGCGGAACGTGGACGGCCGGCGGTTCGAGGACGTGACCGCGGCGGCCGGCCTGGACAAGCTGGCCGGCGTGTTCCTGACCGCCGCCTGGGCCGACCTCGACCAGGACGGCGACCTCGACCTGGTGCTGTGCCGGTACGCGGCCGACCCGGCCGCCGCAGCGATCGGCCTGACCGGCAGCCCGCCGGCCGGCGGCGGGCTGGTGGTGGCCCTGAACGTCGGCGTCGCCCTGCCGTGGAAGGACAAGGCCGCCGCCCCGCTGGCCGTCGCCTTCCGCGTCGCCGACGGCCCGGCCCCGCTGCTGGTGGCGGGGCCGGTGACGGGCGTGGTCGTCACCGACCTGGACGGCGACGGCGACCCCGACCTACTCGTACTCCGCGACAACGCCACCCCGGTCGTGCTGCTGAACGACCGGCTGATGCGGTGGCACGCCGGCCCGGACCTGCCGGCGGTGCCGGCGGCGCGGTGGAACGGCGGCCTCGTCATCGACGCCAACGGGGACGAGCAGTCCGACCTGATCCTCTTGTCCGCCGGCGGTACGCCGATCCTACTCGTCAGCACCCGTGACGCCCCGGACGAGAACTTGGCCACCCGCTTCGCCCCGGGTGCGCTCGGCGCCCCGGCCCTCGCGCACGCCCAACACATCGACCTCGACCGCGACGGCCGGCCGGACCTGCTCGGCCTCAGCGGCGGCAAGCCGGTGCTGGTGCAAAACGAGGGCGGCAAGTTCGCCCCCCGGTCGGCCGCCTTCCCCGAACTGATGGGCCTGCACGCCGTGGCCGTCGGCGACCTCGACGGCGACTGCGTGCCGGACCTGCTCACCTGGACCGACGCCGGGCCGGGGCTGTTCCGCGGCAAGGCCACCGGCTACTCGTCGGTGCGGGTGGCCCTGTCCGGCCGGCGGGAGCGGCGCGACCCCGGGTCGCCGCGGGTGCTGCGGGTGAACGCCGACGGCATCGGCTCGCGGGTGGCCGCCACCGCCGGGCTGACCCGCGCCGCCGTCGAGCTGACCACCCTCTCGGCCGGCCTCGGCCAGTCGCTGCTGCCGGTGGAACTGGGCATCGGCAAGGCCGAGTCGGCCGACGCGATCCGCATCCGCTGGCCGGACGCCATGATCCAGGCCGAGCTGAGCCAGCCGGCCTGTCAGGTGCTGCACATCGCCGAGCTGAGCCGCAAGCCGACCTCCTGCCCGGTGCTGTTCGTGTGGGACGGCGAGCGGTTCGCCTACGTCACCGACTTCCTGGGCGGCGGCGCCCTCGGCGAGCTGGGGCCGACCGCCGCCGTCCGCCCGGCCCGGCCGACGGAGGCGGTGAAGGTGGAACCCGGCCGCCTGGTGCCCCGCGACGGCAAGTACGTGCTGAAGGTCGCCGAGCCGATGGACGAGGTGCTGTACCTCGACCACCTGGCCCTCGACGTGATCGACCACCCGGCGGCGACGAGCGTGTTCCCGGACGAGCGGTTCGTCGGCGGCCCGCCGTACCCGTCCGGCGAACTGCTCGGCTTCAAGGACGAGGAGCGGGTGTTCCCGGCGACGGCCACCGACCACCGCGGCCGGGACGTGACGGCCACCCTGCGGGAGCGGGACGGCAAGCGGGCCGACGGCTTCCTGCCCCGCTCGTGGCTCGGCTACGCCGAGGACCACTTCGTGGAACTCGACTTCGCCGACCGGCTCGTAGGGTGGGCCGAGTCTTCGAGGCCCACCGTTGCGCTCCCCTCCCGAACGGTGGGCCTCGAAGACTCGGCCCACCTTACGAAGTCCCGCCGGCTGTTTCTGGTGCTGGCCGGGTGGACCGACTACGCCTTCCCGGAGTCGATCTACGCAGCGACACAGGCCGGGGTGCCGACGGTGGCCCCGGTGCTGGAGCAGCGGCAGCGGGACGGCAGTTGGAAGGCGCTCGGCGACCTCGGCTTCCCGGCCGGCCTGCCGCGGGTCATCACCCGGGACGTGACCGGGCTGCTCGACCCGGCCGCCGGCCCGGTCCGCATCCGCACCAACCTCCGCGTCGAGTGGGACCAGATTTACCTGGCGCCGGCGACCGACCCGGGCCGGGTGACGACGCTGCCGGTGGCCCAGGCGACGCTCGACCACCGCGGCTTCGTGCAGGAGGTGTTGCCCGGCGGCAAGCCGCCCGTCGAGTACGACGACGGCCGGCTGGAGGCGGTGGCGGTGACGGCCTGGGCGGGCCGGCTCACCCGCACCGGCGACGTGACGCCGCTGCTGACCGCGGCCGACGACCGGCTGGTGCTGGCCGGCCCCGGCGACGAGGTGACGGCCGAGTTCGCGGTGCCGCCGCCCCCGCCGGCCGGGTGGGTGCGGTCGTTCGTGCTGCGGACCCGCGGCTACTGCAAGGACACGGCCCCGACCACCGTCACCGGCGGGCGGGTCGGGCCGCTGCCGTTCGCCGCGATGCGGACGTACCCGCCGGACACCCCGCCGCCGGCCGGGCAAGCCGGGTACGCCGCCGAGTGGAACACCCGCCCGGCGCGGGGTGCGGATCGCAGCCCGAAGCGCTAGCGAGGATGACCCATGTCGATGGGAGTGGAGCTGTACCTGCGACTCGACGAGCCGCTGTCCCAGACCGCCGTGTCGAGCCTACGGGACCGATTTGTGGTAGGCGTCGGACTGGACCCAGTGGACGACTTCGGCACCCGTAGGCCGCTGCGATACGAAGACGATCCGTCCTTTCTGCCTGACCCGGCCGCCCACTGGTACGACGCAAACCTGTTCAACGATTACTACGGTCCAGGGTACGAGCGGGGCAACCTGCCGCAGATCGTGCGGTGTGCCGAGTGGCTTGAGGCAGCCGTGCCCGGCGGACGTGTGTGGTACGGCAATGATTGTAGCGACGAGAGCATCCAGCCGTTCGGCCCCCCGGAGAGGGCCGAGGCGATGGCGTACTACGACCGGGTCGGGCACGAGCCGTATGAGAGGCGGATGCGGGAGGCCCAGGCCCGCCCGCTGCCGCCGCTTCGGCGGGGGATAGTGAGTCGGCTGATCGCTTGGCTGTTGCGACAGCCCCGCCGCTGAACGAGAGCCGCTGACAAGGTGCTTTTGTAGGGTGGTGCCGAGTCTGCGAGGCCCACCGTCGGGCGGCTGGACGCGAACGGTGGGCCTCGCAGACTCGGCACCACCCTACAAAAAACGCACCTGCCCTACCGCTTCGCCCCAGCCACCCCGCCGCCCTGCGTGAGTGTCAGCCGGCGGTCGGCCGGGCCGCCGGGGAACGTCTCCCGGCCGCCGTCCGGCCACCGCACTTCCACGCCGTCGTAGCTTCCGTTGTCGCCCAGCCCGACCAGCGCCTCCGGCGAGCTGCTGGCCAGGTAGCTGGCCGCCGGGTGGCACACCCGCAGGTGCGTCGCCCCGCCGGCCGTCACCCGCACCTCGGCCCCGTGGGCGTCGTGGCCGTTGGCCGTCACCGGCCGTACGCCCAGCCAGTGGTTCGTGTCCGGCGAGCGGTTGAGCAGCAGCCGCGCCGGGCCGCCGACCACCGTCACCAGCAGGTCCGGCCGGCCGTCCCCGTCGATGTCCCCCCAGGCCAGCGACCGGGCCACGTTGGGCGTGCCGCACAGGGCCGGGTTGGCCTCGGACACGTCCTCGAACTTGCCGCCCAGGTTCCGCAGCACCTGGTTCCGCTCGCCGTAGGGCCGCCAGAACTCGGGCAGCCCGGCGGCCGACTGCGGCCCCCGGCTGATGCGGCCGTTCGCCAGCACCAGGTCCGGCCGGCCGTCCCGGTCGAAGTCGCACAGCAGGGTGCCGAACCCGGTGCCCCGCCACTTGGTGCGGGTGGCGGCCGTCTTCAGCGTGCGGTCGGCGAAGGTGCCGGCCGGCCCCTGGAGCCAGAGGGTATGTTTCTCGTCGGCCAGATGGGTCACGAACAGGTCGATCAGCCCGTCCCCGTCCACGTCCCCGGCCGCCACCCCCATGTTGGCCCCCGGCTTGCCCATGTCGTCCAGGGCCAGCCCCCGGCTGACCCCTTCCTCCTTGAAGGTGCCGTCCTTCTGGTTCACCCACAGCCGGTTCGGCTGCTCGTCGTTGGCCACGAACACGTCCGGCCAGCCGTCGCCGGTCAGGTCGGCGCAGTACACCCCCAGGCCGGGGCCGGGCAGGGCGGCCACGCCGGACTTCAGGCTGACGTCCTCGAACCGCGGGACGCCGTCCGTCACCCCCAGGTTGCGGAACAGCCGGGCGGCCGTGCCGGGGAAGAAGATCGGCCCGCAGAACTCCCGCTTGCCGGCCGTGTCCGAACACACCTTGGCCGGGTCCACATCCACATAGTTGGCGAGGAACAGGTCCAGCTTGCCGTCCCGGTCGAAATCGAACATCGCGGCCGAGGTGCCCCACAGCGGGTTGTTGATTCCGGCCGCCTCGGTCACGTCCGCGAACCTACCGCCGCCCCGGTTGAGCAACAGCCGGGCGCCGCGGTACTGCGTCACGAGCAGGTCGGGCCGGCCGTCGCCGTCCAGGTCGCCGACGGCCACCCCCATGTTGTGGCCGTCGAAGTCGAGCCCGCTGCCGGCCGAGGCGTCGGCGAAGGTGCCGTCCGGCTTCTGGAGGAAGAGTTGGTTCCGCCTGCCGGACCCGGGGCCGGCGTTCTGGAGCAGCAGGATGTCCAGCCGGCCGTCGCCGTCGGCGTCGAACAGGGCGCACCCGGACCCCATCGCCCGGGGCATGAAGTAGTCGTCGAGCGGGCCGGGGTCGTGGACGAACGTCAGCCCGAGCCGGTCGGTGGCGTCCTCGAACCAGCCGGGGCCGGCGACCACGGCCGGCGGCTTCCCCCCACCACAGCCCGCCAGGGCGAGTGTCAGCGAAAACCAGACGGCCAAGAGGGCGATCGTTCGAGTAAAAGCCATATACGATATGTAAGAACGGACGGGGGCGGGGCGATTACAGCCGTCCCGCCCCCAGGTGGGCCGAGCTTGTGACGGCCGGTCAGTAGTCGCCGGCCACGCCACCATCGCCGCAAGTGGCAATGCGGCCGAGAATCAGCAAGGCAGTGCTGTCCCTCAGGAACTTGACCGACCCGGCCCCGAACAGGGCAGTTACGCCGCCACGACGGATGGACGTGAGCGGAGCGTTGGCCCTGCTAACACCCCCTCGCGGACCCCCTGCTATGTGAGAGTGCTTGCCTTGCGGCAAGCACCGTCAGACCGCCTCAGCATCCGCTCACTTTTTACCCAACTTGATGTCGAAGTCGAACTTGTTAGCCCCGCCGGACTCGACAACCCGGGTCTCTTTACTGTTCGTGTTGTACGCCACGGGCAGAATCTCTTCCTCCGGCCCCTTGGGCGGCGCCCCGCCGGCTTCCGGCGGCCGGCCCATGTTGCCCTTACCCAAGCGACCGCCGCTCGGATCTTTGCCGCCGGCGAAGGTCATGGGTTTCTTGGACGAAATCGAAATCACGTTGTTGCCGACCATGGCGGCCCCGTTGAACTTGCCGTCGCGGATCTCGAACACCTGGGGCGGGCGGCCGTCGGTGGCGAACGCGATGGTGCCTTGGTCGAGGGGCTTGCCGTCTAGAGTGACCGTGCCTGTGACGTTGGCCACCGGCAACGCGGGCAGACTACTGGAACAGCCGGCGACCACAACGGTCGCAAGGACTAGGCCGACAGGAGCGAGGGAGTGCAATTTCATGGTAGTGAGTGAGGCGGGGCGGGCCGTTCAACGGCCCGC
>JAYVUZ010000011.1:0-33971 GCA_043787415.1 Fimbriiglobus sp. | reverse complement strand
GCCGCGACCGCACGGGAGCGGCCGTCTGTGAACGCGATGAGCTTCTGAACCCCCTAGCGACCGCTCCCTTGCGGTCGCGGCTCTCAGGGATCTCAGGCTCGACAAACGACCGCGTCCGCGGCACGACGCCCGCCGCGCCGCACCCGCTCACTCCGGAGGTTCGCCATGCCGATGCCCGCCGCCCGCGTCGGGGACATGCACGTGTGCCCGCTGGTGACGGTGCTGGTGCCGCACGTCGGCGGGCCGATCCTGCCGCCCGGCGGCATCCCCGTGCTGATCGCCGGACTGCCGGCCGCCCGGGTGGGCGACATATGCGTGTGCGTCGGCCCGCCGGACGTGATCGTTCTGGGGTCGTTCACCGTCCTCATTGGGGGGATGCCGGCCGCCCGGTTGGGCGACCTGACGGCCCACGGCGGGGCGATTGTCATGGGGGCGCCGACCGTGCTCATCAACTGATGGCGGCTTTTTTGTTGCCCGGCCGCGACAGTCGGGATACGCTCAGCGACATTCGTTACCGTCACTCCCCGGATGGCGGCCCCCCCGCCCGACGCATGGCTGACCTACGGTTCCTGCCGGACATCGACGCCCTGGTGGCCCCGCTGGGCGACGACGCCCCCGGCGGCAGCAAGGTGGTGTTCCGTACCCTGCGGTGCGGCGTCGAGGAGATGCGGAAGGACGAAGACCCGTCCCGCTACTCGGACACCGACCCGGGCCGGCCGAAGGAGTACAAGCCGGCCGACTGGGCCGGGGTGCTGCGGGCCTGCCTGCCGGCCCTGCGGGAGCAGGCCAAGGACTTGCAGATCGCCCGGTGGGTGGTGGATGCCCTGCCCCGCCGGGAGGAGGTGGAGCGGGGCAAGAGCCGGTGGGGGCCGGGCAGCCCGCCGCCGGCCGCCTTTGCCGCCCTGGCCGACGGCCTGACGCTGCTCCGCCGGCTGACCGCCGACGGCTGGGAGTACCTCCTGCCGCCGCTCGACCCGGACGAGTTGGACAGCCGCAACGCCTCGTACAACTGGCTGGGGGACGACAACGAGGGGGCCGCCCTGCCGCAACTGGTGCGGAGCCTGCCGCTGGCGGTGACGGCCGCCGGCGTGGTCAGCCAGCACGCCTGGGCCGACCCGAAGGGCGACCGGGCGGCGGTCGAGAAGGCGGTGGCGGCGGCCGACGTGGACCACCTGCGGGCGGTGCTGGCCGACCTCGACCGCGGCCGCACGGAACTGGCCGGGCTGTTGACGTTCTTGGGGGACAGACTCCAGCGGCCCAAGCCCGACGACCCGACGGAGGTCGAACACCTCGCCCCCGGCATGGGCGGCCTGAAGGCGGCCCTGGACGACTGCCACGAGCTGGCCCGGGGCATGATCCAGCAGAAGACCGGCGGCGACCCGGTGGCGGTGGCGGCGTCCGCCGACGCCCCGGCCGGCGGCGGCCCGGTGGCCCTGTCGGCCGCCCCGGCGGCGCCGGCCATCAGCCGCGAGGCGGCCTACCAGCAGTTGCGGCAGGCGGCCGAGCTGCTGCGCAAGCTGGAGCCGCACAGCCCGGTGCCGTTCCTGGTCATGCGGGCGGTCGACCTAGGCGGCAAGCCGTTCCCGGAGATGATCCGGTCGTTCGTGCGGAACGAGGAGATGATGGCCGAGATCCGCCGCGAGCTGAACATCCTCGACACGCCGGCCGACTAACCCCCTTTTGGAGGCAGACCCGTGGGAGCCGAGAGCAAACAGGACTGGGTCGGCCGCAACCGCCGCCCCCGCGTCCAGATCAAGTACGAGGTCGAGACGAACGGCGCGATGGAGATGACCGAGCTGCCGTTCCTGGTGGGCGTCATGGCCGACCTGAGCGGCCAGCCGCTCAAGCCGCTGCCGCCCATCAAGCAGCGGCAGTTCACCGGCATCGACCGGGACAACTTCAACGAGGTGCTCCAGCGGGCCACCCCCCGGCTGGCCTTCGGGGTGGAGAACAAGCTGACGCCCGAGGGCGGCAAGATGAACGTCGAGCTCCAGTTCAAGAGCATGGACGACTTCTCGCCGGCCAAGGTGGCCGCCCAGATCGGGCCGCTCAAGGAGTTGCTGGAGGCGCGGGAGAAGCTGAACCAGCTGCTCAACAAGATGGAAGGCAACGACAAGCTGGAAGACAAGCTCCGCGAGATCATGTCGAACACCGAAAAGGCGATGGCCCTGGCCAAGGCGGCCGGGCTGGACTCGCCCCCGAAGGAGGCCGCCAATGGCTAAGGCACAAGCACAGGCGGAGGCCCCGGCCGCCGCCGAAGCGTCGGCGGCGGGGGCCGACGAGGCCAACCTGCTCGACCAGATCATCGACGGCGGCGCCTTCCGGGAGGCCGAGGATGACGCCGAAAAGGAGCGGAACCGCCAGTACTTCAAGGAGTTCTTGAAGACGATCGTCAAGCCCGGCCAGGTGCTGAGCAAAGACGTCGAAGGGTTCATCAAGTATCAGATCGGGGAAATCGACAAGAAGCTGTCGGTCCAACTGAACGAGGTGCTGCACACCCCCGAGTTCCAGAAGCTGGAGGGCACCTGGCGGGGCCTGAGCTACCTGGTGCACAACACCGAGACCGGGGTGGACCTGAAGATCCGGGTGCTGAACGCCAAGAAGAAGGACGTGCTCGGCGACATCGAGAAGGCTGTCGAGTTCGACCAGAGCAACTTGTTCAAGTCGATCTACGAAACCGAGTACGGCGTCCTCGGCGGCACCCCGTACGGGCTACTCGTGGCCGACTACGAGTTCGACCGGTCGGCCGACGACCTGACGGTGCTGCGGGGGCTGAGCAACATCGCGGCGGCGTCGCACGCCCCGCTGGTGTCCAACGCCGCCCCCAAGCTGTTCAGCATGAACCGCTTCAGCGAGCTGTCCAACCCCCGCGACCTGGCCAAGGTGTTCGACACCCCGGAGTACGCCGGCTGGCAGTCGTTCCGGGAGAGCGAGGACAGCCGGTACGCCGCCCTGTGCATGCCCCGCGTCCTCGGCCGGCTGCCGTACGGGGCCGAGTCCAAACCCGTCAGCGAGTTCAACTACGAGGAGGGGGTGGACGGCAAGGACCACGACAAGTACCTGTGGATGGGCGCCGCCTGGGCGTACGCCGCCCGGGTGACGAGCGCGTACAAGTCGGACGGCTGGTTCAGCCGCACCCGCGGCGTCGAGGGCGGGGGCAAGGTGGAGGGGCTGCCGGTCAGCACCTTCAAGACGGACCAGGGGGACGTGGCCATGAAGTGCCCGACGGAGGTGGCCATCACCGACCGCCGGGAGTTCGAGCTGTCCAACCTGGGGTTCATGCCGCTCATCCACGCCAAGGGCAAGGACTTCGCCGTGTTCATCGGCACCCAGTCGTGCCAGAAGGCCAAGAAGTACTTCGACGCCGAGGCCAACTCGAACGCCGAGCTGTCGACCAAGCTCAACCTGATCCTGAACACGTCGCGGTTCGCCCACTACCTGAAGGTGATGGCCCGCAACTGGCTGGGCAAGCAGATGGAGCCGGGGGAGTGCGAGAGCAAGCTCAACCTGTGGATCCAGAACTACGTGCTCGACAACCCGAGCATGGCCGGCGACCGGCTGAAGGCCGAGCGGCCGCTCCAGGCCGCCCGCATCGAGGTGAAGGGCGACCCCAAGCGGCCGGGCTACTACGACGCCATCGCCTACCTGCGACCGCACTACCAGTTGGAGGCGCTGTCGGCGTCCTTGCGGCTGGTGGCCAGCGTGCCCAAGCAGAAGGCGTGAGCGGGGGTTCGGGCGTCCGTACCCGGGGCGGACGCCCGAAATCGGCGGCCGCCAAAATTCTTGTCCGCCTGCCGGCCCGGCCATCGCTCAGTGGGGTGTGGGCCAGCGACAAGCGGCCCGCGACAAGCGGGCCGACGCCACAAAGGGTGGCCGCTCGGCAACCCGATCCGGTGTCACTCTCAACGTAAGGGGCTACCATGCCGTTCGACGCTTACCTGTGGATCGATGGGGTCAAGGGCGAGTCCACCTCCACGGGGATGAAGGACAAGATCGACATCATCAGCTTCTCGTTCGGGTCGAGCAACCCGAGCACCGTCAGCTCCGGCAAGGGCGGCATGTCGGCCGGCAAGGTGCACGTCAGCGGGTTCAACGTCATGAAGAAGATGGACGCCGCCAGCAACGTGCTGTTCGCCCACAACTGCACCGGCGACCACTTCGCCAAGGCCGAGGTGATCCTCCGCAAGGCGGGCGGCAAGGACAGCGGCCAGCAGGTGTTCCTCAAGTACGAGTTCGAGTTCGTTATGGTGGACTCGATCCAGTGGAGCGGGTCGAGCGGCGGGGACGACAGCCCGACCGAGAGCGTGCAGTTCGCCTTCGCCAACTTCAAGACCACGTACACCAAGTTCGACACCATGGGCAAGCCGGCCGGCAACGTCGGCCCGGTCGGCTGGGATCTGACCAAGAACGCCAAGATGTAAGCCCCCCCGCGGCTTCCTCCGACCCCGCGGCGGCCTCCCGCCGCGGGGCGGTTTCGTACAACGGCCTGACTTCCCCCTCGTCGCGGTGGCCTCATGCTCAACTCCACCGACCTGTACCGCGGCGGCAAACTGCACCTGGCCCTGGACGCCCAACTGGCCGAGGTGAAGGCCCACCCGGCCGACGCCGGCAAGCGGCTGTTCCTGTTCGAGCTGGCCGTGCTGGCCGGGGACGACGCCCGCGCCCGCCGCCAACTGGACGCCCTGCCGCCGGCCGACAACCCCGGGGTGGCCGCCGCCGCCGAGTCGTACCGGCTGTGCCTGGATGCCGCCGCCGCCCGCCGCAACTACTTCGCCGCCGGCACCCGCCCGGCCCTGATGGACGACGCCCCGGAACACGTCACGTTACGGCTGGACGCCAACGACCGGCTGCAGGCCGGCGACGCCGCCGGGGCGGCCGACCTGTTCGCCCGGGCCGACGCCGCCGCCCCGCCCGTCACCGGGTCGTTCAACGGCGAGCCGTTCGGCAGCCTGCGGGACGCCGACGACCGCTTCGGCCCGGTGCTGGAGGTGTACGCCCGGGGCAAGTACCTGTGGGTCGGACTGGACCAGGTGGACGCAGTGGTGTGCAACCCGCCCAAGTTCCCCCGCGACCTGTTCTGGCTGCCGGCCAAGCTGATGGCCACCTCCGGCGAGGTGGGCGACGTGTTCCTGCCGGCCTTATACCCCGGGTCCGCCGAACACGCCGATGAGGCGGTCAAACTCGGCCGCACTACCGCGTGGGCGGACGGGGACGGGCCGGCGGTCGGTTTCGGCACCCGGCTGTTGTTTCGCGGCGAGGACGCCGTCCCGCTCCTGGACCTGCGACAGCTCGAAGTCGCCGGCCGGGCCGAGTAGGGGGTGTGCCGTGGGGTTCCTGACCGCCGGGAAAGACGCCCGCCGCGGGTTGTTACACGACGCCCGGCCGGACCAGCCCAACCGCCCGCCGTACACCGACCGGCCGGTGATCCGCTTGGCCGGCCTGCGACACCTCGGCAAGTACGCCAAGGCTGACCCCGACCTGATGCTCGACCTGGCCCTGCACCACGTCGTCCCGTGGCGGGTGCTGCGGGACTTCTGGAACGCCCTGGCCCGGTCCGGCTGGCACGAGCCACTGCGGGACGTGGCCGCCCTGTTCAACCGGCCGAAGGCCCAGACCAAGTACTGGCCGGAGGACATGGCCAACGCCAAGTTCTGGGACCGCGGCGGCACCGACGACTTCGCCCAAAACCTGTGCTGGTGGCCGTGGAACCTGGTGCGGGGGCCGAAGCACCGCAGCTCGGCCGACACCGACCCCGGGGTGGCCGGCACCGACCCCGGTGAGGCCGGGGCCGACCCGGCGACGGCGCTGGACGACCTGAGCCGGGGCACCGGCAAGAACGCCGTCCACCTGCTGGCCATGCTGCAGGTCGGCCGGCAGATGGCCCGGGTGGTCCGCGGTGCGGACGGGGTGGACCCGGGCCAGTTGAGCCGGGACATCGCCGGCTGGCAGACGCTGGCCCGGCACCCGCTGGTCGAATTCGAGCCGGCCGCCTGGCGGATCGAGATGGGGTCGCCGGACTTCACCCCGAGCGTCAACAACAAGCCGCCGGTCCACCCGCGGTGGAACAAGCGGACCCGGGCCGACGGTTAGGCCGGGCGATACCCGATGGCGCCCCCGAAGTCGGCGGCGAACGTGTCCGCCCCGGTCAGATCCACCCCGGTCAGCAGCGCCCCACGGATCTTCGCCCCCCGCAGCTTGGCCCCGGTCAGCTTCGCGGCCGTCAGCATGGCGGCGTCCAGGCAGCAGCCGGACAGGTCGGCACCGGTCAGATCGGCACCGGTCAGGTTGCACGCCGACAGGTCCACGCCACTCAGCGTCGCACCGACCAGCCTCACCCGCGGCAACATACTGCCCCGCAGCGACACGCCGTCGAGCGTCGCCCCCGACAGGTCGGCCCCGGACAGGTCGGCCCCCCGCAGGTCGAGGGTGGTGAACCGGGCGAACCGTAGGTCGGCCGCCCGCAGGTCGAGGCCGAGCAGGGTGAGTTCGGCCAGCACCAGGCCGGCCAAGTTGCGGTCGCCGTCGGCCAGCCGGGCGGCCAGTTCGTCCGGGGTGAGGGTCAGCGGCTCGGGGGCGTGGGGCATGTGGCGGATTGGACCACGCCGGCGGTGGCGGGTCAAGGGTCACCCGCCAAGCCCCTTCCCCCACCGCCGCCGGTCGGGTATGCTCGCCGCATGGCACCCGACCTCGGCCGCCGACTGATGCCGTCCCTCATGGACCGGCTGACCGACCCGGACTCGGCCGGGTACGGGGTGGCCGTCGGCTACTCCGAGACGCAGATGCGGGAGGCAGTCAAGCGCGACCTGGTCGACTTACTCAACGCCAAGCTGGCCGACCCGACCCTCACCCGGGAGTGCCCGGACATGCCCCGGCCGGGTGAGCCGCGGGCGGCCAAGTGCTACGGCACCGGGCTGCGGACCGGGGCCGTGTGCGGCACCTGCTGCCCGGAGCTGAAGTCGTCCGTGCTGGCCTACGGCCTGCCTGACCTGACCACCTACGACGCCACCGACAAGTCCCAGTGCGAGGAGATCGCCCGGGCGGTGGAGCAGGTGATCGCCCGGCACGAACCCCGGCTGGCCAACGTGCGGGTGGTGGTGCCCAAGCAGCCGCTCGACCCGATGACCCGGGAGCTGCGGTTCCAGGTGGAGGCCACCCTGGCCGCCGACCCGGCCAACCAACTGTCCTTCACCACCGTGCTCGAGCTGGTCAGCGGGCAGGCCACCATCGACCCGCCGAGCCGGAAGCCCGCATGAGCGCCGAGCTGTACCCGTATTACCAGTCCGAGCTGGACGCCCTGCGGAAGCAGGCGGTCGAGTTCGCCGCCGCCTACCCGCAGGTGGCCGGCCGGCTGTCGCTGGAGGCCGGCAACTCCCTCGACCCGCACGTGGAACGGCTGCTGGAGGGGTCGGCCTTCCTGGCCGGCCGGGTGCGGCACAAGCTGGACGACGAGTTCCCCGAACTGACCGACGCCCTGTTCACCGTCCTGTACCCGCACTACCTGGCCCCGGTGCCGTCGGTCCTGACCGCCGAGTTCGTCGCCGACCCGGCCCGGACGCCGCTGCTGGACGGCTTCACCGTCCCGCGGCAGACCCCGCTGCTGACGCCGAAGGGGGCGGCCGACGGCGTGGAGTGCGAGTTCCAGACCGTCTACCCGGCGACGCTCTGGCCGGTGCGGGTGACGGCCGCCCGGCTGACCGACTCGCCGCAGGGGGTGAAGCCGCCGCCCAACACCGAGCGGCCACGGTCGGCCGGCGGGGTGCTGCACCTCCAGCTCGCCGCCGAGGCCGGGGCCACCTTCGCCAAGCTGTCGCTGGACCGGCTGCGGTTCCACATCGCCGGCGACGACCAGGCGGCGGCCGAGCTGTACGAGCTGATCTTCGGCCACGCCGACCAGGTGTGGCTGGCCAGCCCGGACAAGCCGGACGCCGGGGTGGTGAGGCGGTCGCCGGCCGACGCCCTGTCGGCGGTCGGGTTCGACGCCGCCGACGGGCTGCTGCCGTACCCGTCGCACAGCTTCCCCGGCTACCGGCTGCTGACCGAGCTGTTCGCCTACCCGGCCAAGTTCTGGTACTTCGACGTGGGCGGGTTCCCGGAGGCGGCGAGCCGCGGGTTCGGCCAGCGGCTGGACGTGTACATCTTCTTGAAGCAGGTGCCGCCGACCCTCCCCCAGGCGGTGACGGACGCCACCTTCCGGCTCGGCTGCACGCCGTGCGTCAACCTGTTCAGCAAGACGGCCGAGGCCATCGACCTGACGCAGGCCCGGTACGAGTACCGGGTGACGCCGGAGGTCGGCCAGCCGACCGGGTACGAGGTGTACTCGGTGGACGGCGTCACGGGGGAAGACCCGGACGGCGGCGGGCGGGTGGAGTTCCGGCCGTTCTACAGCGTCACCCACCCGGCCGGCACCGACGCCCGCGGGGCGTACTACTACCCCAGCCGGCGGGCGGCCGTGGCCCCCCGGGAGGGCAAGCCGAAGGCGGCGGACGCCGGGTCGGATGTGTACCTGACGGTGGTGGACCGCGGGTGGGACGTGCAGTTGCCGGCGACGAGTCGGCTGATCGTCCGCACCACCTGCACCAACCGCGACCGCCCGGCCCAGCTCCGCCGGCTCGGCGAGAAGCTCCCCCTCCGCCCGCTGACGCCGATGCCGGTGGACGAAATCCGCTGCGTGCGGACGCCGACCCTGCCGCGGCGGCCGCCCCGCCGGCGGCGCGGGGCGTACTGGAAGCTGCTGTCGCACCTGTCCCTCAACCACCTGTCGCTCACCGGCGACGAGGCCGGCCGGCAGGCGCTGCAAGAGATTCTGCGGCTGTACGACTTCGCCGACGGGGACGGCGCCCAGCCGGCCGGCCGGCCGGCCGTCGGGCTGGTGGACGGGCTGACCGGGGTGAGCCACCGGCGGGCCGTCGAGCGGCTGACCGAAGGGACCGCGGCGGCCTTCGTGCGGGGGCTGGAGATCACCCTGGAGCTGGACGAGGACAAGTATCTGGGCACCGGGGCATACCTGTTCGCGGCCGTGCTGGACCGGTTCGTCGGCCTGTATGCCAGCATCAACTCGTTCACCACCCTGGTGGCCCGGTCCAAGGTGGGCGGGCGGGAGATTTACCGCGGCCGGCCGCGGGCCGGGGACAAACCGCTGGTGTAGGGCACGGTTCACCGTGCCGCGGCGGCGGACGGCACGGTGAACCGTGCCCTACGAGGGAACCATGCCCGAGTCGGTGCTGAAGCGGCTGTACGCCGAGCCGTTCGAGTTCGACTTCTTCCAGGCCTGCCGGCTGCTCGGCCGCGTCCAGGCCGGCCGACACCCGGAGCGGCTCGGCCCGCCGGAACCCGCCCGCTTCCGCGGCCAGGTGACGCTCGCCTTCCCGGCCAGCGCCATCCACGACCTCCGCCCGCCGGACAAGCCGCTCGCGCTGCCGGCCATGACCGTCACCTTCCTAGGCCTGTACGGCACCACCGGGGTGCTGCCCCGGCACTACACCCACGACTTGCTCGACCTCGAAACCGGCGTGCCCGAGCGGCACAAGGCGAAGAAGTTGAGCGAGGACCAGAAGGAGGCGTTCCGCACCGAGCGGACGGCCCTGCGGGACTGGCTCGACCTGTTCAACCACCGCTGGGTGTGGCAGTTCTACCGGGCCTGGGAGAAGTACCGCTTCTGGCTGGCGTACGAACGCGGAGAACCCGCCCGCGACGACCCCGACCCGTTCACCCGGTCGCTGCTGGCGGTGTGCGGGCTGGCCACTGGCGGGCTGCGGGACCGGGTAGCGGTGTCCCGGCCGGCCCCGGCCGGCGGCGAGCCGGAGGTGCTGGCCACCGTCCACGACGTGGGTCTGTTGCGGTTCGCCGGCCTGTTCGGCCCGCGACGGCGGAACCAGTGGGGGCTGGACGTGCTGCTGGCCCAGTACTTCGAGGTGCCGGTGACGGTGCAGCCGTTCCGCGGCCAGTGGCTGCCGCTGGACGGCGGCAGCAAGACCCGCCTCGGGGCCGGCAACTGCGGCCTGGGCCGGGACGCGGTGGCCGGCGAGCGGGTGTGGGACGTACAGGGCAAGTTCCGGCTGCGGGTCGGGCCGCTGTCGTACCAGCAGTTCCTCGAGTACCTGCCGGACCGCCGGCCGGTGTACCGGCGGAAGGCGTTCTTCCTGCTCAGCCAACTGGCCAAGCTGTACGCCGGTCCGGAGTTCGACCTGGACGTGCAACTGGTGCTCAAGGCGGCGGACGTGCCGGCCTGCCAGTTGAACGGCGACGAGGCGGCCGGCCCGCGGGTCGGCTGGAACTGCTGGCTGCTTAGCGGCCCGGCCAAGCAGGACGCCGAGGAGGCCGTTTTCGAGGGCCAGCCGGTGACGGTGTTAGGCGAGCGGCCGGCATGAGCCGGTCCGGCCGGTGACAGATGGCACGCCCCGGCCGGACCGGCTCACGCCGGCCGCTCGCCTAACACCTCCAGCCCCTTCCCCTGCGCCCGCCGGCCGGGTAGACTCGCCGAACACACACAGGAGACACCCCCCGTGCCGGCCACCAACCCGAAGGCCCTCGTCGGCAAGCTCAACCCGGCCTGCAAGCGGGCGCTGGAGCAGGCCGGCGGCCTCTGCAACTCGCGGTCCAACCCGACCATCGAGCTGGAACACTGGCTGCTCAAGCTGGGCGAGCCGGCCGACGCCGACCTGCCCCGACTGTACCGCCAGTACGAACTCAACCCGCTCATCGTGTCGGCCCAACTGACCAGCGCCCTCGACCGGCTGAAGACCGGCAGCGGCCGGCTGCCGACCATGTCGCTGGAACTCCTCGACCTGATGCGGGAGGCGTGGACCCTCACCTCGCTGGACTACAACGCCCCGGTCGTCCGCTCCGGCTACCTGCTGGCGGCCCTGCTCAACGACCGCGCCCTCGGGCCGCGGATCAAGGAGTCGGTGCCGGAGTTCGAGAAGATTCCGGCCGAGCAGCTCGTCAAGGACGTGCGGGAGCTGGTCAAGGGCACCGGCGAGGACGTGTTCGAGGCGACCGCCGCCGCCGCGGCAGCGAGTTCGGGCCAGCCCGGCGCCCCGAGCGTCGCCAGCAAGACGCCCAACCTGGACCAGTACACCTACGACCTGACCGCCCAGGCCAAGAGCGGCAAGCTGGACGCGGTGGTCGGCCGCGACTTCGAGATCCGCCAGGTCATCGACATCCTGACCCGGCGGCGGCAGAACAACCCGATCCTGACCGGGGAAGCCGGCGTCGGCAAGACGGCGGTGGTCGAGGGGTTCGCACTGAAGGTGGCGGCGGGTGACGTGCCGCCGCCGCTGCGGGGCGTGCAGGTGCGGACGCTCGACCTGAGCCTGTTGCAGGCCGGGGCCGGGGTGAAGGGCGAGTTCGAGAACCGCCTCAAGGGCGTGATTCAAGAAGTCAAAGCGTCGCCGACGCCGATCATCCTGTTCATCGACGAGGCCCACACGCTGATCGGGGCCGGCGGGTCGGCCGGCAGCGGGGACGCAGCCAACCTGCTCAAGCCGGCCCTGGCCCGCGGCGAACTCCGCACCGTCGCGGCGACGACGTGGAACGAGTACAAGAAGTTCTTCGAGGGCGACCCGGCCCTGAAGCGCCGCTTCCAGGTGGTGAAGGTGCTGGAGCCGGACGTGCCGGCCGCCATCGCCATGATGCGGGGCGTGGTGGCCATGCTGGAGAAGCACCACAAGGTCCGCATCCTGACGGAAGCCGTGGACGACGCGGTGAAGCTGAGCCACCGCTACATCACCGACCGCCAGTTGCCGGACAAGTCGGTGAGCCTGCTGGACACGGCGTGTGCGAAGGTGGCCCTGAGCCAGACCGCCTCGCCGGCCGCCGTCGAGGACACCAAGCGGCGGCTGGAACAAACCGCCATCGAGATCGCCATCCTGTCCCGCGAGATGGCGTCCGGGGCGGCCCACGACACCCGGCTGGGTGAGCTGAAGGAGATGCAGACGGCCGACGAGGCCCGGCTCAAGGACTTGGAAGCCCGCCTGCTGAAAGAGCGTGGCTTCGTCGAGGAGTTACGCACCCTCCGCACCAAGTTGGAGCAGCACGCCGACCCCAAGCACGCCGACCCCAAGCTGGCCGCCGCCGACGAGGCGAAGGCCAAAGCCGACCTGGCCGAGAAGAACGCCGCCCTCCTCGCCCTCCAGGGCGAGGAGCCGCTGATCCAGCCGTTCGTCACCTCGCAGGCGGTGGCCGAAGTGGTGTCCGGCTGGACCGGCATCCCGGCCGGCAAGATGGTGCGGGACGAGATCACAACGCTACTGAAGCTGGCCGACAAGATGGCCGAGCGGGTGGTCGGCCAGAGCCACGCCCTCGAGGCCATCGCCAAGAGCATCCGCACCGCCCGGGCCGGCCTCGGCGACCCGCGGCGGCCGCAGGGGGTGTTCCTGCTGGTCGGCCCGAGCGGGGTCGGCAAGACCGAGACGGCCCTGGTGCTCGCCGACCTGCTGTACGGCGGCGACCGGAACGTGATTACGATCAACATGTCCGAGTTCAAGGACGAGTCGTCGGTGACGAACCTGAAGGGGGCCGCCGCCGGGCTGGTCGGGTACGAGCAGGGCGGCATCCTGACGGAAGCCGTCCGCCGCCAGCCGTACAGCATCGTCCTGCTGGACGAGGTGGAGAAGGCCCACATCAGCGTGCAAGAGTTATTCTACCAGGTGTTCGACAAGGGCGTGCTGGTGGACAGCAAGGGCAACGAGGTGGACTTCAAAAACACCATCATCCTTCTGACCAGCAATGTTGGCACCGACACGATCATGAAAGTGTGCAATGACCCGGACACCAAGCCGGATCCCGAGGGGCTGGGCACCGCCCTCCGCGGCGACCTGCTCAAGTCGTTCAAGCCGGCACTGCTCGGCCGCATGACGGTGGTGCCGTACTACCCGCTGTCGGACGACGTGATGAAGGCCATCATCCGGCTCAACCTGGGCCGCATCGGGGCACGGGTGAAGGGCAACTACCGGGCGACGTTCGAGTACGACCCGGCCCTGGTGGAGACGGTCGCAAGCCGGTGCAAGGAGGTGGAGACGGGCGCCCGCAACGTGGACCACATCCTGACCGGCACCCTGCTGCCGGAGCTGGCCACCGAGTTTCTTGGCCGGATGGCCGACGGCCGCACGCTCAACCGGGTACGGGTCAGCGTCGGCGAGGCCGGCCGGTTCCAGTACGACATCGATTAAGACGGTTCACCACGGAGATGCAGAGGACACAGAGAAAACAACAGGCAAAGCGAAAAAAAAGTTTTAAGACCGTTTTGAACCTTGTCTTTTTCTCCTCTGTGTTTTCTGTGCCTCCGTGGTGAACTGTTTGAGGATTTGTTATGCCCGGGCCGCCGCGGAAGGTGAGCAAGCCGACCGGCTGGCGGTCGACCGACGGCAACACCGCCCCGCCCCAGATCGGCCCCCGCCGGCGGTGGCAGCCGGGGGAAGACCCGGGCCGCCCGCGGCGGAGCGGCCGCATGGTCAAGATCGCGGCCGTGGTCGGCGGGCTGGTGGCCGCCGCGAGCGGGCTGGGCTACCTCATTTCGGTGATGTGGGAGCCGAACCCGCCCCGGCTGGTGGTGGTCGGGGCCGACCCGGCGCAAGACTGCCTGCGGCTGGACGTGCCGCCGGACTACGCCGGCTGGACCACCGGCAAACAGCTCATCCAGTGGGGCCGGGCCGAGGAGGCCGCCGCCGGCCAGTCCGGGCTGACCGCCCGGGTGGTGGCCAGCCCGACCGACCCGGACGCCCCCGCCACCCTGCCGGCCGACGAGGCCGGGCTGGCCGACTGGGCCGGGCAGTTGGCCGGCAACCGCTTCGCCCGCAGCGGTCGGGTGCTCATCTACCTCGGGCTGCACGCCGGGGTCGGCCGTGACGGCAAGCCGTTCCTCCACACCGGCCAGGGGGCCAAGCTGCCGGTGGAGATGCTGCTGACCGCCCTGGCCGCCAAGCTCGACCGCCGAGAGGTGATCGTCCTGTTCGACCCCGGCCGGCTGGCGGCCGATCCGCTGCTCGGCCGGCTGGCCGACAGGTTCGCCGAGCGGCTGGTCAAAGACGATCAGGTGAATAAAGTGCTGGCCAAGCACAAGAAGATGGTTCTGGTGTGCGGGGCCGGCCCGGGCGAGGTCGGCTGGGAGTCGGAGGAGTTGCAGGCCACCGCCTTCGGCCACGCCGTGCTGCGGGGGCTGCGGGGCGAGGCCGAGTCGGCCAAAGGGGGGCTGCGGGTCGCGGAGCTGTTCGCCTTCGCCAAGTCGGCCACCGAAGCGTGGACGGGCGGCAACCGCCCCACCCGCCAGACGCCCGTCCTGCTGGACAACGGCGACGGCCGGGCGGCCGGCATGGTCGCCGGCTACCGGCGGCCCGACCCGGCCCCGGCGGCGAGCCCGACCGACCTGTACCCGGACCGGCTGGCCGAGCTGTGGAAGCAGCACGACACCCTCAGCCAACGGGTGCCGTCGCCGACCGCCTACGCCCCCCTCGCCTGGCGGCGGGGCCGGGAACTGCTCCTCCGCTACCAGCAGGCCGTCCGGGCCGGGGAGCGGGGGGCGGCGAGCATGCTGGCGCGGGCCGTCAGCGAGGAATTCCAACGCGCCGAAGCCGCCAACCCGTCGGCCGTGGACCGCTCCCGGCCGAACAGCCTGCCGCTAGCCGAGACGTTCGGCGACAAGGCGGCCGAGGCCGAGAAGCAGCTCGCCCGGGCCGACCAGCCGGACGGCTGGCGGGCCATCGAGTTCGACAAGCTCAACGGCCTCGGGGTGAACCGCCCGTGCGAGGCACTGCTCGCCTGCTTGGTGGACGACTTCTACCGCAAGCACGCCGCCGGCGACCCGCCGGCCGCCTGGCGGGACGCCCTGCGGGTGCGGCGGCTGGCCGAGCGGGCGGCGTTCGGCGGCGGGCCGTTCGGCGAACGCTCCTGGCCGGCCGTGCGGGCGGACGTGACCGCCACCGACCCCCGGCGACGGGAGGCCGAGGACCGGCTGTTCGCCAGCAGCCCGGACGACCACGCCCGGGCCAAGAAACTGCTGGACGACGCCGAGGCCAGCTACAAGCGGGCCGCCGCCCTGGGGGCCGCGGTGCGGGACGGCTCGCGGCTGCGGGACGACCTGTTCGCCGACCTGCCGTTCGTCGGCCGCTGGGCGGCGGCGAGCGGCACCGCCGACGCGGTGGACAAGACCGTCCTCGCCTGGAACGCGACGCACGCCCTGGCAGCGTCCCTCGACGCCCCCGGTGCCGGGCTGGTCGGCGCCCGAGACGCCGCCGACGCGGCGTACAAAACCGCCCGCGGCCTGCTCGCCGTGGCCGAGCGGAAGCTGGGCACCCCGCCCGAGTCGCCGGACGCCTGGCAGGACCAGCAGCACTTGCTCGACGGCCCGCTCGTCAAAGCCGACACCCGCATGGCCGCGCTCGCCGCCAGCCGGGCGCTGACCCGCCGGCTGCTGGACGGCAACGCCACCCGGACCGGAGAGGACGAGGCCGGGCGGGCGGTGCGGGCGAAGGCCGCGGCCGGTGCCCACGCCCTGCTGACCGCCCACGCCCTCGGCGAGCCGCGGCTCAACGCCTTCAGCCTGGACGGCAAACTGCGGTCGTTCCTCGGGCTGATCGACGACGCCCGCACCCTCGGGGCGGCGGCCGACGACAAGTGGTTCGACCTGGCCGTGGCCCTCGGCGACGCGGTGCTCGGGCACGTCCGCCGGGCGGCCGACGGCATCGTACCCAAGGACTACAAGGACCAGGCCGAGGCGGACGCCCGGGAGCGGGACAGCCGCACCACGGTGCTGCTGGCCGCCGACGGCGGCAAGGAGCCGGCCGAGGTGGCCGCCGCCCTGCGGTGGCGGGTGCTGCTCGGCGACCTGGCCCGCCGCACCTTCGCCGACCACTGGTACGACGAGGGCGGCGAACCGTACTGGCAGCTCGCCGCCAACCGCTACCGGGACGACGCCGACCGGGCCTACCGCAGCGACCTGCCCCGGGTGGCAACCCTGCCGCCCGTCCCGGACACATACACCAAGACGTACCCGCTGCGGGTGGCGGCCGGGGCAGACACGCCGAACCCGCTGTCGTGGACCAGCCAGCGGCGGCGGGCGGTCAGCTTCCAGGTGGTGTCCGACTTCCCCGACGAAGTGAAGGCCGGGCTGGCCGTCGCCTGGCCGACGGCCGACGCCGGCCCGCTCCGCTGGGACGTGGGGGCCGACCGCCGGCCGCTCGGTGTGGACCGGGCCGGCAAGCTGGAACGCGCCTTGGTCCTCAAAGACCTGACCGGGGACGACGCCGACCTGACCGTCACCCCGGTGGTGCGGGCCTTCTTCCGCGGCCAGCAGCCGAACAGCCCGCTCACGGTCAAGCTGAACCGCCGGGCCGAGCGGGAGATTCGGGAGCCGCTGCCGCTGCGGACGGAGGCGGCCGTGGCCGTCCGGGCCGAGCGGGACGTGCCCCTCGGGCAGATGGTCATCCTGCTCGACTTGTCCGGCAGCATGAAGCAGTACCTGAACGGCAAGGGCGAGTCTAACCGGCCCTACGACGACAAGCAGACGACCAAGTTCCGGGCCATGCTGGATGAGCTGCGGAAGGTGCTGCTGTACCTGCCCAAAGGCACCCCCGTCCAGATCCGCCAGTTCTCGGCCTACGACCGCGACCCGGACCTCAAGAAGCCGCAGCCGGCCCGGCCCGTCGCCGCGGTCGTGTACCCGCGGAACGCCGCCGCCCCGGGGGCGGTGGCCTGGGACGGGCCGGACAACACCGACTTCAAGAACCTGATGGAGCGGTTCGCCGGCTACCACCCGCACCTGTTCACTCCGCTGGTGGACTCGATCCGGGCGGCCGCCCGGGACGGGTTCGTGCGGCCGAGCGCGCTGGCCAAGACGCTGGTGGTGCTGACCGACGGGGTGGAGGAGGACGAGGACGACAACCTGGACGCCAAAAAGAAACCGCGGCCGGCGGCCGACCGGGATGCCCGCATCCGGGCCAAGATGGGCCGGCTCAAGACTGACCTGTGGGGCGTGTTCAAGGAGGGGGACGGCCGGGACGTAGGGCTGTTCGTCGTCCCGTTCGGCCAGAACGCGTCCGACCGGGCACTGTGCGGCGAGCTGTTCGCCGACGTGTCCGGGTACCCGGTGCCCGGCCGGCTGCTGCCGGCGGTGGACGCCGGCGCCTCCATCCCGCTGGAAGACGCCCTGCTGGCCGCCATCTTCCCCAAGCTCATGCTGCGGGAGGTGGGCAGCGGCACGATGGCCCGCAACCTGGTCAGCACCGGGCTGCCCAGCCGGCCGGACCGCAACCGCCGGCCGCCGTACAGCAACGCCAACGGCGGCATGGACCTCCGCTGGTCGCCGTGGCTGCCGCCCGGCACGTACACTGCCGCTTCGAACGTCAGCACCGACGGCGTCCGCCTCACCCTGGCCGAGGCCGACACCATCGTCCTCGGGTTCGAGCGGGACGCGGCCGGCAAGCTCCAGGTGCGGCGGGAGCTGCACTCCGAGTACTTCCACCAGTTCCCGTGGAAGACCAAGCGGCAGGAGGGCAACCGCTGGGCCGTCACCTGCCCGCACCCCGGGGCCGAGCGGCAGCGGCTGGAGGCCAAGGTGTTCGTCGAGCGGGTGCCGCCCCACAAGCAGGCGGCGAACGCCGGCCCGGCCGACATCACCGCCCACCCGCCCGACCGCTTCGGCGACGGCACCGAGCTGGTCTGGTTCGACGTGCTGTCGGCCGACCCGACCATGAAGCCGGGCAAGCTGACCGTCGAGCGGGTGTACGGTCACGCCGCCCCGTGCTGGAAGCTGGTGCGGGAGGGCTGGACCGACCCCAAGGTGAAGGTGCAGGTGCGGGCCGTCATCGCCACCCAGGAGGACCGCGACGACCGCGACCGGCTCCCAGACCCAGTGAAGCTGAAGTTGCGGCTGCCGGCCGCCGACGGGGAGACGGTCGCGGCGGTGCCCGGCGAGGGGCTGGAGGTGCGGCTGGCGGTCGAGCGGCGGGCGCCGGACGGGCGGGAGGAGGCCGACCAGAGTTGGCTGACGGTGCGGGTCAGCCACCCGGCCGGCAAGCCGGTGTTCGCCCGGCTGCTGGCCGACGGGGTGCGGCGGGTGGAGGCCGTCCACCGCTACTACCCGCCGGCCGAGGGCCGGGCCGAGTCCACCGCCGCCTTCAAGGTGGCCACGGCCGACCTCCGCCGGCTGTCCGAGGTGCGGGTGAACCTGGCGGCCGTCGGCTGGGCGCTGGACGAGAGCCGGGTCGGGCGGATGGCCGTCACCCTCGACCCGGCCACCCCGGACACGGAAACCAGCAGCGGCCCGGAGGCCATCACGCCCCCGCCGCCGGGGGATCGGTAGTCGGAGGCGAGCGGGGGGCGTACGCCCCTTGTTAGCTGGCACCGGCAACGACATTGCCGTCTCACCGCGGCAGCTAATAGGGGGCTTACGCCCCCCGCTCGCCAAGACTGTGACACCCCGAGGGCCGCATGGCCGACCCCCACTTCGTCGGCGACGACCCCGACCCGAAGCCGACCCCGGCGGCCGACCCGAAGGCCGCCCGCAAGGCGGCCGGGCCGCGGTTCAAGCAGGACACGGCCGCCGCCGACAGCCGCCGGCCGGTGGCCATCGTGGTCGTGCTGTTCCTGCTGGCCGCCCTCGGCGGCGTGCTGGTCGGGTTCTCGCAGTTCTTCGGCTCGCCCCCGCACCCGCAACTGGAGGCCATCCACGTCGAGCGGTACGACCACCCCACCTTGGGGGTGGCCGACTGGGCCAGTGCCGACGCCCGGGCGCTGGTGAAGGCGTTCCGCGACGCGGACGGCGAACGGATCGCCTCGGCCGACCTGAATTCGCACCAGGCGGACAAGCTCCGCGGCCGGCTGGCCAAGTGGAAGGCCGACCTCGCCCGGCCGGACGCCGGCCGGGAGCCGCGGGCGTTCTCCGTGTCCGGCCTGGCCGCCGTTCGCCCCTCGGACAAGGCAGTGTGCCTGCTGGCTAGTAACGCCAACCCGCACGACCCGGCCGCGGCCGACGCCTGGGTGCCGCTGGACGACATCCTCGCTGCCGTGGGCGGCGACCCCGCCGGCCGCCGGCTGCTGCTGCTCGACCTGGCCCGGCCGAACGCCGACCCGTTCAACGGCCGGTCGGCCGAGACGGCGGCGGCGGCCGTCTGCGACCTACTTAAGAAGCGGCAGGTGGACGGCACCCTGCCGTGCCCGGTGCTGGTGTCGGCCGCCCCGGGCGAGATGAGCTGGCCGGCCGCCCGGGAGCAGAGGTCGGCGTTCGGGCTGTACCTGGCGGACGGGTTGCAGGGGGCGGCGGCCGGCGACGGCAAGGCCGACGAGGTGACGGTGACGGGGCTGGCCAAGTTCGTCGCCCGCGGCGTGGGGCGGTACGTCCGCACCGTCCACGACCGGCCGCAGCACCCGCATCTGTATGCCCCGACGGGGTTCAAAGACTTCGCCCTGGTGGCCCGGGTGCGGCCGACCGGCCCGACAGTCCCCACCGACCCGCTCAAGCCGGAGGAGTATGCCTATCCGCCGTCGCTGCGGGCCGCCTGGAAGCGGTGGGACGCGCTGCTGACCGCCAACGCCGACCACGACCGGCCGGAGGGGTTTGCCCGGCTGACGGCCGGGATTCTGCGGGCCGAGCGGGCCTGGCTGGGGACCGGCCGTGCGGAATATGCCAAGGACATCTCCGACACCGCGTTCGGCCAGTGGGACGAAGTGGCCGGCGGGTCACGCCCGGCCGGCCGGCCGGCCGACGATGCTGTTGACCCCCGACTCCTTACCGCCCGCCTGCGGCTGGCGGCGCGGGATGTGCCGACGGTGCCGGACGAACTGCCGGGGCTGCTCGGCAAGTACCTGGACGCCCGGCTCGCTCCGGACGCCAAGGCGGAGTCGGGCCGGGCGGACCGGCAGGCGTGGCTGGATAAGGCGGCCAACCCGGCCGGCGTGCGGCTGGTGTGGCGGCGGCTGTGCGACGATCCGGAGCCGGGCCGAAAGCGGCTGGTCGCGCTGTCAGAACTGTTGGTGGACCAGACGGAGCGGGAGAAGACGCCACCGCTGGAGCGGCTGATCGCCCGGCTCGTCAAGGACCGGCAGTTCATCCGCGAGCAGGAGCTGAGCGACTTCCCGGCCGAGGCGGTGACGGCCTGGTTTAAGGCTGAAGACGCGATCGGCCGGGCGCTGGCCGCCGGGCCGACCGGGTTCGCCAAAGCCGTACCGGCGATGGACGCGGCAGAAGTGAGCCGCAAGGCCGGGTTGGCCGAGTTGTTCAAGAGCCGTCGTGGCACCGGCGGCGTGGCTCGGGAAGCGGTCGAGCCGTTCGCCAAGGCGGCCGAGGGGTTTACTCGTGCGGTGGCCGGCAGCGGTGCCGGGCCGAAGGTGCAGGCGGCCATCCCGCCGCTGCTTCGGGCTGTGCTGGCCCACCAGCCGGCGGCAACTGCGGTCGGCGGTCGGGAGCTGGACCAGTGGGTGGAGGCGACGCGGCTGCTGGACGAACTGACGACCGGTCGTGGCGAGGCCGCAGTGCTGGCGAAGGCAGCAGGCGATGCCGTAGAGCTGACCAAGCGGATGAGTGACGGGTTCGCCCCGGCTCGCGTGGAGGAGATCGAGAAGCGGGTGCCGTGGGGCCGACCCGCCGAGGGCAAGCCGGACGACGTGCGGACGGCCTTGGCGTTGGTGGCCGGCCCCGGACTGCCGGCCGACCTGCGGGCGAAGGTGTGGGAGCTGATCCGCCGCGAGTGGTGGGGGAGGAACACCGAGGCCCGCACGCTGGACGCGGCCGACACCGACAACGCCAAGCTGCCGCCTGAGATGCCGGCGGTGGTGGCCGTGGACCCCGACCCGGCCGACGCCCGGCGGGCTGAGGCGGCGGCCACCTTACTCCGGCTGGCCGGCGGGAGCGACTGGCGGGCCGACCTGCCGCGGCGGGCTGCCGAGGCGGTTCGGACCGGCGACTGGGTGGCGGTGACTCGCCACCTACGGGTGGCGCCGCCGGCTGTGGCGGCCGACCCGCGGAAGATGCCAGACGCCGGCGAGTTGGTCCGGCCGGCGGCCGCCGATCGTGCCGCCTACCGCCGGTGGGTCGTGGCCCAGATACAGGACGGCTACCGACTGCCGGTCGGCGGCCAGCCGCTGATCGACAAGATGGACACCGGACAGGCCTTCCGACGGGCCTTGCTCGACTGACCTGAACCCCGAAGGGCGACGCTCATGCGCCGACTGCCCCACGTCCTCGCGGCCGGCCTGCTGGCCGGTGTGATCGCCGCCCAGCCGCCGGGCGGCAACCTGCCACGGGCGTACCTCGTCGCCGACCCGGCCGCCAACACCTGGGAGGACCGGGAGACCGGGCTGAACCTGCGGCCGAACGCCGAGCTGCCGTTCCTGGTGTACGTCAACAACCCGATCGCCGAGCCGGCCGGGGCGGTGACGGTGACGCTGGCCCGGGACAAAGACGGTAAGCTGCCGCTGGCCGCCGGCACCCTCGCCGGGCTGAAGGGCAACGAGTCGGCCCGGGTGAAGCTGGCCGCGGCGTCCGCCCCGACCCCACCGCCGGCCCCGGCCGCCGCACCCGCGAAGCCGGGCGACCCGCCGGCCCCGCCGCCCGCCCCGGCCGGGGTGAGCCTGCCAGACACGGTGTACCTGCTAACGAGCACCGTCACGGCCGACGGGGCCATCGCCCGCGAGCCGGAGGTGCTGCCGGTGCAGGTGGAACGGCCGTCGAGTTACATCAAGGGCGACGCCCAGCCGACCTTCCGCCTGACCGACGACGGGTACGAGCTGACGGTCAAGCTGAGCGACAAGCAGGCCGAGGTGAACGGCAAGAGGCGGCCGTTCCGCGGCCCGCCGGCCAAGGTGCGGCTGGACCTCCGCCCGGCCCTGCTGGACGGGTTGGACGCCAAATCGCCGAAGACCGGCACGTACGAGAACGCGGTCCCGCCGGGCGGCAGCGAGGTGGCACTGGTGGCCGGCAAGCTGAAGTTCGCTGGCAAGCCGGCCGGCCGGTTCGCCGTCGCGGTGGACGGGTTCGACCGGGCCTTCGTGTACGAGATCGGGTCCGAGGGGAACAACGCCACCCCGCTGAACAAGGGGTTCGCCCAGCTCGACCTGCCGGCGTTCGCGGTGCCCGGCAAGCCGCTGCCGGTGCGAGTGGAAGTGTTCCAGGACGCCGCCGCCGGGGCCAAGCCGGCCCTCACCTTCGTGCGGTCCCCCGTCGGTGACCCGCAGCAACTGCTGCCCGCCGACGCCGGGATGCGGGACGAGACCCGCAGCCTGCGGGTCGGCGGCGAGGGCGAGCTGGTGCTGGCCAGCACGGTCAAGGACTGGGTCATCCCGGTGGACACGGCCGGCGTGTACGGGAAGCGGACGTTCAAACTCGGCACGGCCGGCGACGGGGTGACGCCGTTCGAGGGGGCCGTCACCTTCGACGCCACCCCGCCGGCCCTCAAGCTGGACACCCTGCCACCGACGAAGCTGGTCGGCAGCACGCTCCAGGTGTTCGCCGCCGCCGGCGACGACGAGTCCGGGCTGACGGAGGTGGTGTTCTACTTGGGCGAGCCGCCGGCCGCCGACGGCAAGCTGCCGCCGACCACCGAGAAGGCCGTCGGGCTGCCGGCCCTGGCCGCCAAAGGTGGCCCGATGACCGGCCGGTTCACCGCCAGCTTCCTGCTGCCGGACGTGAAGGGCAAGGTGAAGCTGTACGCCAAGGCCACCAACGGGGCCGGGCTGTCCACCGTCACCGAGGGTGTGACGTTGACAGTTGTGGACCCGCCCCCGCCGCCCAAGTCGGAGAAAGAGAAGGCGAAGGAGAAGCGGACGGTCGGCGACGTGGCCGTGAAGGTGATCCAGGGCAGCACCCCGGAGCGGCCGCAGCCGGGGCTGACGGTGGAACTCCGCAACGGGGCCGGGGCGGCGGTCATGACCAAGACGACCGACGACAAGGGGGAGGCGTTCTTTAAGGACGTGCCGCCCGGCGGGTACACCCTGTACACGGTCAAGCTGGCCGACTACGGGGCGAAGGCGTTCGCCGCCGTCACGGTCGTGGCGGACAAGAAGGCCGAAGCCACGCTCGAAGTGAAGCGGTAAGGGGTTGGTCGCCCGAAGCGCGAGCGTAAGTGTCCTCGCTCGCACCTCGGGTGACGAAGCCGGTAGCATGCCACAATGACCGACGCCGACCTCCTCCGCGACCGCGGCCTCAACCCGCCGGCCGACACCCCCGCGGACATCCTGCGCGAGTACGCCCGGCTCGTCACTACCCTGTGGGCGGACGGCCGGGCACTGCCACTGGCCGACTTCCGTATCGACCCGGCCGACGAGGGGCTGCTATTCGGCCGCGGGGCGTGGGAGTCCACCCGCACCGTCGGCGGCACGCCGTGGCTGTGGCCGCTGCACCTCGATCGCATCCGGCAGACGTGCGAGCTGCTCGCCATCTCGCTCGACCCGTCCCGGCTGCCGACCGCCGACCAGGTGCGGGAGTTCGTGCGGTCGCTCACGTCGCAAGAGGTGGTGGTGCGGCTAAACGTGACGGCCGGCCGGCCGGGGTGGCCGGGGCTGGTGTGGCTGACTGCCGCCCCGCAGCCGGTCACGCCCGCCGGCCTGCGGCTCCGCAGCGTGCGTAGCCCCGTGCAGAAGGGGCAAGCCTACCTGACGCTGAAGACGTTCCACTACGCCACCCGGCTCCGCATCGGCCAGCAGGCGGCCGAGGCCGGCTTCGACACCGCCCTGCTGCTCGACGCCGACGACAACCTGCAGGAGGCGTCGCACGCCAACATCTTCCTGCGGCTGCCCGGCGGGTGGGTGACGCCGACCGCCGACGGCGGGTTCCTGCCCGGCACCGTGCGGCACCACCTGCTGGCCAGTTCGCCGCTGCCGGTCCGCGAGGGGGTGGTGCCGTACGCGGCCGTGGCGACGGCCCGCGAGGTGTTCGTGTCCGGCAGCAACGTCGGGCTGGTGCCGGTGACGCTGATCGACGGCACCGCGCTGCCGGTCGGCCCGGAGACGCGGCAGCTCATGGCGTGGGCGCTGCCGCACACGCCGGGGGTGCAGTGGCGGGTGGCGAACCGCGGGCTGGACCGGCGGTAATGCTTTGGTTCGTAGCCCGAAGCGCGAGCGAGGACGAACCCTCGCTCGCGCTTCGGGCTACGAACCAAAAGGCTAGAAGTCGAACGCGGCCCGGGTGCCGAAGCTGTGGATGATGCCCTTGGCCAGCGGGTTGAACGCCTGGTCACGCTGGGCGTAGTCGTAGTTAAACTGCACCTTCATGTTCGGGTTCCAGTACCAGTTCAACCCGAGGGTGGTGCTTCGCAGCCGGCCGCCGTCGATGCCCTTGTCGGACACGTCCAGGTAACTGTACCGGGTGGCCACCTCCCACGCCCCGAGGCCGCCGTTGCACCCGCAGTCGTCGGCGAACCCGACGTTGTGCTTGGGCACGATGCGGTTCCAGCTCGCCGTCTTCGGGTTCCAGGTGCGGTGTTCGCCGGTGAGCAGCACGCCGCTCTGGGCGTAGAACCCCTGGAACCGGGCGGTGCCGAGGTCCGGCCCGGCTCCCAACCGGGCGTCGTTCACCAGGTTGACGAGGTACTCGGCTTGCGCCCACGCCGACCCGTAGGCGGCGGCCGCCTCCAGGTTGTACAGCGTCTGCGACGAGGCCGTGATGGCCCCGGTGTTGGCCAGCAGGTTGAGCAGCGGGAACGGGGCGTTGCGGACGTCGTTCCGCACCCGCACCTGCACCGTGCCGGCCACCGGGTCGCGGTGGCTGGCCGCTCCGCCCACCCACAGGGACACGTTGTCCGGGTCGTCCTTGCGGTACACCGGCAGGAACCCGGCCCGGCCCGTAGCCGCGTAGTTGCCGTCGCCCAGCCCGAACCCGATCAGGTCGCTCTCGTTCTTGAAGAACCCGCCGGCCGCGTACACCCGGTCGTCGGCCCAGGTGTTGAACAGTTGCACGCCCGGCGAGAAGCCGTTGTTGAAGGCCGTCGCCTGGCCGCCGTCGAATAGGTACGACCGCTCCAGGAACGGCAGCGTCCGGTAATTCTCGATGTGTTCGAGGCTGAACGGCTCCTTCTGGTTGCCCACCCGTAGCGTGCCCAGCAGCGGGATGTTCTTCCACTGCATCCAGGCGTCGGTCGGGCCGGGCGAGTTGCTCACCCCGGCCGCGCCGGGGTTGCCGCCCGGGTTGGCCAGGAAGCCGTTGGCGAACTCGATCTCGAACTTGTAGTCGAAGTCCTTGTAAAGCGTGCCTTCGGCGAACAGCCGGCCGCGGCGGAGGTTCACCCCGTCGGCGAACCGGCCGGTGCCACCGGGGAACGTCTGCAGCGACGGCTGAGCGGTGTAGAAGGCCGCGTCGTAGTGGACCGTGCCGCCGACGTGGGCGGTGAAGCTCTTGTCGGTCGTCTCGAAGAACAGCCCGTTGTTCCACTTGGCCATTAACGCCGGGCCGCTGGCCGCCGGCGGGTTGGCCGGGGCCGGCTTGTCCGCCGCCGCTGGGGTCGAAGCCGTTGCTCCGACCGCCGGCGGGGTGGCCGGTGGTGTGCCGACGGCCGCCGGCGACGCGTCCACGACCGGGATGACGACCGGCAGATCGGCCGGCCCTTGGGCGATTGCCATCAGCCCGCACGTTCCCACGATCAGAGCTGCCATCACGCGCCGCATGACCGTTCCCCCCCGAAACGACCAACCCCCGGGCGGGTATGCCGTCCGGGGGTTCGGGGGTCAAGGGCGAACGATCAGGAGTATCGACGAGTCGAGTCGGCGGGCAGGCGGGCCACGCCCGGCCGGGCGACGGGGGGTTGAAACCGTCGGCCCGACCCGCGACGCGGCCCGCCCGCCGGCCCTACCGCCCGGCCGCTGCCGGCGCCATGCGGGCCGCCAGCGGGTGACGGGACAGCGGCGTGTGGTCCTCCAGCCCGATGAGGCTGAGCGTCTTGCCGGCCAGCGCGAACTCGGCCTCGATTTCGTGCAGCTTCTCCATTGTGCTGTGGTCCACCAGCCGGGTGCGGGACAGGTCGATGTCTACCACCCGGCGGTCGGCCCCTGCGGCCAGCACGGCCTTGCGAAGGCCCAGCCAGTTGCTGAACACGGCCGCCCGCTTGACCACTAGAATCACGCGGTCGTCGCCCGCCGGCACCACCTCCACGTCGGCCTTCAGGAACCCGGTAACGGGCGCACCGTGCCACAGATGGAACAGCACCTTCAGCCCGATGCCGGCCGCGATGCCGATGAGAAGGTCGGTGGCCAGCGTCGCCAGGATGGTGCCGACGAACACGACGAACTGGTCGGTGCCGATTTTATACGTCCGCACGAACTCGCCCGGATTTGCCAGCCGGAAGCCGGTGTACACCAGCATGGCGCCGAGGGCGGCGAGCGGGATGCGGTGGATCAGGCCGGGGGCGAGTAGTACGAACGCCAACAGACACACGCCGTGGCACAGGTTGGCCAGCCGGGTGCGGCCGCCGTTGTCAATGTTCGCCTTGCTCCGCACGATCTCGGAAATCATCGGCATCCCGCCGAGGCCGCTGCACACGGCGTTGGCCAGCCCCACTGCCAGCAGGTCGCGGTCGAAGCTGGTCTTCCGCTTCCACGGGTCGAGCAGCTCGATGGCCTTGGCACTCAGCAGCGACTCCAGGCTGCCGATGGCCACGAACAGGAACAGCCAGTACAGCCCGGTGCCGGTGGCCAGCCCGCGGAAGTCCGGCAGGGCGAAGGCGTCGGCCGGGCTGGCCAGCACGTTCGGGATGGTCACCAGGAATTTCGGCCCGACCGTGTACTCGTCGTTCTCCAGGTTGCCGTCGAACAGGTGGCCGGGGAACAGGTAGGTGTGTTCGTGTTCGAGGTCGAACACCCAGGCCGAGCCGAGGGCCACGGCCAGCACCAATACCACCAGTTGGGCCGGCACCCGCTTCACCCACGGCAGTCGCTTGGCCAGCAGCGGCAGGCCGAACAGCACGGCCAGCCCGACCAGCCCGACGGCCAGGATTTCCGGGTTGGCCCGGGTGACGGCCATCGGCAGGTCGGCCAGCAGCTTGAGCGGTCCGGCCCCCTTAGCCGGCGGCGTACCGAGTACCTCGTAAGCCTGCTTGGCGATAATCATCACCCCGATGCTGGCTAACATGCCGTGGACTGGCGTCAGTGGGAACAGGTCCACCAGCCGGCCGGCCCGGAGTAGCCCGAGCAGCACTTGAATGACGCCGGCGGCCACCCCGATGCCGAGGGCCAGCTTGTACCCGAGGAACGCCTTGTCGGCGTCCGACAGGCCGCCACCGAACTCGCTACCCAGGTCGATCACCGCCCCGCCGACGATGGCGATCAGCCCGGCCGCCGGCCCCTTAATGGTCAGCTCGGAGTTGGACAGCAGGCTGCACAGCACCCCGCCGACCACCGCCGTCCAGATGCCGGCGATGGGCGGGAAGCCGCTGGCCCGAGCGATGGCCAGACACAGCGGCATTGCGATCAGAAACACCAGGAAGCCGGCGATGGCGTCGAACCGGAAGTTGCCGAGAAGCCCGGGGACGAGGGGCGGCGGCGGGGACGACGACGAGCTGGCCATGAAGCGCTCCGGCGGGCGGGACTGCCGGGGCAGGGCAAGCGGGATGCCAACGACCTGATCCGGCGAGCGGGGGGCGTAAGTCCCCTGTTGCCCGGGGGTACACACAACTCGCCACAGCTAACAGGGGGCTGATGCCCCCCGCTCGCCTGACCGCCTACGGCTCACCCTGGTCGTCCTCCGACCACACCTCGCGGCCGATGCCGATGCCCAGCGCCCGGATTTTCGTCCGCAGGCTACCACGGGTGATGCCGAGCAGCTTGGCCGCCTGGAGCTGGTTGCCGCCGGTGTGTCTGAGCACCCGGACGAGGACTTCCCGCTCCATTCGCTCCAAGCTCTCGGCGTACATCGTCGTCGAGCCGGCGGCGATCCGGCCATCCACGAAGGCGTCCCAGTCGAACCCGCCGGCCGGCGTGGCCGGCGGGGGCGCGGTCACAACCGCCGGCAGGTCGTCCGGCAGCAGCACCTCGCCCCGCATCTCCAGCAGCGCCTGCTTGAGGACGTTCTGGAGTTCCCGCACGTTGCCCGGCCAGCGGTACGCTTGGAGGATGGCCAGCGCCTCCGGGGCGACGGCCCGCACCGGCCGGCCGAGTTCCTGCCCGTACCGCCGCAGGTAGTGGTCCGCCATCAGCGGCAGGTCGCCGTCCCGGTCCCGCAGCGGCGGCAGGTGAATGCTGAACACGTTGAGCCGGAAGTACAAATCCTGGCGGAACCGGCCGGCCGCGGTCGCCGCTTCCAGGTCGGTGTTGGTGGCGGCGATCACCCGCACGTCGGTGCGGACGGTCTCCTCGCCGCCCACCCGCTCGAACCGCTGCTCCTGGAGAACCCGCAGCATCTTCACCTGGGTCAGCAGCGGCAGCTCGCCGACCTCGTCCAGGAAGATCGTCCCGCCGTTGGCCTGCTCGAACCGGCCGATGCGTTTCCGGTCGGCCCCGGTGAACGCCCCCCGCTCGTGGCCGAACAGCTCGCTCTCGACCAGACTTTCGGGAATCGCCCCGCAGTTGATGGCCACGAACGGCTTGCTGGCCCGCCCCGAGTGCTGGTACACCGCCCGGGCGACCAGTTCCTTGCCGGTGCCGCTCTCGCCGGTGACGAGTACCGTCACGTCCTGGCCGGCCACCCGGCCGATAGCCTTGTACACCGCCTGCATGGCCTGGCACCGGCCCACCAGCAGGTCGCCGGTCGGCGGGGCCGCCTCCACCTCTGGCATGGCGGCCGGCACCGTCATCAGCCGGCTGGACCGCACCGCCCGGTCGATCAGCTCCCGCAGGGCCGGCAGTTCGAGCGGCTTCAGCAGGTAGTCGAACGCCCCGGCCTTGATGGCCTCGATGGCCAGGTCGGTGGTGCCGTGGCCGGTGACGAGGACGACGGGGATGCGGGCGTCCACGGCCCGCAGCCGGTGGAACGTGTCCAGCCCGGTGGCGTCCGGCAGGTGGATGTCCAGCACCACCACGTCCGGCCGCTCCCGCGTGACCTCGGCGACCGCCTCGGCGGCCGTGCCGGCCGACCGCAGCACCATGTCGGTGTCCCGGAAGGCCCGCCGGAAGGCGTGCTGGATGGCCGGCTCGTCGTCCACGATGAGGAGCGTTGGCATGGCAGCTCAGGGTATGGCCCCCTCTCCCCCACTACAGGGGAGAGGGCCGGAGTGAGGGGGTTCGAGCTTGCCGAGTGAGGGAGCTTCCCGGGTGTCCGGACAGGTGGACCCCCTCACCCCAACCCTCTCCCCCGCTTCGGGGGAGACGGGCAGGAGAGACCGTCACCCCGAGTTCAGCGTGACGAAGAAACTCGCCCCGCCGCCCCGGCGGTTGGCCGCCCCGAGCGTGCCGCCGTGGTCTTCGACGATCCGCTTGCAGATGACCAGCCCGAGGCCCAGCCCGGTGTCCTTGCTGCTGGCGAACGGCTCGAACAGCCGGGGCAGCATGTCCCGGGCGATGCCGGGGCCGGTGTCGGCCACCTCGATCTCAACCCGCCCCGACTTCGCCGGGCGGACGGCCACCGTGAGGGTGCCGCCGGCCGGCATGGCGTCCAGGGCGTTGAGCATCAGGTTGACCAGCACCTGCCGCACCTGCTCGCCGTCGGCCACTACCGTCACCCCGGCCGGCGGCAGGTCGAGCCGGACCGTCACCTGCTGCTTGTCGGCCCGGCCGCGGAGCAATTCCGACACCCCTTGCACCAGCGGGGCCAGCGGGGTCGGCCGCCGCTCGGCCTTGGGCGGCCGGGCGAAGTCGAGGAAGGTTTGAAGCGACCGCTCCATCCGCCGCACCTCGCCGTCGATCACCCGCAGGTCGTCGGCGGGCAGGACGCCGTCCTCGATGCCCGACTGCACCAGCATCTTGATGGCCGTGAGCGGGTTCCGCAACTCGTGCCCGACGCCGGCGGCGAGCTGGCCGACGGCGGCGAGTTGTTCGGCCCGCAACACCTCGTGCTCCCGCTGCTGGAGGGCGGCGACCATCCCCTCGATGCGGCCACTCAGCCGGTCCACCTCGTCGTGCAGCCCCTGGAAGTCCCCTTCCCCGGTGAGGACGATTTCCGGCGGGTCCGGCCCGAGCTTGCCGGCCGCGTCCCGCAGTTGCACCCGTAGCCGGCGGATGGACCGGCTCAGCCCCCGTGCGACCCCGTACCCGAGGACCAGCCCGGCCACCCCGCCCAGCCCGCCGATGCCGGCCATGCCCCAGGCCAGCCGACCGAGCGCCCGTTCGTGGGTCACGGCCGACGCCTCGATGCGGCGGGCGTTGTACTGCTCGAACTCCCGGCACGGCCGGAGGACGTCGGCGTCCAGCAGCCGGGTGGCCTCGCCGCGGGCCGCGTCATGGCCCGGCCCGGCGGCCGGCACCGTCTGCCACTGCCGCAGGTAGTCGGCGAACCCGTCGGCGATCTGGCCGTGCAACCGCTGCTCCTCCGGCTGGTCGGCCACGACCCGCACGGCCGCCAGCAGCACCCGCACCCGCTCGTGGAGGACCGCCACCGACTCCACCCGGGCGTTCTCCAGGGCGATCAGGTCGGTCAGGCACTCTTTCAGTTCGACCGCCGCCCGCCGGCTGTCCAGGTTCTCCCGCAGCACCTGGGTGACGGTCGCCTGCTGGTGCAGCAGCGACACGGCCGTGACGGAACACAGCGTCACCAGGCACAGGGCGATGAGGGCCACCGGCCCGAAGTAGCGGAGACGGAACCCGGACATGGCACCCCCCGGCGGTGATCGCCGGCCGACCAGCATGACCCGGCGGCGACCACCCTACAGGGGACGGCCCGCCCGCGTTCGCGTGTCATCACAGTATGCCGTGTGCCGGTCCGCTGGCACGGCGTATGCCATACTGTGTCATCTCGAACCGACGCGGCGGGGTGAATGGTGGCGTTGAAAGACCTGTCCGCTCCGGCCCACGCCACCGGCGACCCGACACCCGGGGTGCGGGACCGACTCACCGCCGCCATCGACCACGCCGCCCACCTGCTGCCGGCCCAGGGGCCGATCACCGTCTTCATCCACCACAACACGCTGCACGCCTTCGAGCACCTGCCGTTCGAGCAGGCGGTGCAACAGGGTGGGGCGGTGTTCGGTTGCCAGCCGTTCCTGAGCGAGGAGCGGTACCGGGCCGAACTGCTTCGCGGCCGCATCCGGTTCGACGGGCTGCGGGCGGTGGTGCGGGACGACCTGGGCGGCCGGGCCGACGAGCCGATGGCCGGCCTGGTCAGCCGCGGCGAGCTGCGGCTGGCCCTGCTCCAGCACCCGACCGAGTCGGGGTCGGCGGCCGAGCTGGAGTACCACCTGGCCGAGGCCGACGCCTTCCGCCGGGTCGGGGCGGACGTGCCGGCGGCGGCCCGCGGGCGGCTGGCGTCGGAGACCCGGCGGTGGGTGATGCGGGACCTCCGCGGCCGGGCCGGCGGGCCGCCGTGGGCGACCGAGTTGCTCGCCCGCCGCGGGGCCGGCGGCATCGAGGGGTGGGACGCCGACGCCTGGGAAGCGGTGGCCGTCGAGAGCCTGTGGCGGGCCTGCCGGCACGGGGTCGCCAGCGTCCCGCCGGCGGCGGTCGCCGACGCCGTGCCGGTGCGGCACGCCCCCCTGCTGGCCGCCGCCACCGACGCCGACCCGGATTTACCCGTTCATGATCTGCTCATCCGCTTCTGTGCCGCCTTCCTCGACCAGGGGGTGTCGAACTGGCCGCTGCCCGGCCGGGACGAGGGGTTCTACCGGGCCTTCCTGCAACTGTACGCCCGACCCGGCGTCCCGCCGGCGGCCAGTCTGGCCGGGCTGTCGGCCGAGGCCGGCCGGCTGCTGGCCGCCGGCGTCGGCCCGCTGGACGCGGTCGCCGAGTCGCTGGCCCTGCTGGGGGTCGGCGAGGGCGAGTGGGACGAGTACCTGACCCAGACGCTGCTCGCCCTCCGCGGCTGGGGCGGCATCATCCGGCACGTCGAGGAGCGGGGCGACCGGGTGGCCCTGCCCATCCCGGCCGGCAGCTTGATCGAGTTCGTGGCCGTCCGGCTGCTGCTCGACCGACTGGCGGCCGCCCGTGTCGCCGCCGCGGAACTCAGGTATACCGGGCCACTCACCGGGCTGCGGGCCGAGTTGCGGGCGATGCGGGTGCCGGCCGCCGGCCCGACCGCCGACCAGCGGGCGTACCCGGTGTTCCGGCTGGCCCAGGTGTTCGGCTGGTCGCCGCCGGAACTGCTCCGGCTCACCCCCGGCCAGTGGGCCGAGTTGGTGGGCGAAGTGGAAAGGTTCAATGGGGTGGACCGCCGGCGGGTGTTCCACCTGGCCTACGAGCGGCGGTTCCGCACCCAGTGCCTGGACGCCGTCGCCCTGCACGAGCCGCAGCCGTTCCCGGCCGCCGCCGCCCCGCGGTTCCAGGTGGTCACCTGCCTGGACGAGCGGGAGGAGTCGTTCCGCCGGCACCTGGAAGAAGTCGCCCCTGCCTGCGAGACGTTCGGGCTGGCCGGGTTCTACGGGGTGGCCATGTACTACCGGGGGGCGGCCACGGCCCACTACGTCCCCCTGTGCCCGGTGGTGATCCGCCCGCGGCACTGGGTGGAGGAGCGGCCGACGGCCGGCCCGACCAACGGCCACACCCGGCGGGCCAAAGCTCGGCGGGCGTTCGGGGCGGTTTCCCACCGGGTCCACGTCGGCACCCGGTCGTTCGCCGTCGGGGCGGTGCTGTCGGCCGGGCTGGGGGCGCTGGCCGTGGTGCCGCTGGTGGCCCGGGTGCTGTTCCCCCGGCTGGCCGCCGAGGTCCGCCGCCGGCTCGGCCGGGTGGTGCAGCCGGGCGGGCAGACCCGGCTGGCGCTGGAGCGGCCGGCCGACACCGAGCCGGGGCCGACCGCCCCCGGGTTCAGCGTGGCCGAGATGACCGACATCGCCCACCGGCAGTTGGGGGACGCCGGGCTGACCACCGGCCGGTTCGCCCGGCTGGTGCTGACGCTGGGCCACGGGTCGCACAGCATGAACAACCCGCACGAGTCGGCCCACGACTGCGGGGCGTGCGGCGGTTCCGTGGGCGGGGCGAACGGTCGGGCGCTGGCCCACATGCTGAACGACCCGCGGGTGCGGGTCGGGCTGGCCGCCCGGGGGCTGGTCGTCCCCGACGACACGGTGTTTGTCGGCGGGCTACACAACACTTGCAACGAGTACGTCAAGTTCGCCGACACGGACCGCGTCCCGGCCACCCACCTCGACCTGTTCCACGAGGCCAAAGCGGCCATCGAAGTGGCGCTGGCCCGCAACGCCCACGAGCGGGCCAGGCGGTTCGGGTCGGCCCCGCTGGCACTCACCCCCGAGGCGGCCCGCCGGCACATGGACGCCCGGGCCGAAGACCTGGCCCAGGTGCGGCCGGAGTGGGGCCACGCCACCAACGCCCTGTGCGTCGTCGGCCGGCGGGAGCGGACCCGCGGGTTGTACCTCGACCGCCGGGCCTTCCTCACCTCCTACGACCCCACCCAGGACGGGCCGGACGCCCCGATCCTGGCCCGCATCCTGGCGGCGGCCGTGCCGGTGTGTGCCGGCATCAACCTCGAATACTACTTCTGCCACACCGACCCGAGTGGGTACGGCTGCGGGACCAAGCTGCCGCACAACATCACCAGCCTGCTGGGGGTGATGGACGGGGCTGCCAGCGACCTCCGCACCGGGCTGCCGTGGCAGATGGTCGAGATTCACGAGCCGGTGCGGCTACTATTCATCATCGAGACCACCCCGGAGCGGATGCTCGGCATCATGGCCGGCAACCCGACCATCGACGTGCTGGTTCGCAACGGCTGGGTGCAACTGGCGACGCTGGCCCCGGACTCGGCCGCCGTCCACCTGTACCGGGACGGCCGGTTCGAGCCGGTCACGACGCAGGCCGACGGGCTGCCGGCCGCCCCGACCTCGATCGACTGGTACCGCGGCTGGCGGGACCACCTGGAGTTCGCCGAGATCACCGGAGGAGTGGGATGAGTGCAGAGTGCAGAGTGCAGAATGCAGAATGGAAGACGGCCACCTCGTCTTCCATTCTGCATTCTGCAC
>JAYVUZ010000010.1:0-4826 GCA_043787415.1 Fimbriiglobus sp. | reverse complement strand
ACGAGAAGCGGGCGGACATCCACCAGGGCGTCCTCACCCTCGCCTGCATTCGCCTCTGCTGGCTCCGCCTCCTCCGGTAAAGTTAGAGTTTCTAAGCCGCATGGATGCCCTCTGGCTGTGGCTGAAAAAGGACGCCCATCCATGCACATCATCTCGAAGTCCGCGCTCCGTAGGTTCTGGACCACCCACCCCCGCGCCCGCGGGCCATTGTCCGAGTGGCACAAGGCTGCCAGCAAAGCCGAGTGGCGGTCGTTTGCGGACGTGAAGGCTACCCACCCGACCGCGGACCGGTACAGCCCGCTGGTGGTGTTCGACATCGGCGGAGACAAGTACCGACTGATCGCCGCGGTCCGCTTCGACTGCGGCAAGGTGTTCGTGCGGAACGTGCTGACCCACGCGGAGTACACCCGCGGCGACTGGAAGACGGAGTGACGATGGCCGCCACCGCAACCGCCCCCCGGACCCCGGCCACCCGCGGCTTCTACGGCCGGCACCAGGACCGCTACCTGGAACTGATCCGGCTGTTCCCGCTGCGGCCCATCCGGACCGAGGCCGATCTGGACGCCGCGACGGCCGTCGCCCGGACGCTGTACGACCGCCCGGAGGAGGAGGCGTTGTCGCCGGCCGAGCGGGACTACCTCGACGTGCTCGACCACGTCATCATGCGGTACGAGGACGCCCACTATCCGATGGACGAACCGTCCGACGGAGCCATGCTGCGATTCCTGATCGACCAGAAGGGCGTCACCCAGACGGCCGTGGCCAAAGAGGCCGGGCTGGCCGCTTCCACCGTGTCCGTGGTGCTGGCCGGCAAACGGACCCTCACCCGGGCGCAGATCGGCAAGCTGGCGAAGTACTTCCATGTCGAGCCGGGGGTGTTCCGGTTCGACGGCTGACCGGCGCCGTACCCTACGCCCATCGACATATGGGGGGCGGCGATGGGCGAACCGACTGCGGGGCCACCGGGCCGGCTGGCGGCCGTCGGGGCGGTGGTGGTCGTGGCCAACGCCGGGCTGCTCGTCCTCCAACTGGTCGCCGGCCGGCTGCTCGCCCCGTTCGTCGGGTCGTCGCTGGAAACCTGGACCGCCGTCATCGCCGCCTTCCTGACCGGCATCGCCCTGGGCAACGCCGCCGGCGGGCCGCTGGCCGACCGCTTCCCCCGCCCCCGCACCCTGGCCGCCGTCCTGCTGCTCGGCGCCGTGTCCGCCCTGTGGATGCTCGGCCTGCCGCTCGCCCTCGACGCCACCGGCTGGCACCGCCCCGTGCCGCTCGGCGGTAGCATCCCGCTGCTGGCGGCTCTCCTGTGCCTGCCGCCGGGGTTCGCCCTCAGCCTGCTGACGCCGGTGGCCATCCGCCTCGGGCTGACCGACGTGGCGAAGGCCGGCCGGGCGGCCGGGCTGGTGTTCGCCCTGTCCGCCGTCGGCTGTCTGGCCGGCAACTACCTGACCGGCTTCGTCCTCATCCCCGCCCTGACGGTGAACGCCATCGTGGCGGGCGTGGCCGGGCTGCTGGTGCTGACGGCCGCCGCCGCCGCCCGACTGCCCGCCCCGACGGCGGTCGGTGGCGTTCCCCCGGGCGGGGTGTCCGGCGGCCCCGTCATGCCCCTCCGCACCGCCTTCGCCGTCGTCTTCCTGGCCAGCTTCGCCGGCATGGCCCTGGAACTGGCCGCCTCCCGCGTCATGGCCCAGGTGGTCGGCGTGTCCCTGTACTCGTGGACCGGCGTCATCGGCGTCATGCTGGCCGGCACGGCGGCCGGCAACTGGGTCGGCGGCCGCATCGCCGGCAGCCGGGAGCGGCTGACCCTGTGCCTGGTGCTGGCGGCCGTCGCCGGGGTGCTGGTGCTGGCCGCCCACGCCCTGCTGTCGTGGGCCTACTACCACCCGGACTGGGAGGTGCAGCAGACGCTCCGCCGGCTGCCGCTGGTGGCGGTCATCCTGGTCTGGACGTTCGCCGTCTTCTTCCTGCCGATGTTCGCCCTGGGCACGGTGTCCCCGCAGGTGGTGCGGCTGGCCACGGCCGACCTGGCCCACGCCGGCCGCACCGCCGGCCGGGTGTACGCCGTCAGCACGGCCGGGGCCATCGCCGGCACCCTGCTCACCGGCTTCGTCCTGATTTCGACCGTGGGCATGTACCGGACGGTGCTGCTGGCCGCCGCCCTGACCGGGCTGGCGGCGGTGCTGGCCGGCAAGGTGTGGCGGAGCGGCCCGCAACTGTACCTGCTGAGCGTGGCCGGCGGCGGCGTGGTCGGCGGCCTCACACTGGTCGGCTCCACGCTGCGGACCCTGGACGTGGTGGCCGAGACCAACTACTACGCCATCCGCGTCACCGTCACCCCGCCGCCGATCGTCTGGTCCTGGACGCCGACGCTGGAGCCGGTCGGCGCCGCCGGCGGGGCGGCCGTCGGGCTGGTGGACCCGCTCGAGTCCCGCACCCTCGTCCTGGACCGGCTCATCCACTCGGAGGTCAAGCCGGCCGACCCGGCCTTCCTGTTCTACCCGCACGAGCACGTCCAGATGGAGTTCCTGCGGGCGGCCGGGCCGACCCCGCGGGCACTCGTCGTCGGCGGCGGCGGGTACTCGTTCCCCCGCTGCGCCCGCACCTTCCTGCCGGCTAGTGACGTGGACGTGGTGGAGATCGACCCCGGCGTGACCCGGGTGGCCTACTCGCACCTCGGCCTCGACCCGGCCCTGGGCATCCGCACGTTCAACCGGGACGGTCGGCAGTTCGTGGCCGAACAGGCCGCCGCCGGCGGGTACGACGTGGTGACGCTGGACGCCGTCAACGACCTGTCGGTGCCGGCCCACCTGCTGACCAAGGAGTGCAACGACGCGGTCAAGCGGATCCTCGCCCCGGGCGGCGTGTACCTGGTGACGGTCATCGACGAGGTGGCCGCCGGCCGGCTGTGGAAGGCGGTCCACAACACCCTGGCCGAGACGTTCCCGCACGTCGCCCTGCTGGCCAGCGAGGAGGATGTCGGCACCCACAGCCGGTCGGTGCTGGTGCTGTACGCCGGGGACCGCCCGCCGGTCCCGCCCGGGGCGTGGGCACCGGGCCGGCCGGCGTACACCACCGTCGTCCCGGCCGGGACGGTGGCCGGCTGGCTGGCACGGGAGCCGAAGCTGGTGCTGACCGACCAGTTCGCCCCGGTGGACAACCTGATGGCCGGCGTCTTCCGCCGGCGGTGACTCGGGGGCGGCCGGGACGGGGCGGCCCGTGCCGCCGGGCGGCGGGGGCGGGTTGTCGTCGAAAGAAATGGGGCCGCCGGCGGCCGGCGGCGGGGCCGGCCGGGCGCGGTGGCGGAAGACGGTGGCCCAGGCCCGCAGGACGATCTCGGCCGCCTTCACCCGACGCGGGTCGGTCGGCCAGTTCATCTCGCTCCGCACCACCCGGACGCCCTCGGCGAACATCTCGTCGAGCAGCTCGTGCTGGTTGGCCACCAGCCGGTCGCGGAAGGTCGGGTCGGCGGCGATGCGGCGGCGGAGGTCGTCCAGGTCGAGGCGGACGGCGGCGGCGACGTGGAACCAGGACTCGCCGCGGGCGCGGAAGTGGGCGGCGCGGGCGAGGACATCGTCCGGGTCGGGCGGGGCCACGGCCGGCCTCCCGGGGCGGGGTGGTAAAGTGTCTAGATGTATAGCAGATAAACCCCGGACGGAGAAAGTCAAGCCGCCGGCCGTGTCTGGCCGCCTTTGTCACCCCGACGGTACGACAACACTGACCCCGGAGACTGTCATGAAGCTGGTACTGTTCAACGCCCGCCCCTACGAGCGGGCGGCGTTCGCCGCGGCCGACGCCGCCCACGGCCACGACCTCACCTACCTCGACCCGCGGCTGACGCCGGCCACGGCCCCGCTGGCCGCCGGCTTCCCGGCGGTGTGCGTCTTCGTCAACGACGTGCTGGACGCGGCCGTGCTGGCGGCCCTGGCCGCCGGCGGCACCCGGCTGGTGGCCCTGCGGTGCGCCGGGTTCAACAACCTGGACCTGCCGGCGGCAACGGCCCACGGGCTGACCGTCTGCCGGGTGCCGGCGTACTCCCCGCACGCCGTCGCCGAACACGCCGTCGCCCTGCTGCTGACGCTCACCCGCAAGACCCACAAGGCGTACAACCGGGTGCGGGAGGGCAACTTCGCCCTCGACGGGCTGACCGGGTTCGACCTGCACGGCAAGACGGCCGGGGTGGTCGGCACCGGGGCCATCGGGCGGGTGGCCTGTCGCATACTGGCCGGGTTCGGCTGCCGGGTGCTGGCGGCCGACCCGGTGCCGAACCCGGCGGCCGCGGCCGAGTACGTGCCGCTGGACCGGCTGCTGGCCGACAGCGACATCGTCACCCTGCACTGCCCGCTGACGCCGGCCACCCGGCACCTGATCGACGCGGCCGCTTTAGCCCGGCTGAAGCCGGGGGCCACGCTCATCAACACCGGCCGCGGGGCACTGATCGACACCCCGGCGCTGGTGGCCGCCTTGAAGGCGGGCCGGCTCGGGGCGGTCGGGCTGGACGTGTACGAGGAGGAGGACGGGGTGTTCTTTGCCGACCACTCGGCCGAGGGCCTACGGGACGACCAGCTCGCCCGGCTGCTCACCTTCCCGAACGTGCTGGTGACGGGCCACCAGGCGTTCCTGACCCGCGAGGCGCTGGCCGGCATCGCTGACACGACGCTGGCCAACGTGGGGCGGTTCGAGCGGGGCGAGCCGTGCCCGAACCGGCTGGGCTAGACGTGCCGCGCGCGAGGGGGGAAAGCCCCCACGCTCGCGGTTCGGGCGAATGCCGGATGCTCAGTCGCGGTCCCGCCGCGGCCCGCGGGGGCCGCGGTCGCCGCCGCCCCGCGGGC
>JAYVUZ010000009.1:0-17597 GCA_043787415.1 Fimbriiglobus sp. | reverse complement strand
ACGAGAAGCGGGCGGACATCCACCAGGGCGTCCTCACCCTCGCCTGCATTCGCCTCTGCTGGCTCCGCCTCCTCCGGTAAAGTTAGAGTTTCTAAGGCGCTCGCCTCGGCCGTCCGCCAGTGCCTGGACGGCGAGCCGCCTACCGGCCACCGCCCGCGACGGTAGTTGGAGCTGTTCGGATGAGTGCGAAGCTTGCCGACGCTCGGGCTATTCTTGCGGCACTCGGGATGCCAGCCGGGCAGCAGACCGAAACCGCCGCCTACACCCTCTTGGCCCTGGCGTACCTCCGGCCGGCCGGCCGCTGGGCTGACGCCGGCCAGCCACAGCTTCGCATCCATGACATCCTGGCCTTCATCCGGCAGGAGTATGCAAAGACGATCGCGGCAAATACCCGCGAGACCTACCGCAAGAACGTCCTCCACCAGCAGGCGTTGGAAGCCGTACTCGCCGGCTGCAAGCTCCATCGCGTCTATGTGTCGGCCTTCCCGACGTTTCGAGTGTTCAAGCGGTACGCAGCCGACATCGCCTGGGACAGCGAGGTGTGGGTGGCCGAGGTACCGCACCACATGATCCACTTCAACGGCCCGAAGTTTTCGGCCCGCAGCCGGCGTGACATGGGTCGCCGGGGTATCATCGCCCCATGCGACCCCTCCGCGTCGGCCTCGTCGGGGCCGGCATGATCGTCGACGACACCCACCTGCCGGCGATCCGCCAGGCGGGCGTCGAGCTGGTGGCGGTGGCCAGCCGCACCGGCCGGCGGGCCGCCGCCCTGCTCCCCGAGTTCCCACATTTGTTGAACCTGCACGGCCCGGACGCGGTGCCCCGGCTGCTGGAATGCGGCGTCGATGTGGTGATCGTGGCGACCCCGGACGACCGCCACTTCGAGCCGGCCCGCCAGGCCCTCGCCGCCGGCAAGCACGTCCTGGTCGAGAAGCCGTCAGTGCTGAGCCTGGCCGAGTTGGACGAACTGACCGCCCTCGCGGACCGCCACGGGGTGCTGGCGAAAGTGGTGTACCACAAGCTGCTCGACCCGGACCACAAGATGCTGCGGACGCGGGTGCGGGACGGCGCCCTGCGGCACGTCAACAACGGCTGGTGTTCGCTGCTGGAGCCGCGGAGCGTCAGCGGCGGCCAGTTCGCCGAGTGGGTGGCCGGCCGCAACCCCGGCACCTACGTCGGGGTGCATTACCTCAAGCTCATCGACTTCACCTTCGGCCCGGACTGGAAGCTGACGCGCGTCACAGCCGACGGCCAGCGGGGGCAGGTGCCGGGGGCATGGGACTCCGTGCAGCAGCGGGTGACGTACACCCATCCGGGCGGCCGGGAGGCGACGTTCGACATCCACACCGACTGGGTGACGCCGGACGACTTCCCCGGGTACGTCGAGCAAGAGGTGCAGTTCCGGTTCGACACCGGGGTGTGGTCGGCCAGCCAGCGGCGGCGGGGCGTCGAGGTGTGCGGGCCGAACCTGAAGTCGACGCCGAACCACCATTACAACAGCGCGGCTGAGGAGCCGTGGGGCGGCCGGCCCCGCCGCGGCTACGGCGTCGAGGCGGTGACGCGGGCGCTGGCCGAGTTCCGGGCCGGCGAGCGGTTCGCCTACAACGACCTGGCCGCCGACCGCAACGTGGTGGCCGCCGTCCAGGCGACCGAGGCGTGCCTGGCCGCCCACCCCGGGGCGGTGGCGGCGGTCAACGACCCGCTCGGCGGGCTGGTGCTGCGGCGGCCCGGCGTCGCCGGGGCGACGGTGCTGTACCGTCCGCCGGTCTGAGGCGAGCGGCCGGCGTGAGCCGGTCCGGCCTGGGGGTGGGAGGAGCGAACGCCCCATACCCCCAGCCCGGACCGGCTCACGCCGGCCGCTCGCCTAAAACACAGCCATGACCCCGCACCACCCCGGCGAACCCGCCTCCGACGCCCACCGCGACGGCGTCGCCGCCAGCGAGCCGCGGGCACTCCGCACCTTCACCCCGACCCAGGCCGTGCTCGCCCGCAGCCGCGGCGTGTTCCACTGGACGGCCGACGGCCGGCGGCTGTTCGACTTCACCAGCGGCGTGCTGGTCGCCAACCTGGGGCACAACCCGCCCGGCTGGCTCCGCCGGGTGCAAGAGCTGGTCGGCTGGGACGGCGGCGAGCCGGTTCCGCTGACCGCCTACAACGCCGTCACGCCGGTGGAAGTCGAAGCCAGCCGGCTGCTGCTCGACACCTGTCAGCGCTCACCCGGCGGCGGGCGACTCCAGAGGGTGCTGTGGGCGGCGTCCGGGGCCGAGGCGGTGCAGAAAGCGATGTGGGCGTGCATGACCCGCGACCGGCCGCGGGTGCTGGCCACCCGCCACGGCTTCCACGGCAAGAAGGGCCTGAGCGGCGCCGTCACCGGATCGGAGGCCGACCCGGAGCGCGACCCGCGGGTCCACTTCGTCGGCTTCCCCCGGGAGGAGTGCCGGGACGTGGCCCAGCGGGACGACCCGTTCGACCCCGCACCGTACCGCCGCGAGTTGGACACCCTGTGGCAGGCGCACGGCCCGAAGCTCGGCACGCTCATCACCGAGCCGTACCTCGGCGGCGGCGGCTCGTTCCACCCGCCGCCGGCTTACCTGCACATGCTCCAGGCGTTCTGCCGGGACCACGACATCGCCTTCATCCTGGACGGGGTGCAGGCGTGCTTCGGCCGCTGCGGCACCCTATTCAGCCACGAGAAGTACGGCCTCGAACCCGACGTGGTGGTGCTCGGCAAGGGCCTCGGGAACGGCATCCCGGTCGCCGCCGCCGTCGGCCGGGCCGACCTGTTCGACCGCCTCGGCTACGGCGAGGCGTCGGACACGTTCAGCGGCCACCCGCTCGGGTCGGCCGCGGTGGTCGCCACCCTGGAGGCGTTCGCCGCCCGGGACGTGCTGGGGCCGATGCGGGCCGTGTCCGCGTGCCTGGAAGCCGGGCTGGTCGGGCTGAAGCGGTTCCCCCAGGTGCGGCACGTCCGCGGCGAGCAGGGCGGCATGGTGTGGGGGGTCGAGTTCGCCGACCCGGAGGCCGCGAATCGGTTCGTGCTGAACGCGTACCGGGGCGTCAGTTCGGGACGTGACGGGGACGGGGTTCACCTGCTCGGCCCGCTGGCCAAGACGGTGGTGCGGGTGTCGCCGCCGCTGGTCATCACGGCCGACGAGGTGGCGGCCGCCCTGCGAATCCTAGACGCCGCGTTGGCGTGACACGCACCGCCGGAGACCCTCCCTTGTCCCGGGCGGTGCGTGAGACCCGCCCGACTTACATGCAGCCGCCGCCGCACCCGCCCATCGACATGCCGCCGTGGTAGCTGCCGTACGAGCAGCCGCCGCCACTCCCGCAGCCCATGTGGTGGTGGTGCATGTGGGTGCCGCAGCCGCCGCCGCACCCGCCGCACGACGGGGCCGGCATCGGCATGGCGCACGGGGTGTAACAGGCCGGGGCCGGCGTGTAGCACGGCATCGGGGCCGGGCACGGGGTGTAACAGGCCGGCGCGCACGCCGTGTGGCAGACCGGGGCGCACGGGGCGGAACAGCTCGGGGTACACGACGACCGCTTGAACAGCCGGCCGCCGAAGGCGGCGGCGTCCTGGGTGGACAGCACCACACCGGCCGCGCTCAGGGCCACAACCATGATCCAACGGGACATAGCAATCACCTCCGACGAGCGGCCGGCACAGGGGAGTGCTGTTCAATCGCACGCTCGTCTGGGGTACGTTATGAGCTATGATCCAATTCCCGTCAACAGCCTATTTCTTCCATTTCCCGTAAACCCGACAAACACCGCCGGCCGGCTTTCCCACGCGCCACGACCCGAAAATTCATCCGTGAGCTAATATTCCCTCATGCCGACCGTCGCCGACGTGACCGCCGCCCTGGACCGTTTCGCCCCCGCCCCGCTGGCCGCCGACTGGGACAACACCGGCCTGCTGCTCGGCGACGCCGCCGGCCCGGCTGACCAGATTCTGACGTGCCTGACGGTCACGCCGGACGTGGTGGCGGAAGCGGTCGAAGGTCGTGTCGGGCTGATCGTCAGCCACCACCCGGTGCTGTTCCGCGGGGTCAAACGGCTGACCACCGGCGACCCGGACGGCCGGCTGCTGCTGCCGCTGGTGCGGGCCGGGGTCGCGGTGTTCAGCCCCCACACCCGGTTGGACAACTGCCCCGGCGGCATCAACGACGGCCTGTGCCGGCGGCTCGGGCTGACCGACACCCGTCCGCTGCGGCCGAAGGGCGGGGCGAAGCTGTGCAAGCTGGTGGTGTTCACCCCCGAGACCGACCTGGAGCGGGTGTCGGAGGCGGTGTTCGCGGCCGGCGGCGGCACCATCGGCAACTACGACCAGTGCAGCTACCGGGTGGGTGGCGTCGGCACCTTCTTCCCGCAGGCCGGCGCCAACCCGACGGTCGGGCAGGTAGGGCGGCGCGAAAACGCCCCGGAACTACGGCTGGAAGTGCTGGTGCCCGAGGGCCGGGTGGCGGCGTGCGTGGCGGCGGCGGTGGCCGCCCACAGCTACGAGGAGCCGGCCATTGATGTCTATCCGCTGGCCGGCATCGCCCACGGCGGCGAGGGGCGGGTCGGCGAACTGCTGGCCGCGGTGACGCTGGGCGAGTTGGCCACCCGCATGAAGTCCGAATTGCGGGCGAGTGTGATGCAGGCGGTCGGCGACCCGGCCAAGCCGGTGCGGCGGGTGGCCGTCGCGTGCGGGGCGGCCGGCGAGTTCCTACGGGACGCCGAAACGGTCGGGGCGGATGCGTTTCTGACGGGCGAGGTGCGGTTCCACGACGCGCTCGCCGCCGAAGCGAGCGGCATCGGGCTGCTGTTGCCGGGTCACTACGCCAGCGAGCGGCCGGGGGTGGAAGACCTGGCGGGGTGGCTGGCCGGGCAGTTTCCGCTGGCGACGGTGTGGGCCAGCCGCCGGGAGCGCGACCCGCTCAGGTGTTGAGGGCTTCCGATCCGCCCTACCCGACCCCGCCCATCGGGGTGCGGCCCTTGGCCACGTGGGTGCGGTTGCTGTGCTCGGCCAGCAGCCGGTGCAGCTTCTCGCAGGCCGTGTCCACCGCGGCCAGCAGGTCGCCGGCGTGCTGGGTAACGGCCAGCCGCTTGCCGCCGGCCGGGTGCGTCTCCAGCACGCACTTGATGTCGTCGCCGGCCGACTTCGGGCCGTTCTCGTCCGCCAGGTACACGTCCAGCCGGGTGAGCTGGTCCTCGAACCCGGCGAGGCCGCCGCGGACGGCCCCCTCGACCTGGTCCAAGATTTCCTGCCGGCCGACGATGTGGTTGTCGGTGTGAACGTGGACGAGCATGGGGAACTCCGGAGAGGGAAGGCGAGTACAGCCGCCGGCCAGTCACACCGCCGACTGGCGGTGGAACCCGGCCCCGTGCGTCCTGAGGATGTCCACCGCCTCGGCCCGGCGGTCGCCGGCCTCGACGCTCACCAGCACCCGGCCGCTGGTCATCTCGTCCTCGTAGTAGTCGGCCTCGTCCTCGGGCACGCCCAAGCCGATCAGCCCGCCGACCATGGTGCCCACCGTCGCCCCGGCCCCGGCGCTGGCCAGCAGGCCCATGAGCATCCCGCCGGCGATGATCGGCCCGACCCCCGGGATCAGCCCGGCCACCACGGCCAGGCCCAGCCCGGTGCCGGTGACGGCCCCGGCCGCGGCCCCCACTCCGGTGCCCTCCTCCCAGCGGCTGTGCGTCGGGTCGTTCGGCAGCCCGCTCGTGCTGGTGTGGTCGCCGCTGTACTCCATCCGTTTGCCCGCCACCCCGACGGACTTGTCAGCGAACCCGGCGGCCCGCAGCGCCCGGACGGCGTCCTGGGCCTCGGTGCGGTTGGCGAAGGAACCCACCACCGTCGTCAACAGGTTGGTTGCACTGGCCATCATCGTCTCCTTGCGGTTGAATCGGGCTGTCACCGGGCCTCAACGCCGCAAACACGGTGCCACGGCGGCGGGATTCGCGGCGCCGGTTCGCCCGCCTTCACCTGCCGTTCAGCTTCCCGCGGTACGCTGACCCGATGCGTACCGCACTCGCCCTGGTCCTGCTCCTGTCGGGCACCGCCGTGGCCCACCCCGGCCACAGCCACGCCGACGAACCGGCCGCCCCCAGCCGGCCGCCGTCCGACCCGCTGCCGGCGACCCTGGCGGCACTGGCCGTCGCCGGCCTCGCCGCGGCAGTGGCCCGTCGGCCGCGGACCGTGATCGGTCTGACCACCCTGCTCGCCGCCGGGCTGGGGCTGCCGGCCGGGTGCGAGTCGGCCGACCCGGTGCCCCACCCGCCGAGTGACCCCGAGCCGATGCGGACGCTGTTCGACCAGTTCCGGGCCGACGGCACCGTCGCCCGCGTCGAGGGCGACTTCCTGCTCATCGACTCGACATCCCTGCCCCGCCACCCGCTCATGGTCGGCATCACCAGTTGGCAACAGCAGGTGCCGGTGCCGCAGCCGTACACCGGCCGCAACGCCTGGCGGCTGCCGCTCAAGCCGACGGTGGCGGCCCGGCCGGTGTCGGCCCGCACCGGGCTGTTCCGCGGTGCGGTGGCCGTGGCCGTCAACGGGGTGCCCATCTTCAACGCCCTGAACAACCGCGGCGAGGACGCTCACAAGGCGGGGGAGCTGGACGAGTACGGCGGGCACTGCGGCCGCGGCGACGACTACCATTACCACACCGCCCCGGTGCATCTGGAGGCGGTCGTCGGCAAGGGCCGGCCGATCGCCTACGCCCTGGACGGGTTCCCGGTCATGGGCTACGCAGATGCGGGCGGGAAGGAGCCGGCCGACCTGGACGAGTGCAACGGCCGGTTCGAGGCCGACGGCCGCTACCGCTACTACGCCACCCGGGCGTACCCGTACCACGTCGGCGGGCTGCGGGGCACGGTGACGGTGCGGGGCGACCAGGTGGAGCCGCAGCCGAAGGACAGCCCGCTGCGGCCGGCCGGCGAACCCCTCCGCGGGGCGACGGTGACGGCCTTCGAGCGGGACGACGCCAAGACGGCGTACACCCTGCGGTACACGCTGCGGGGCAAAGACGGGTCGGTGGCGTACACCGAGACCGAGCCGGGGGTGTGGCGGTTCGTCACCACCACGCCGGGCGGCAAGACGACGACCGAGACGTTCCGCCGCCGCGGCAAGCGGTGACTGCGGCTAGGCCGCGTCCCGGAGGACGCACCCGACCGTCTTGCCCAGCCCGGCGGCCACCCGGAACACGGTGTCCAGGGTCGGGTTGTCGGCCTTGCCGGTTTCCAGCCGCGACAGTGCGGCCTGGTCCATCCCGGTCCGCTCGGCCAGTTGGGCGAGCGTGACCTGTTGCCGCTCCCGCTCGGTGCGGAGCAGGGCGAGCAACTGGTGCAGGCTGACCACTGCCCCGAGCGGCAGTGCGGCCGACTCGCCGGCGTCCGCCAGCGCCTGCTCGATCGTCGGCCGGGTGGCCTGATAGTGGCTGCGGACGGCCCGCAACTCGGCCGCCTGCTGTGGCGTCCGGTCGGCCGTCTGGGTCACTCGCTTGGCACTCATCGGCGGGTCCGCCCAGGCGGGTTGGTCGGGTAGGCCGTCACCGGCTTGATGTTTCGCGGGTCGTCGGCCACGTGTTCCCACACCACGCCGATGTACCGGCCGAGGCGGGTCCAACCGAAGGTGAGCGGCCGGCCGGTGCTGTGGCTCGCCACGGTCGGGTTGGTCGGGTCGCCGACCACATCCTCCACCTCGTCCTGGCTCACGTCGTGTTCCACGACGATGTGGACAAAATTCCCGTCGGGGTCGTCTTCCAAGTCCCAGACGACGAGCGGCTCGAACACGGCATCCCTCGGCCGGTGCCGACCGATGTTGGTTTATACTACAAGTCCGCCGGGCGGGCAAGCGGCCGGTTGTTGCGGCCGGCCTCCGGCGGTGGTACGCTCGCCGCATGACACCGCTCGCCCTCGGCCTGTTCCTCTTCGCGGCGGCCGACGGCCCGGCCCCGCTCACCGCCCCGCAGGACCACAAGCGGCTGCTCGACCTGCTCGGCATCGACAAACTCCGCCCCGGCCCGAGCGGCAACCCGAAGGCGCCGAACGCCGCCAACAGCGACGAGTCCAAGGCCACCCCGTTCCCGACGCTGCCCGACCCGCTGGTGTTCAAAGACGGGTCGAAGGTGGCCGCCGCCGCCGACTGGCCCCGCCGCCGGGCCGAGATCGTCGAGGACTTCGACCGCGAGGTGTACGGCCGGGTGCCCAAGGAGACGCCGAAGGTCACTTGGTCTGTCACGTCCACCGAGAAACAGACCGTCGGCGCGGTCCCGGCCGTGGTCAAGAAGCTGGTCGGCCGTGTGGACAACTCGGCCTACCCGGCGGTATCCGTGGACATCCAACTGACGCTCACCCTGCCGGCGGCGGCGGGCGGGCCGGTGCCGGTCATCCTGGAGTTCGGGTTCGCCTTCCCGGGCGGCAATGGGCCGAAGGGTCCGCCCGGTGGCAGCGGGCCGGGCTGGCAGGAGCAGGTGCTGGCGAAGGGCTGGGGGGCGGCCGTCCTCTCGCCGTACAGCGTGCAGGCGGACACCGGCGGCATGGCCGGCCGGGACGGCAAGTACCAGGGGCTGACCACCGGCATCATCGGGCTGTGCAACAAGGGGCAGCCGCGGAAGCCGGACGACTGGGGGGCACTGCGGGCCTGGGCGTGGGGCGCCAGCCGGGCGCTCGACTACTTCGAGACCGACCCGGCGGTGGACGCCCGGCGGGTGGGCGTCGAGGGGCTGTCCCGGTTCGGCAAGGCGGCGGCCGTGGCGATGGCCTACGACCCGCGGTTCGCCGTCGGGTTCATCGGGTCGAGCGGGGCCGGCGGGCTGAAGCTGCACCGCCGCCACTTCGGCGAGCAGGTGGAGAACGTGGCCGGCACCGGCGAGTACCACTGGATGGCCGGCAACTACCTCAAGTACGCCGGCCCGCTGACCGCCGCCGACCTGCCTGTGGACGCCCACGAGCTGGTCGCCCTGTGCGCCCCGCGGCCGGTGTTCATCAGCGTCGGATCGCTCGCCGTGGAGGGCACCTGGATCGACGCCAAGGGCAACTTCCTGGCCGGCGTCGGCGCCGGGCCGGTGTACGAACTGCTCGGCAAGAAGGGGTTAGGGACGAGCGAATTCCCGCCGCAGGAGACGGCCCTGGTGGCCGGCGAGGTGGCCTTCCGCCAGCACGCCGGCGGGCACACCACCGTGCCGAACTGGCCGGCGTTCCTGGCGTTCGCCGAGCGGCATCTCCGGTAGGGCACGGTTCGCCGTGCCGTCCGGACGGCACGGCGAACCGTGCCCTACACCAGCAGCCCGGCCTCGGCGGCGGCCATCCGCAGCTTGCCCAGGGCCGACAACTGCACCTGGCGGATCCGCTCCTTGGACAGCCGCAGTCGGGCGCCGATCAGCCCCAGCTTGAGCGGCTCGGCACTCGCGCCGATGCCGAACCGCAGCCGCAGCACCATCTTCTCCCGGTCGGTCAGCAGCGGGTGGGCGGCCCGGAAGTACGGGTCCAGGTCGAGCAGGCTGTCCGCCTCCCCATCCGTCACCGTGTCCTCGGCGGCCCGCTCCAGGGTCAGGTGGTCTTGTAACACCATCCGCCGGTCCTGGCTGCCGCGCCGCCTGGTGGACCGCACCAGCGCCCGCACCAGGCAGGTGAAGGCGTAAGTGCTGAACCGCACCCCCAGCCACGGGTTGTACCGCTCGACGGCAGTGATCAGGACGACGTGCCCCTCGCCGGTCAGGTCGTCGGCCAGCGGGTTCCAGTCCCGGCGGTACCGCACCGCCTTGAACACCAGCTTCTGGTTGCCCAGCACCACCCGGTCCCGCAGGGCCAGGAAGGCGGCCAGCCACTTCCGCCGGTCGCGGGCGGTGTCGGCCCGCCGCAGCCGCCACAGGGCGTAGTGCATCCGCTTGCCGAAGTCCTGCGTCACCTCGTCCGGCATGTACCCGAGGGCGTAGCTGGTCGCCGCGGCCAGGGCCGTCCGGGGGTCGTACCGTTTGGCCGCCCCGTCCCGGCGGAACGACGAGTGGACGACCCCGGGTGCCTTCACCGACTCGATCAGGGCGAGGGACGACGACATGAGAACGGCTCCGGATGCTGGCGTGCGATGATGGGTCGCCGTCACCGCAACCGGCGTGCCACGCCCGTTCCCGGGGGCGACAGGGGAGGGAATGCCGTCCCCCGCGCAGCGGCCTGCTCAGCCGCCGGAACGCGTCCGCCGCCACCCCGCCCAGCCGCCGATGAGCAGCAGCCCGACCGCCACCGCCAGCCAGCGGTCGCCGGACACCGGACCCGGGACACCGGACCCCTGACCCCGCACGCTCGTCCGGTGTCCGGCCGCGTCGTCCACCGTCACCACCCAGTCGCCCGGCAACAAGGGTAGTTCGCCGGCCCCGTCGGCATCGAGGGTCGTGCGGCCGAGTTCCGCGCCGGTCGCGTCCCGTAGCACGGCGGTGGCGCCGTCGGCCGGGTCGCCGCCGTCGTAGACCGCCACCACCCGCAGCCGGTCGCCGGCCGGGGTGACGGTGACGGTGAGCTTGTGGGCGAGCGCCGGGGCCGGGAGGAGCACGACGACGAGAAGAGTGAGTCGCATGAGCTTTTTGTAGGGTGGTGCCGCGTCTGCGAGGCCCACCGCCGGGCGGTCGGGGGCGAACGGTGGGCCTCGCAGACGCGGCACTACCCTACAAAGTACCCTTATGGACATCTGGCACGCGGTCTTGCTCGGGGTAGTTCAGGGGCTGACCGAATTCCTGCCGGTCAGCAGCACCGCCCACCTGGTGGCCGTCCGCACCTGGCTCGGACACGCCCACGCCGACGACGCCTTCACGGTGGTCGTCCAGATGGGCACCCTGGTGGCCGTGTACGGGTACTTCCGCCGGGACATCCTGGCCCTGGCGCGGGCCGTCTGGCACGACGCCCGGCTGCTGGAGGTGGGCAGCAGCCCGGAGAGCCGGTTGGGCTGGCTGATCGTCGTCGGCACGGTCCCCGCAGGGCTGGCCGGGCTGGTTCTCAAGAAGTGGCTGAAGGCCCACTTCTACAATCTGCCGGCGATGGGCGTGGTGGCCATCGTCTTCGCCCTGCTCATGCTGGCGGCCGAGTGGTGGGGCCGCCGCCGGCCGGGCCGGGGCGACGACCGCCTGACCGTGACCGACGCCGTCCTGGTGGGCGGCTGGCAGGCACTGGCCCTGATGCCCGGGGCCAGCCGCAGCGGGGCCACCATCACCGGCGGGCTGTTCGCCGGCCTGACCCGGGAGGCGGCGACGCGGTTCAGCTTCCTGCTCAGCCTGCCGGTCATCACCGCCGCCGGGCTGAAGGAACTCTACGACGAGTGGAAAAAGCTGAAGGCCCCGATGCCGGACGAGCCGGCCAGCCTGTTCGCGGCCGGCGACCAACTAGTGCCGCTGCTGGTCGGCACGGCCGTGGCGGCGGTGGTCGGCTACCTGGCCATCGCCGGCCTGCTGGCCTTCCTGCGGCGGTACAGCACCGCAGTGTTCGTGGCCTACCGCATCGTCTTCGGGGTGGTCCTCATCCTGGCGAGCGGCGGGCGGAAGCCCGCCGAGGGAGACGCCACTACCCCGGCAACGTCTCCCTCGGCGGGCTTCCGCCCGCCGCTCGCCACGCCCGCCGACACCTGCACCGTTCGCGGCCAGGTCCGCTGGCCGGCCAAGCTGGACGTGCCCATGCCGCAGCCGGTGACGGACGCCAAGTACCCCGGGGTGCCGGCCGGCACGGTGTACGAAGACCTGCGGGTGGACGCCGTCAGCCGGGGGGTGCGGGACGTGGTGGTGTGGCTGACCGACGACCCGGTGAACCGCACCGGCGCGCCGCTCCGCGACGGCCTGCCGGCGTACACCCCGGCCGCCCTGACGCTCACCGCCGGGCCGACCCAGTTCGACCGCCGGGTGCTGGCCGCCCGGGTCGGGGACACGCTGAAAGTCGTGCCGGGGCCGCACCGCATCAGCATCGACGGCGACGAGTGGGCCGACGCCGGGCCGCTCGTCCTCGGCCGCGGCCCGCTGGCCGTCGCCGCCGCCCCGAGCGGGTGGATGAAGGCCTGGGTGTGGGCGTTCGACCACCCGTACTGTGCCGTCACCGGGGCGGACGGGCGGTTCGCCCTCCCCGGCGTGCCGCCCGGCGCCCGCCGGCTGGTGGTGTGGCACGAGTTCGGCTACCACCGCGGGTCCACGGCCGGGCTGGCCGTGCCGGTGCCGGCGACCGACACCTTCGACGTGCCGGCGGTCGAAATCGAGTTCCCGTAGGGCACGGTTCACCGTGCCGTCGGCAGCGTGACGGTGAACCGCGTGCCGCGGCCGGGGGCGCTGTCCACGGCGATGTCCCCGCCGTGGGCGCGGGCCAGCTTGCGGGCGGTGGCCAGGCCGAGGCCGTGGCCGCCCGGCTTGGTCGTCAGGAACGGCTGGAACACCTTCGCCATGAGCGCCGGCTCCATGCCGTGGCCGGTGTCGATGACGGCCAGCTCGACGGCCCCGGCCGACGCCTTGGCGGTGAGGGTCAGGGTGCCGCCGTCGGGCATGGCGTCCAGGGCGTTCTGCACCAGGTTGAACAGCACCGGCTCGAACCGCTCGCGGTCGAGCGGCACCGGCGGCAGGTCGGCCGCCGGGAACCAGTTCAAACTCACCCCCTGCACCTTGGCCGTCGGCCCGAGGAAGTCGGTCACCCGGCCGACGGCGTCGTTCAGGTCGGTGGGCACGAGTTCCAGGTCGGTCAGCCGGGCGAACCGCAGCACGTCGTTGGCCAGCTCGACCAGGTGGGTACACTCGCCGGACAGCCGGCCCACCCGGCCGAGGGCCGCCCGCTCCCGCGGCGACTGCGGCGGGTCCAGCTCCTCGGCCAGCAACTGCAGGTTGAGCGACAGGGTGTTGAGCCGGTTCTTGATCTCGTGGACGAACCCGCCGGCGAGTTCGGCCAGCTCGTCGGGGGGGGTCGGCATGGGCATCCGGGGTTTGAGTCGAACCGCCAAGGCGCCAAGCCGCCAAGGAAGGCAAAAATCCGTTCTTCAGATCGGCCCCCCTGTCTTCCTTGGCGGCTTGGCGCCTTGGCGGTTAATTGTCAAACATCTGGAACAAGTCCGGCAGGGCCTCCCGGACGATGACCAGGTGTTCCAGGTCCGGGTACTCCTTGGCCGTCACCTTTGTGGCCCCGGCGTCGGCGAGGGACTTGACCAGCGACCGGCTGGACTTGAGGGCGAAGTCGGCGGTGCCGACGCCGACGAACACCGGCAGCGTGGCGAACCGCTCCTTCTGCCGCACCCGGCCGCCGCCGCCGAGGCTGGCCACCGCCGCGAAGGTGCCCGGGTGCCGCTGCACCAGGTCGATGGCCTGGCCGGCGCCCATGCTGTGGCCGACCAGGTACACCCGCTTCGGGTCGATGGGGTAGCGGTCCCGCAGCTTCTCGACGATGGCCGCCACCGGCGGCGTGCCGAGGAACCCGCTGCGGGGGGAGACGAGCAGCCAGCCGCGCTTGGCACACTCCTTAACGATGTGGCCGGCCCCGTAGCTCTCGAAGAACATGTTCTCCGAGCCGCCGGCCCCGTGCAGGGCGACGACCAGCGGCACCGGCTTGTCCTTCGCCAGCCCGTCCGGCACGAACAGCCGGCAGGGGGTGGCAGCCTTCTCCGTCGGGACGACGAGCCAACGGCTCGTGATCTTGGGAAAGCTGTACCCGTACCCGCCGGGCGGCGGGGTAGTGGTGTAAAACGGCCGGTCGTCGCGGTCCACACCGGATCGCCAGGCGAACAGTGGCAGGTCCGTCTCCAGCACCTCGCCGTCGAGTACGCGATCCGTCAGGTCCCGTACCGCGGCCGTGGTGGCCCCTGCGACCGTCGAGCGGTCGGGCGAGGTCGTGTCGAGCTTCTCCAGCCGCGAGACGCCGACCGCGTTACGGAGTTCGACCCCGCCGAGTCGAGTTTCCAGCGTGATCGTGAGGTCGAAGCCGCCGATGGTGCCCGATCCCATCGGCCCCCACGACACGCCGGCTGCTTTTGGCAAGTTGTCCAACGAAACCGGCTTCTCGATACCCTGAGGACCGATCAGCCGCGCCGTCGCGCCGGCCGGTGGACCGCCAGGTACTGTGTACAGCGGTCGCACGGCCACCACGAACCCATCGGTGTGTGTACGGACAGCTCGCTTCTCCGGCGCCACGCACAGGGCGTCCAGCCACCGCACGCCGGCGGCCGGCGGATCGGCCGCCTTTAGCGCCCAGTAGGCGTCGTCCACCGTCCGGGCCGCTTCGGTCAGGTTGAGGCTCAGGAACTGGGTGCTGGCCTTCGGCAGGATGGCCAGCGCCCGCTTGCGGGCCGCCGGGTCGGTCTGCTTCTCCCACTCGGCCTCGAACCGCTTCAGCCGCCGGCCGAGTTCGTACCGCTCGGCTTGGGCGAAGCCGGCCGCCGGGAGCAGCAGCAGCACCGCAAGGGCCGTCGTCCGCATGGTCGCCGCCGGGGTCAGGGGGACGGGTCAGGGCACGGTGACTAATGTAGCCGTCGCCCCACCGAAAGGATTCGACCCCCGTGACCCGCCTCCTGCCGCTGGCCGCCGTCGGGCTGACCCTCGCCCCGGCCGCCGCCTGCCCGCCGCCGGTGGTGTACTACCACTGCCCGCCGCCGGTGGTGTTCGCCCCGTGTGCGGTGCCGGTGCTGCCGGTGCTGCCGGCGGTGCCGGTGTACACCCCCGCACCCGTTCTTGCGGAACCGACGCCGGCCCGCACCGCGGCGCCGGCCGCCCCGAAGGCGTCGCCGCCGCGGGTGGAAGCCGACCCGTCCCCGTTCAAGCCGGCCGGCTCGACCGACCCGAAGGCGGGCGACCCGCCGACCATGCCGCCGCTGGTCCTCCCGACCGCGCCCAACCCGAAGCCGGCCGCCCCGCCGCCGACCGCCCCCGGCGTGCCGGCCGAGCCAAAGGGCCTCGACTTGACGCCGGTCAACCCGGGCACCCAGCCGGCCCCGCCGCTCAGCCTGCCGCTGCCGAAGGAGACGAAGACTAGCTTCCGCCTGCCGGCCCCGCCGGGCGTGCGGCTGGTGCCGGCCGCCGGCCCCGCCCCCACGTCGCCGGATGCCCGGCGGGCGGTGGTGTTCGTCAACCTGACCGGCGCGGCGGTGCGGCTGACCGTCGAGGGCGAGTCGGTCACACTGCCGGCCCGGCACGAGCTGACGGCGACGGTGCCGGCCCGGTTCCGCTGGCGGCTAGACGACGGCGAATCGCGGACGGACGAGGTGCCGGCCGCGGCGGCGGGGGCGGACGTTGTGATCCGGTGAGCCTGATGGTTTCATGCACGCGACCGTCTGGGGAGTCTCCACGACAGACCACACCGTATCCGACCGCGTCGTCGTCAACCCGAAGGTGCGGTTCGGCAAGCCGTGTGTGGCCGGCACCCGCATCACCGTTCACGAGGTGGCGGCTCGCTCAGGCAGACGGCCGCGTCCTCGTCACCCGCGACCGCGACTTCGGCCAGTTGACGTTCGCCGACGAGTTGGGGTCCGGGGTGATCGACCTTCGCATCCGGCCGCAGACGGTTCAGGCCGTTCACGCCGAGCTGAGCCGGGTTCTGGCAATCTACTCCGAACCCGACCTGCTCGACGCCTTCGTGGTGGTCGAACCCGGCTCACACCGCGTCCGCCGTCCCGACTCCTAACCGAGCGCCACCGCCACCCGGTCCCGGCCCTCGGCCTTTGCCCGGTACAGCGCCTGGTCGGCGGCGTCCAACAGCTCGCCGGCGGTCAGGCCCGGACGCCAGCCGGCCACACCGAAGCTGGCCGTCATCGGCCGGTCGGCGAAGTCGGCCCCGGCGACGGCCGCCCGCAGCCGCTCGGCCACCACCCGCGCCGCCTCCACGTCGGCACCCGGCAGCAGCACGCAGAACTCTTCGCCGCCGTACCGGGCGACCACGTCGGCGTCCCGGGCGGCGGCCCGCAACGCCGCCGCCAGCGCCCGGTCCCCGGCCGGGTGGCCGAGGGCGTCGTTCAGCTTCTTGAAGTGGTCCACGTCGGCCAGCACCACGGCCAGCGGCCGACCCAGCCCGGCCGCCCGGTCGCACGCCGCCGCCAGTCGTTCGTCCAGCGCCCGGCGGTTGGGCAGGCCGGTCAGCGAGTCCTGCTTGGCCAGCCCCTCCAGCTCCGTCCGGGTCGCCTCCAGCCGCCTCGCCTTGGCCTCCCGGTCGGTCACGTCCACGGCCACCACCACCGCCCGCGTCACCGTGCCGGCGTCGTCCCGCTTGGGCAGGTAATGCACGTCGAACGACCGGCCGGCGGCCGTCGCCGTCAGCAGTTGTTCCTGCCCGCCGAGGGCCAGGGCCAGCGCCAGCGGGCTGATCGGCCCGTCCCGCACGACCTCCCCGAACAGCCGCCCGACCCCCTCCCCCGGCCGCCGGCCGATCTGCTCCAGCCCCTGCCCTTCGTGCAGGCTCACGGTGCCGTCCGCGTCCGCCACCACCACGATGGCCGGCAGCCGGCCGATCACCAGCCGCAGCCGCTCCTCGCTGGCCGTCAGTTCCGCCGCCGCCCGCCGGGCGTCGGTCACCTCCACCAACATGCCGCCCAGCAGCGGCTCCCGCCCGGGCAACAGGAACTTGGTGGCCAGCCAGTGGGTCGTGGCCCCGTCCGGCCCCAGCCCGGCCACCTCGGCCGTGACCGGCCGGTCGCTGGCGAACGCCCGCTGGTCGGACGCATCGACGACGGCCGCCGCCGCCGCCGGCAGCACGTCGTGGGCGGTGCCGCCGACGCTCAACGCGAACCGCTCCCGGCCGGCCCGGCTGACGTACCGGTACCGGCCGCGGGCGTCCTTCACGTAGGCGATGACCGGGCTGTTGTCGAGGAACGTGCGGAAGCTCTCCCCCTGCTCGGCCAGCCGGGCGGCGGCCGTCCGCAGCCGCATCACCTGTAGCCTGGCCGCGACGGCCATCAGCCCGAGGCTGAGCAGCCCGAGGGCGAAGGCGGTGTCGGCCTGCCGCGTCCGGACCGGGTCTTCCGTCGGCCGGCGGTCCAACTGGTGGGAGTAGGTGAGGATGCCGACCAGCAGGACGGCGGCGACGGCCGTCAGCCCGAGTGCCGCCCGCGACGACGGCGGGCGGCCGGACGGGTCGTCGGGGGACTCGGACATTCACACTCCGGGGCGATCCGGCTTACCCTAAGAAGCTCGAACTTTACCGGAGGAGGCGGAGCCCGCACAGGCGAATGCGGGCGCGGGTGAGGACGCCCTGGTGGGTGTCCGCCCGCGTCGCGTACCGCACCTTCCGCCGGCGTTTCCGGTGGACCTGGGCGACCGTCCGCTCGACCACCCGGCGGTGCTTGCCCAGCCCGCTCCCGTGCGGTTCGCCGGGGCGGGCGAACCGGGGCCGGATGCCGACCCACGGCAGCGCCGCCTCGTGGGCGGCCGACCGATCGGCCCGGTCGCCGAGCAACGGCCGCGGGCGACGGCCCGGGGTGCCGTACCCGGGCGGCGGGCCGGCGGTCACGGTCGGCAGCAGGCCCCGGATGTCGTGGGCGTTGGCGGCACTCACCGTCGCCGCCAGTGGCACCCCATGCCCGTCCACCATCAGGTGGTGGTTGCTGCCGGCCTTTGCCCGGTCCGTGGGATTCGGCCCGGTCGGCGCCCCCCAAACGGCCCGCACGCTGGACGAGTCGA
>JAYVUZ010000008.1:0-18421 GCA_043787415.1 Fimbriiglobus sp. | reverse complement strand
CGAGTCTTAGAGGCCCACCGTTCGCATGACGGCATCCGGCGGTGGGCCTCGAAGACTCGGCACCACCCTACGCCACCTACTTCCGCTCGTTCACTTCCGCCGCGTAGGACAGAATCTTGCCGTCCCGCTGCCGACGATCAAGTTCTTGCAACAGCTCGTCCACTCGGTCGCCGGGCAGCTTCTTGTGGCAGGCGATGCGGACCTCCGGCGGCCGCTGGGCGGCGGCGATCTTGGCGTCCACCCGCCGCATCGCCTCGTCCGGCCCGGGCAGGTTGTTGTCCTCGGCCAGCAGCGGCTGCTCGCCCACCCGCACGGCGTAGTACACTTCGTCGTTCGGCCGCTTGTCAATGATCAGCGAGATGGCGTCAGCATCCTTGCTCGGCTCGCTGGCGTGCTTCATGTCCGGCACGTCCACCGGCGACAGCGTGCTGACCACCGAGGTCATCATGAAAAAGATGAGCAGCACCAGCGAGATGTCGATGAGCGGGATCATGTCCGGGTCGTCGTCCTCCTCCTCGCCCAGCCGGAAGACGGTTTCCATCTCGACGGGTTCGAGCTGTTCCAGGGCGGCCGGCTGGGTCGCCCCGCCGCGGAACAGGAAGGCGGCGAAGAACGGGTCGGCCCCGACCCGGCCCCACTCGACGGTGCTGCCGGCCGGGCGGAGCTTGTCGGCGGCCGACACGCGGCCCTGCTCGGCCCAGCCGAGCAGCACGTCCGACGGCACCCCCTTGTACACCGTGTCGGCGGCCAGGAACCACACGTCGTAGGCGGCCGGGCGGGACGACTTGGCCACGGGTCAGCCCTCCGTCTTGGCGGCGCGGGCGTTCTGCACCAGCGTCACCAGCCGCTGGGACGCCGCCTTCATGCGGAGTTCTTCGCGGTGAACACGATCCTTGAACAGTGTGTGGCAGAACACCAGCGGGATGGCCGTCATGAGCCCCATGGCCGTGGCGAACAGGGCCAGCCCGATGGCCCCGGCCTGGGCGGTGACGCCCCGCGGGTCGCCCGACTTCGCCTCCGAGATGGCGTTGAAGGTGTTAATCATCGAAATGACTGTGCCAAGGAGTCCGACCATCGTTGCGATCTTCCCGATGGCGATGATCGGGGCGAGTAGGAAGTTCAGCCGGGGGACGATGTCCAGCTCGATGGCGTGGGCCATGCTCCGCCGCATGGCCGACGCCCCCTGCTCGGCGGCTTCGAGGCCGGCGACGAACAGGACCTGCGGGACCAGCCCCTTTTCCTCCCGGCACAGGGCGATGGCCCCCTTGGTGCCCTGCTTCTGGAGGGTGGCTTGCAAGTCCGGCCATAGTCCTTCGAGGTCCGTCTTGCTCGACTGGTTGAGCAGTAACCGCCAGGCCACGAGCGCGAAGGCCGCCAGGGCCATCAGTGACATGGGCAGCGAGAAGTACCACTCGTACAGGAAGAAGCTTTTCAGCGCGTTCATGCGGGGTCCGGCGACGTGGGAGGGTTGCTCCTAGCTTGCCAGAACGGCAGCCGGGCGGCAACGCAGGAATGGCGCGGGCGCGGCCGCGGGCGCCGCACCCGACGGCATAACGGCTACTCGTCCTCGACCGTTTGCCGGCCGGCCTTCGCCACCACCTGCGATTGCACGCTGGCCGGCACCGGGTCGTAGTGGCTCAGCTCCAGCGTGTACGCCCCCTGGCCCTGGGTGAGGCCGCCGAGCTGGGCGGCGTACCGGGCCACCTCGGCCAGCGGGGCCGTGGCCGTGACGCAGGTGCGATCCCCCGCGAGGGCCGTCTGGTCGAGGACGTGCGCCCGCCGGGCCGGCAGGTCGCCGAGGACGGCCCCGGCGAACCGCGTCGGTACCGTCACCTCCAGCTTGACGACCGGCTCGAGCAGGGCGGGCCGCGTCGCCAGGACGGCCTTGCGGAAGGCGACCCGCCCGGCCGTCTTGAACGCCGCCTCGGACGAGTCCACGTCGTGGCTCTTGCCGAAGAACACCTCGACGGCGACATCCTGCATCCGGTAGCCGGCCAGCGGGCCGCGGTCCAGCACCTCTTTGCACCCCTTCTCGATGGCCGGCAGGAAGTTCACCGGGATGGACCCGCCCACGGTGTGGTCGAGGAAGGCGAAGTTGTAGGCCGGGTCGTACCGCACGCTCCGCAGTTTTTCGAACCGCCCCTTGTTGGCGAACCGCTCTTCCAACTGCGCCTGTGTGGTGATGTGCCGGTCGAGCGGGTGGACCCGCAAATGCACCTCGGCGAACTGGCCGCGGCCGCCGGTCTGCTTCCGGTGCCGGTGCTCGGCCCCGCCGGGCACCACGACCGTCTCGTGGTACGGCACCGTCGGGTCTTTGGCCGTCACGTCCACGTCGAAGCGGTGGAGGAGCCGTTCGCGGATCACGTCCAGGTGCAACTGGCTCACCCCGCTGACCACCGTCTCGTGGGTGTGCGGGTCGTGTGTGACGACCACCGTCGGGTCTTCCTCGGCCAGCTTGTGCAGCCCGGCGGCCAGCTTCTGCTCGTCGCCGCGGGCCTTCGGGGCCAGGGCCAGGCCGAACATCGGGGCGGGGAAGGGGATAGCCGGCAGGAGCGGGGCGTCGGCCCGGAAGGCGACGGTGTCGCCGACGTGTAGGCCGTCCTCCTTCGCCACGGCCACGATGTCGCCGGGCACCGCCTGCGGGGTCGGCTCGAACCCGCCGTTGTGCGGCACCAGCAGGGTGCCGACCTTGACCGTCCGCCCGCTGTTGACGCTGAAAACGGTGTGGTGCGGGGTGAGCGTGCCGGCCAGCACCCGGATGAAGCTGAGGTGCCCGACGTACCGATCGTTCACCACCTTGAACACCTGCCCCAGGAACTCGCCGGCCGCGGTCGGCTCGACCCCGGCCGTCCGCCGGCGGGCGTCGTTCGGCGACAGCCCGTACCGCTCCAGGGCGTCCAGCAGTTCTTTCACCCCGACATCTTTCGTCGCCGACGTGCAGAAGATCGGCACCAGCGTGCCGGCGGCCAGTGCCGGCGGGATGGCCGCTTCCAGCTCCTGCGGGGTGACGCCCTGGCCGGACAGGAACTTCTCCGTCAGTCCCTCGTCGGCCTCCACCACGGCGTCGATGAGCTGTTCCCGCACCGCGAGCGGATCGACGCCACAGCCGGCCGCCGCCGGCGGGTCCAGCACACACGCCACGCCGGTGAACGCCGCCCCGCAGCCGACCGGCAGGTTGAACGGCACGCACTGTCGGCCGAACGCTTCCCGCACCTCGGCCAGCACCTTCGGGAAGTCCACCCCGTCGGCATCCAGCTTGTTGATGACCACCACCCGGCCCAGCCCCTGCTTGCCGGCCGCCTCGAACATGCGGCGGGCGTGCGACTCCACCCCGGCGACGGCGCTCACTACCACTACGGCAGTCTCCGCGGCCGCCAGCGACTCCAGGCAGCCGGCGATGAAGTCCGGCGAGCCGGGGGCGTCCAGGATGTTCAGGTGCTTGCCGGCGTGTTCGGCGTGCAGGACGTGGGCATCGATGCTGAAGTGGTGTCGCTTCTCGTCCGGGTCGGTGTCGACGGCCGAGGTGCCGTCGTCCACACGGCCCAACCGGTCCACAGCGTGCGCCTCGAACAGCAAGGCGTCGGCCAGGCTGGTTTTCCCGGCGGCCCGGTGCCCCAACAGGGCAATGTCGCGGACATCTCTGACGGCATGAGTTGCCATCGCGTGCCTCCCTTCGTGTGTGGCCGGGCGAGCGACGGGGTTCAACCCCGTCGCTCGGGCGGCGCCGGCGGGAGGTGCCAGGCTCGGTGGCGTGTCGCGGCTCGGCCCGTCCGGGGAGGGCGGGTCAGGTCGTGCGCGTCGACGGAGTCGGTACCTGGGGTCCGGCAGTCGCCCGAACCGCGGCCAGGGTGTTGGGCAGGGTGACCTGCCCCTCGTACAGCGCCCGGCCGATGATGCAGCCGAACGCACCGCCCGCCGCCAGTCGGCGGACGTGATCCAGGGTTGCCACCCCGCCGGATGCAATCACCGGCAGGCGGGTGGCAGCTTGTAATTCCGCAAGGGCGGCGAAGTTGGGGCCGGTCAACATGCCGTCGGTGGCGATGTCGGTGTACACCGCAGCGAACAGGGGCGACTTGTCCACGTCCCGCAGTAGGTCGATGGCCCGCCGGCCGGAGGTGGTCAGCCAGCCGTCGGTGGCCACCAGACCGTCGCGGGCGTCCAGCCCGAGGACGATGCGGCCGGGGTGGGCCGTCGCGGTATCGCGGACCCAGCCGGGTTCCTGCACCGCCTTGGTGCCGAGGACCGCCCAATGGACGCCCCAGTCGAACACCTGCGCGAGGTCGGCGTCGGTGCGGATGCCACCACCGAGCTGGCACGGCACGCCGGCGGCTTCCACGATCTGCCGCACCGCAGCCTCGTTCACCGGCCGGCCGACTTTGGCCCCGTCCAGGTCCACGATGTGGATGCGGTCGGCCCCCTCGACCACCCAGCGACGGGCCATGTCGGCCGGTTCACCGAACACGGTCTCCCGGCCGTAGTCGCCCTGCACCAGCCGCACGCAGCGGCCGCCGCGGACATCGATGGCCGGGTAGATGTGCATGGCCGCATTGTGAGCCGGCGGCCGGCGGCGGGCAAGGGGCGATTTTGTCCGTAGCCCGAAGCGCTAGCGAGGAATGACCTCCCGCTAGCGCTTCGGGCTACGGACAAAAAGCGTCGGCTCGATGGTGAAGGTGTGTTCGACGGCCCCCCGCTCCGGTACCCGCACCGTCGCGGATAGTTCGACGGGCGGGGCGAACCGCCGGCGGGCGATCAGCCCGGTTTCCGGGTCGCGGTCGCGGCCGACCTCCCGCCAGTCCCGCACCCGGCACGTCAACTGGTACTCGCCGGGCGGCACCCCGGTCAGCTCGAACCGCCCGTCGGCACCAGTGACACTGTGGTACGGGTGGTCGCTGACGATCAGATCGCACGCCGCCCAGGTCAGCATGGTGCCGCTCGACACCTCGACGACGCCGGGCTTGTCGAACGTGCGGGTGGTCGGCTTGTCCGGGCCGGGGAAGGGCAGTGTGACAAACGCCGCCCCGCGGAGGCGGACCGTCGCCGGCCCGGGGTCGCGGCTGACTACCGTCACGGCGTCACCGACGCGGGCGATGCCGGCCGCTGCTGTCGAGTCGCCCTGCTTCACCCGTAGCTCGTGGTCAGCCTGTTCGACTGTCACCAGCGGGAAGGGCCACGGTTTGGTCGCACCCAAGCCGTCGCCGACCAGAGACACCACGACACCGGCCAGCACGCCGTCTGTGATCGCTGGGGCGAACGGGTTCGGTTTGGAGCCAAGCCGGAAGCCCGTGCCGTCCGGGATGGCCGCCGGAATGACCGGGACGGTCGGCCGCTCGCCGACCCACACGACGCGACCACGGACGGCGCCGGAAGTCGCGGGGTCAAATCGGTTCGGGGACGGCTGGGCCAGGACTGGCGTTGCGGGCAGTGCCACGGGGCGGGTGCAGCCAGCCGGGGCGACCACCAGCAGGAGGAATAACAGTCGCACGCCGCCCCCGGTTCCGTGGCCTAGGTCCGGCCCCGCTCGTTCCGCTTCCGCTCGCTCTCGGTCAGGTACAGCTTCCGCATCCGGTTGGCCTTCGGGGTGATCTCCACCAGTTCGTCATCCTCGATGTACTCGAGGGCCGCCTCCAAGCTGAAGTCCACCGGCGGCTTGAGTTGGGCGGCCTTGTCGCTGCCGCTGGCCCGCATGTTGGTCAGGGCCTTCTCGCGGGTCACGTTCACCGTCAGGTCGTTGTCCCGGCAATGCTCGCCGACGATCTGGCCGGCGTACACCGGCTGCATCGGCTCGACGAACAGGTTGCCGCGGTCCTGGAGCTTGTCCATCGAGTAGGCCGTCGCCTTGCCCGTCTCCAGCGAGATGAGCACCCCGGCCGACCGGCCCGGGATGCTCGCCTTCACCGGCCGGTACTCCAGGAAGTTGTGATGCATGACGGCCGTGCCCTGGGTGGCCGTCAGCATCCGCGTCCGCAGGCCGATGAGCGACCGGGCCGGGATGTGGAACTCCATGTGCGTCTGGTTGCCGACGCCGCCTTCCATCTTGACGCACTCGCCCTGCCGCTCCAGGCACAGCCGCATGACCGACCCGCTGTGCTCGGTCGGCGCCTCGACAACCAGGTACTCGACCGGCTCGTGCGTCTTGCCGTCCACCTGTTTGGTGATGACCCGGGGCTTGCCGACGGCCAGCTCGGCCCCCTCCCGCAGCATGTTGGTGAGCAGCACCCCGAGGTGCATGAGGCCGCGGCCGGACACCACGAACTCGCTCTCCCTCGCCCCCGGCCGCACCCGCAGGGCGACGTTGGTGTGCAGCTCCAAATCGAGCCGGTCCCGTAGCTCGCGGGTGGTGAGCGGCCGGCCGTCCTGGCCGGCGAACGGCGAGTCGTTCACCTTGAACAGCATGTCCAGGGTCGGCTCGTCGATGGTCAGCGGCGGCAGCGCCTGCGGCTTGTCCAGCTCGCAAATCGTGTCCCCGATTTCCGCGTCGTCGATTCCCACCACGGCACACACGTCCCCGGCCGACACCTCCTCGATTTCTTTGCGGCCGAGGCGGTCGAACTCCTGGAGCTGCACCACCGTGTCGCCGAAGGTGCTGCCGTCCTTCTGGCGGACCACCGTCACCCGCTGGTTCTTGCGAATCTTGCCGGCCATAACCTTGCCGACGGCGATCTTGCCGACGAACTCGCTGTACACCAGCGACGTCACCTGCATCTGGAGCGGGGCGTCCAGCTCCACGTCCGGCGGCGGCACCTTTTCGAGGATGGCGTCGAACAGCGGCTTCAGGTCTACCGGCTCGACGGTCATGTCCGTGGTGGCGATGCCGGCACGACCGGAGGCGTAAATCACGGGGAAATTCGCCGTCTCGTCGTCGGCCCCGAGTTCGATGAACAGGTCGAACATGTGGGAATGGATTTCGTCGATCCGGGCGTCCGGGCGGTCGATCTTGTTGATAACTACGATCGGCTTCAGACCGACGGCGAAGGCCTTGCGCAAGACGAACCGGGTCTGCGGCAGCGGCCCCTCGGCGGCGTCCACCAGCACGAACGCCCCCTCGCACATGCGGAGGATGCGCTCCACCTCGCCGCCGAAGTCGGCGTGCCCCGGCGTGTCGATCAGGTTGACCTTCACATCCCCGATGCGGATGCCGCAGTTTTTGGCCAGGATGGTGATGCCCCGCTCCCGCTCCTGGTCGTTCGAGTCCATGATCAGGCCGTGCTGGCCGCCCACCAGCTTGTCCAGCTCCTCGGAGCGGAACAGGCCGCTCTGGCGGAGCATCTGGTCCACAAGGGTGGTCTTGCCGTGGTCGACGTGGGCGATGACGGCGACGTTGCGGAGGTCGGTGCGCTTCATGGTCTCGGGACACGGTGCAAATGCGGGCCAGCCACTATCCTAGAAGGTTCGGCGGACGGCTGGAAGGTCGGCCGGCATGTCGATACCAAGAGGACCGCCCGTGGAACTGATTCTGGTGCGTCACGCCGAGGCCGAGCGGGGCGACGGCAAGCCCGACGGCGACCGCGAACTGACCGAGTTCGGCCACCAACAGGCCGTGCGGCTGGCCGACGCCGTTCTGAAGCACTTCCGCCCGGCGGTGGTGGCCAGCAGCCCGTACCGGCGGGCCGTTCAGACCGCCGCCCCGCTGGCCGGCGGGCAGTTGTTGCGCGAAACCGAGCTGCTGCTGCCCGGGGCGAGCAAGTTCAAGAAGCTGACGGCCTGGCTGGACGAGCAGGGGGACGGCCCGGTGGCGGCCGTCGGGCACAACCCGAGCATCAGCTACTACCTGGCCTGGCTGCTCGGGGCCGAGGACGTGGCGACGCCGTTCGAGAAGGCCGCCGCCGCCGGCGTGCGGCTGGACAAGCGGGAGAAGGGCACCGGCCGGCTGCTGTGGTTCGTGACGCCGGAGTGGTGCTAGCGCTATTGGTTCGTAGCCCGAAGCGTGAGCGAGGGAAACGCGATCCTCGCTCGCGCTTCGTGCTACGAACCAGTGGGTCACTTCCCGCCCGACAGCCACGCCTTGAACCCGTCAGCCAGCCACTCCGGCTTCAAACCCGCGGCGGCCAGCGCCGTCTGCACGGTCGGCTGTTGAACCTCGTCGGTCGGCTTGAAGCCGGTCAGGAACCGCGGGAACTTGTCGGCCGGGGGGCCGAACACCAAGTAATCCACGAACCCGACGGCCAGCAGTTCCGCGTCCGGGTTGTCGCTCGCGGCCCACACGTCGGCCGGCGACAGCTTGGCATCCGCCTTGTCGGCCAGCACTTTGAGCTTCGCCTTGAGTGCCGCCTGCGTTTTCGGCCCGTCGGTCCGGGCCTGAATGGCTCGGCCGAACCCGACCCGCAGCCACGCCGGCAGGTCGGCCCCGTCGCCGGCCGCTTTCACCAGTACGGCCGTCGCCACCTGGGCCTGCACGTCGGCCGTCAACTGGGCGTCCGACCGCTTCTCCCCGGGGGACACCCCGACCAGCACCGACGGCGTGTCCGACCGCACGTCCACCCGGGCCGCCTCCCGGTTGCCCACCTGTTTCAGCCCGAACAGCAGCAGCGCCCGGGTCTGGCGGGCGTCCGTCACGGCGTACACGGTCAGCTTGCCGCCCCATCCGGCCTTTTCTCCCAGCTTGAGGGCGGTCGTCGCGGCACTCTGAGCCTTCTGGGCGGCCGTCGCCAGTGCCGCCGTCTTGGCCTGTGGCAGCGTGGCGAACACCCGCAGGTCGGGCGACTCGGCGACGGTGACGGTGGTGATTTTGGCCGCCGCCAGGGCGGCTTTCGCCGCCTCCTCTCGGTCATCCGCCGCAGCGGCCGTTCCGAGTAGCAGCGCGAACAGGGTGAGACGCATGACCCCTCCCGGCGGACGATCCGACCGCGATTCATAGTCATGCTACCGATGGCCGAGACGGTGCAACAGCTTGTCGCCCGGGTGCTGGCCGCCGCCCCGGCCGACCGCCCGGCCGCGCTCCGGGAACTGGCCCGCGCCGGTGATCCCGCTACCGCCCTGTCGGCACTGGCCGGCGGCGGGCCGCGGGTCGGGCTGGAGTTCCTCGCCCGGTTGCCGGGGCCGCTGCCGTGGGCCGTGCTGCGGCCGGCCGTGTCGCTGCTGGCCGACCCCGTGACCCCGCTCAACACCCGGCTGACGGTCGCCGGCAAACTCCTGGAGACCGCCGACGCCGCACGGACAACAGCCGTCGTCCAGCCACTCGTCGCCGGGCTGTCCGAATCCGATCGCCTGACGCGGCTGCTCGACCTCCGCCGTCGCGTGGAGCGGTGCGACCCGCTCGACGAGCTGGTGCAAAACGCGGAGGCCGAAACCGTCGAGGCGTGCCCGCGGTGCCGGCAGCGGTTCACCCGGCCGGGCCTGGCCGTCCACCTTTGGGAGCAGCACCGGCTCCGGTTCGCCGATGGCAAAGTGATCGACACGCCGGCAGCGGTGCTCGCCGCGGTCGCGGCCGTGGCCGCTGACCCCACCGGGGCGGCGACCGATGCCGCCTTCCTGCTGTCCCGGCAGTTCGACCCGGCGGCCGAGCCGGTGCTGATGTTGCAAGTGCTGGCTCGCGACACCCCGGACCCGAGCCAGGCCGACCGCCTGACCGAACGGGCGGCCGACGAGCACAGTGGTGTGTGCCCGACTTGCTTGACATTCGTGCCCGACCCGCTGCCGCCGCTGCCGCCGCCGGCCGACGTCACCCACGGGCGGGTGTCGGCCGACGGCTTCACCGCCGCCGTCGTGGACCGGCCGACCGGCCGGGTCGTCACGCTGGACACCCCGGCCGGGCCGCGAGACGCCCCCCAGGCCACCCAACTCCCGCCGCGGCAGGCTGCAGCCTTGTACTCGCTATCGGTGTTCGGCGTCGGGCTGCTGGTGGCCCTGGTGCTGCCCGGCCGGGTGGCCCACCCGGTCATCCCGGCCGGTCTGGCGGTCGTCGTCGGCTGGCTGGCCTATGTGGTAATACGGTCCGGGCGCGAACTGCTGCCCGAGCCGACCGATGCGGCCGTTACCCTGGCCTGGCGGGAGTTGGTGCCGGGGGTCGGGCGGTCGCCGGCGGCGGTGCGGTTTCTCATCCGGCTGTGCCGCGGCAGCATCGGGTTCGGCGACCCCGGGCCGCGGGCCGGACGGGTACACGAGTTGGCCGAGCAGGCGGCGGTCCTCGACCGCAAGGGCGAAGCCTACTCGCAGCTCGCGGCGGCGGCGGCAGTGCTGCGGGCGTCGGACACAGCCCGCATCGGCCGGGAGCCGGTGGCCGGGCTGGTGGACGTGTTCCGGCCGTTCGCCCGGGGTCAGGCGTCGGCCGGGTTCGCCGAGGCCGCCGCCGAGATCATCCTGGCGGACGGCGCCTTGCCGGCCGACCACCGCCTGCGGCTGGGTGTGGGGGTGACGGCCAGCCTGTTCGACGCCGGCCTCACCCCGGCCGATCTGCAAGTGATCGTCCGCCTCTGCCCGTGGTTACGCAAGCTGCTGCCGACCAACGCGGACCACCTGGCCGGTCTGTTCGCCGTCTGGCAACTGGCGGCCGGTCGTGGCGTCGGCGGCCCCGGCCCGGCGACGACGATCTTCGACCTGGCCGCCAACTCGCCGGCCGCCGCCCGTCGGCTGCTGTCCGCCCACCCGGACACCGTATTGCGGCTCGACCTCGGCGATACGGCGACGGCCGCCGTCGGGGCGGTGCTGCTGACCGCCGACGGCTTGGTGGTGGGCGGGTTAGTCGCCGATGACCCGGAGGAGCGGATCGAGGCGGCCAAGTCGCGGCTGCTCGTCGGCGACGGCCAACTGGCGGCCGAAGCACCCGTCCCGCCTGACCTCCCCGACCGCCTACGCGAGTGGCTGATTTGGCGGACCGGCCGACTGCTGCCGAAGGCGGACGCCTCACGCGGCCGGCGGTCTGGGCTGGCGGCCGACCGGCTGGCGGCCCTGGCCGGGGACTGCCCGCTGTGCGGCTTGCGGTGTGCGTGGCGGGCCGGCCACGTCGGCACCTTCTGGCCGGCTCTGTCGTAGGGGACGGTGGGCCTCGAAAACTCGGCACCACCCTACGACCGGCGGTCTTCGGGCAGCTTCGCCGCCATCGCCAGCCCGACACCGGCCAAGAGCGTTGCCATGCCAGTGACGGCCAGGCTGGCCAAGTGCCAGGCTGCGAAGCCGGCCCGCGCCGCCTCGGCGACGGCCGGGTTGGGGTCGAACCGCCGCGGCCGTAGGTCAGAAACCTCCCCCGACAGCCACAGCCCGACGCCGCCGAGGGCCACGGCCACCGCCAACAGCCCGACCCGCCAGCGGTGAACTCGGCCGAGCGGCCACCACACCACGGCCGTAGTCAGGGCCAGCACGCCGCACCCCACCTGGACGGCGAACAGCCGAGGGAAGACCGGGCCGACGGCGGTCCCGAACAAGGCGCTGCCCAACTCCTTCTGGTCCGCCGCGGTGCTGCCGGGCAGCAGGTCGCGGTTGGCCGTGCGGCTGTTCGGCATGGTCGTCGTCACGGTGGCGAACTCGGCGTTCATGGCCGGGGCCGCCAGGAACGAGAAGAACCCGACCCCGCCGGCCCACAGACCGACAGCCAGCACATGCGCCACCTTCAGCACGGTCTGTCGCATCGGCCCGTCCCCGGTTCGGCTCTCGGTGCCGGTGGCCAGCCGGCGGATGTTGGCCCGGTGCTTGAAAACGACGAACAGGCTGCCGGCGACCACAAACAGCGTCACCGGCCAGGCCGCCCCAACCCATGCCGTTGCGGCCGTCAGAACCGCCACTGCCACCACCGAGCCGAGCGACACGTACCGGGTGAGCAGGGTGGTGACTGCCCAGGCCGCGAACGCCAGACCGGCCGGCCCCGGCACCAGTACCGCCACCGCCCCGAGGCCGGTGGCCACCCCCTTGCCGCCGCGGAAGCCGAGCGTCACCGGGTACAGGTGGCCGACGAACGCCGCCGCCGCCGTCAGCGCCCGTAGGCCGTCGGTTGCTTCCAGCAGGCCCGCCGTCGCGACCGGCACGGCCCCTTTCAGCAAGTCGAGGGTGAATACCAATAGCCCCCACTTGCGGCCAAGCACCCGGCCGGCGTTGGTGGCCCCGACGTTGCCACTGCCGGCGGCGAACAGGTTCACCCCCCGCAGCCGGCCGACCCAGTAGCCGAAGGGCAGCGAGCCGACGAGGTAGGCGGCGACGGGCAGCAGGACCATGCGACAGAGGTTATCGACGCGGGCGGTCCGCGTCTTTGGTTCGTCGCCCGAAGCGCGAGCGAGGTCGGAATTCCCCCGCGCTCGCGCTTCGGGCTACGAACCGGGGAGTCGCTTGCGGTCCCGCACCTGCTCGAACACCCCCACCAGCGTCCGGTAGTGGTCCTCGAACGTCCACGCGGCGGCGGCGGCCGTCGCCCGCTCGGCCAGCCGCGCCCGGTGGGCCGGGTGCAACACGTCCTCGATGGCCTTTGCCAGCCCGGCGGCGTCGTGCGGGTCGCGGACCACCGCCCCGGCCGGCGGGTCGCCGAGCCGTTCGCTCGCCCCGTTGTACCGGGTCGTCACCACCGGCAGCCCGCACGCCAGCGCCTCCAAGGCGACCAGCGAACACGGGTCGTAGAAAGTCGGGTGAACCAGGAAGTCGGCGGCGAAGTAGGCGTCCTTCGGGTCGCGGCGGAAGCCCAGGAACAGGAAGCGGTCGGCCACCCCGCGGCGGGCGGCCAGCCGGCGGTACGCCCGGTCCGTCGGGTGGCCGACTATGGCGATGCGGAAGTCCCACTTCCGCGGCACCCGGGCGACGGCCTCGATCAGCGGGGCCAGCCCCTTCAGCCGGTAGTTCATGGCCACCATCAGCCCGACCGGCACCCCGTCGGCGACGCCCCACGCCGCCCGCTCGGCCGCCCGCCGCTCGGCCCGGTCCGGGGCCGCGAACCGGCCCGGGTCGATGGCCGCGTGCAGCACCCGCAGCCGGTCGGCCGGCACGTCCAGGAACCGCTTGAAGTGCCCGGCCACCATCCGGCTGATGGCCAGGATCACCGGACGGTCCGGGCCGAGGTACTGCCGCCGCTCCAGCCGGGCGAACGACCGGGCGGCCGGGTCGAAGAACTTGCCGAGGTCGCCGGCCAGCCGGCCGAGGCGGGAGCCGAACTTGAGCCGGTTGTGCCACTGACTGGCGGCGTGCAGCCCGCCCTGCGGGTACAGCACGTCCTGGCCGTAAGTTTTGTCGAACCCGACGGTGACATCGTGATGGCCGGCGGCCGTCGCCGCTAGCACGGACTCGGCGAACCGCCACGGCCGGAGCCACCGCGGCCCGCCGGGCGGCGGCAGCCGGTGGAATACCGTCTCGGCCGGCAGCCTGGTTTCGTCCCACCGGCAGGCGTACAGGTGAACGCGGTGGCCGTCGGCCGCCAGCCGGCGGGACAGGTCGCCGAGGTACGTCTCGGCCCCGCCCTTGCTCGGCACCACCGACTCGTAACACAGAGCCACGTCGAGCGGGGTCATCCGCCGGCCCGGGCGTTGTGTCGCAGGTGGCGGGCGGCCCGGAGTTCGGCCCCGATCTGGGTGAGTCGCGCCACGAAGTGTGACGACCCCCAGAACGAGCGGTACACGGCCCAGAACCGCCGGCGGTCGGCCGGGGTCAGCCCGGCCACGCCGGCCGTCGAGTACAGCAGTTGGCCGAGTTCCTTCACCCGCCCCCAGCCGAACCGCAGCCGGCCGAGCCGGTGGAAGTCGATGACCGTCACCCGCCCGTACCAGTTGGCCGGCACCCGGCGGGTGTCCACGTCGGCGGTGTAGAAGTGGCACAGGTACAGGTCGCGGTGGGCCAGCCGCTGGCCGTGCAACTGGTGGCTGAGCCGGGCCACTTCCGCCGTCAGGCCCCGCTTCCAGCGGTCGAACTCGACCGGCGACAGCCGTTCGGCCACCAGCGGGATGGCCTCGTGCAGCGGCCACTGGTCGGTGAGTTCCTCGACAGCCAGAAAGCTTTGCAGCCGTCCGCCCGGCCCCCGCCACTCGCCGGCGGCGACGGCCCGCGGCACCGGCAGCCCGGCGGCGGCGGCTCGTTGCAGGTTGTCCCACTCCTGCAACCCCGGCGACCAGGCCCGACTGGGGAAGACCTTCGATAGCCAGCCGTTCCGGCGGGGCAGCTCGAAGTGTCGTTTCAGGTACACCACCAGCGTGCGGCCGTCCGGGGCGGTGAGCGTCCAGCGGCCGATGGCCCGGCCCTGCTTGCGGTGCTCGCGGTCGGGCACGTCGGTGGTCATGACGCGGTCGAGCCAGTCCGGCCCGGCGAAGGCCGGCCAGTCCGGCACGTGCCGCACCACCCACCGGCCGGCCGCTGACACCGGGTCGTCACGCACGACGGTTGACATGGTCAGCGCCCCCGCCGCTTGCACAGCCGGACGGCGAACGGCGACGCCACCGCCCCGCCGACGAGCCACGGGCCGATGCCGGCCGGGGTCAGGTCGGCGGCACGGAGGTCGTTCATGGTCGTAGCCCGAAGCGCGAGCGAGGCCGGCTCGTACAGCAGGAACGAATCGGCCGCCGCCCAGCCGGTGAGCTTCTGCCCGAACGCCAAGAGCCGTGGGGCGGGGATGTCGAACCGGGCCAGGTGGAACAGCACCCGCGCGGCCACGGCCGCGGGCGACCGCCAGGGGCGTTCCCGCACCGCCGCCCGCAGCCGGCCGAGCGGGTCGGACGTGTGCCACCGCACCAGTACCGCCCCGTTGTAGTCTTCGCCAGCGGTCGGCGGGTCGTAGAACGGCCGGCCGTCGGCCGGGTCGGGCCAGCCGTCGGCCAACTCCGGGATCACGCACGCCGCCTCGCCGGCCAGCCAGACGAGCCGCTGGGCCGGGCCGGCCGGCTTCAACTGGTCCCGCACCGACGACCGCCGGCCGAGCCGCCGAGCTTCGGTGCGGATCCATCGGGCGAGTTCGCCGAACCGGGGCGCTGATGCATTCTGCCGCCACACCCTACGGTAGGCCCACAAGAACCGCAGCCGCTCGGCGGCGTCGGGCAGGGTGGCATGGAGGGCGGCCAGTTGCCGCACCCGGGCGGCGACCGACACCGGCCCCGGCGGCGGGGCCGACTGCCAGTCGAGCAGCGTGACGGCGTGCGACCGCCGGCCGACGAGGACGTGCTTGGCCGCCAGTTCCGGGGTGCCGAACCCGGCCGCGTGGGTGTCGGCCAGTTCCCGGCCGAGCCGTTCGGCCAGCGCCCGCCGGTCGGCCGGTGACACCGCGATGTCCGTGAGCGGGTCGGCGTCCGGCACCCCATCCACGAGCAGCACGGCCCGGCCGGCGTGGGTGCCAACGGCCAGCCACCACGGGGCCGGCAGGCCGGCCGCCGCCAGCCGTCGCAGCGTCGTCGCCTCCCGCTCGCCGCGGCTGACCGGGCCGAACCCGGCCCGCCAGTTCCGCAGCCGGGTGCGGACGCCGACCAGGTGTTCCCGCTTCACGAACACCGTCCGGCCGCCCAACTCGACCCGGGCCACATGTCGGTCGGGGTGGCCGCAGACGATCTCGCCCCGCAACGCCAGTGCGTCGGCCGCCGAGTCGATGCCGTAGCTTCGTAGGAAGCGGGTGGCCGAAGGGTTCACTGTCCACCGGCCGATGGCCGGCGGGGCGAGGGTGTCAACAGGCACGTCGTACCTCCCCCGCGGCTCGCAATAGGTGGTCGGCGGCGGCGGCCACGTCGGCCGGGTGCAGGTCGGTCATGCACTGGTGATGGCCGAGCGGGCACTCCCGCTGCTGGCACGGGCCGCACGGCAGGTGGCGTTGCAGGTGGATGGATCGCTCGAAGCGGGTCTCCGTCCAGCCGATGTGGGTGGGGCCGAACAGCGTCACCACCGGCACGCCGAAGGCGGCGGCGAAGTGGCGGGGGCCGCTGTCGGTCGTCACCAGTAGGCCGAGCCGGCGGACGCACGCCTTGGTCAGCCCGAGTGACAGCGGGGTGTCACCGAGACCGTGGACGTGAGGCCCTGCGGTCCGCACGATTTCGGCGGCGATGTCCCGCTCGGCCGGGCCGTTCAGCACCAGCACCCCGCAGCCACGGCCGGCTAACCGCTTGGCCAGGCCGGCGAAGTGCGGCCAGTGCTTGGCCGCCCCGAACGCCCCGCCGCCGTTCAGCCCCACCACCGTGCGATACCGTCGCAGCCCGAGCCGGTTCCAGACGCCGTCCGCCGCCGCGTCGTCGGCCGGGGTGGTGTGCAGTTCCAGCCGGTGGCCGGGGTCGGGTACGCCGAGCCGCGTCACGACGCGGTTGTAGTCGTCCAGCGCCGGCGACACGTTGATGCCGTGCCGGGCGCGGGCCGGGTAGACGCGGTGGGAGAGCAACACGTCGCGGCCGTAGCGGGCGAAGCCGGCGACCGTGTGACAGCCGCCGAGCCGGGCCAGCAGCGCCGCCCGGAACGAGTTCGGGAACAGCACCGCTATGTCCGCCCGCAGCGCCCGCAGCTTAGCGGCCACCGCCCACAGCCGGCGGTGCCGCGGGCCGGTGCGGTCGAACAGTACGGTGTCGTCGAACCACGGGTTGCCGCCGAGGGTGTCGGCGACGTAGGGCTTGCACACCGCCACCAACTTCGCCGCCGGCCAGTGGTCGCGGACGGCCCGGGTCGCCGGCGTGGCCATGACCACGTCGCCGACCCAGTTGGGCAGGAACAGGGCGACCGTGCGGGCCGTCATGCCGGCACCGCCACTTCGCCGACGCACTTCCGGAGGGCGTCGCGGACCACGCTCTCGGCGTCGAGGAAGCGGATGCCGATGCGGAGGGCGTACACCGGCCGGCCGGCCAGTTCCGTGAGCCGCAGTTTCACCAGGTCTTTTTGCGTCGTCAGCACCAACGCGTCGGCCGGCAGCCCGCCGGCCCAGCGCCCGAGGGCGTCCACGTCCGCTCGCGTGTAGGCGTGGTGGTCGGCGAACACCAGTTCGCCGCAGGTGTCCGCCCCGACGGCGGCCGTCGTGCGGCGGAAGGCGGCCGGGTTGCCGATGCCGCTGACCAGCCCGACCGGCCGGTCCCGGACCAGCGGGAGGCCGGCCGTCGTGCCGTCGGCGGCGACCAGTTCGACCGGGGCGTGGCTGGCCGTCGCGGTCGGCAGATTCGGGAACCGCTTCGCCAGCCACCCCCGGGGGTCGGTGCCGGCCGGCCGCTGGTCGAACCGCGTCAGCACCACCACGCCCGCACGGCTCAATCCGCTCACCGGCTCCCGCAGGGTGCCGCGGGGGAACAGCCGATCGTCCGAGGGCGGGCGGGCCGAGTCGATCAGCACGAGGTCCAAGTCGCGGTGCAGCCGGCGGTGCTGGAAGCCGTCGTCCAGCACGACGCAATCCGCCTCCAGCTCCTCGACGGCGGTCAGGGCCATCACCGCCCGGTCGGCCCCGCACAGGTGCGGCACGTCCGGCAGGTTGTCTTCCAGCACCCGGGCCTCGTCGCCGGCCCCGTAGCCACGACTGACCACCGCCGGCCGCCGGCCCATGTCCACCAGTTGCCGGGCAACCCACTCGACCATCGGCGTCTTGCCGGTGCCGCCGAGCGACAGGTTGCCGACGCACACCACCGGCACCGGCAGCTTGACCGTTTTCTTAAAGCCCAGGTCGAACAGCCGGTTCCGCACCCGCACGCCGGCACCATAGGGCACGCTCGCCGCCCACAGCCCGGCACGGGCGGCAGCGGCCAGCGGCCCGCGGCGGCGGCCACTCACGAGGTCGTGGAACAGGGCGGTGCGGTCGGCCATGAGCAGGGAGTTCTACCCGGGGCGAAACCGGGGCGTCAACCGCAGCCCGGTTCCCCTAACATACCGGCACACGCGGGGGCCGCCGATGCGGGTTCTGGTGACGGCCGGCAACACTGCCACACCCATCGACCGGGTGCGGGTCATCACCAACGTGTTCAGCGGTCGCACCGGGGCAAGCATCGCCCTGGAGGCCCACCGCCGCGGGCATGAGGTGCTGCTGGTCACCAGCCACCCCGAGACGGCCGGCGGCGTGCCGGTCAGGCCCTACCGCACCTTCGACGACCTGGCAGCCACGATGGCCGAATTGGTGCCCGGCGGCTGGGATGCGGTGGTTCACGCGGCGGCAGTCAGCGACTACGCGGTGGCCGGGGTGTTCGCCGGCGGGGTGGAGGTGTCGGCCGGCAAGGTGAAAAGCTCGCACCCCGAGCTGTGGCTGAAGCTGACTCCGACGCCCAAGCTGGTGGACCGCATCCGCACGCCGTGGGGTTTCACCGGCACACTGGTCAAGTTCAAGCTCGAAGTCGGCGTGGGCGAAGCGGAGCTGTTGGAAGTCGCCGAGCGAGCGCGGCTCGCGTCCGGGGCCGACCTGATGGTAGCGAACATGCTGGAAACCATGCACGACTGCGCGTACCTCGGGCCGCTGGCCGGCTGGTACGACCGGGTGCCCCGACCGGAGTTGGCGAAACGACTGGTGGATTCGCTGTAGGGCACGGTTCACCGTGCCGTCCTTCTCGCCGGGCGCCGTCCGCCGCCGGACGGCACGGTGAACCGTGCC
>JAYVUZ010000007.1:0-7491 GCA_043787415.1 Fimbriiglobus sp. | reverse complement strand
CCCCCCCCCCCGGCCGGGGGCGGAGCTTTCGGGGCGTAGCAGCGGCCGGCGGCCACGTCCGCCGCCCGGGCCAGCGCGTCCCGCCGCCGCCCGTCGTGCGGGGCGGCCGCCGAGAAGCGGCGGCCGCCCCGGGCCGGGGAGAGTCGTCTCGAAGGCCTACGGGGCGGCGGCGGCGTCCGGCCCGGCGGCCAGGGCGGCGACGCCGCCCGCCAGGGCCGCCGCCGCCGGGTCGGCCGGCCGCTGACCGACGCCGCCGGCTCGTCGGTCAGCGGCCGGCGGCCCGGCGGTCGGCCCGGACGGCGTCGGTCCGGGCGAGGTGGGCCGGGCTGACGGCGGGGGTGCGGGCCGGCTGGGCCAGGCCGCCGACGAAACCGACGGCCAGCACGACGAGGCCGAACGGGACGGGAACGGGGACGCGGCCGTGGGTCACGACGGCCCGCCGTGCGTGAGGCGGCCGACGGCGAACGGCCGGCGGTTCACCTCTTGTGGCCGGCGGAGGGCCCGGATTCAGTCCCACAGTCGTAGTCGAGACGCTAGCCCCGCCAGGGCGTGGTGGCGAGGGCGAGTCAGGTCCGGGCAGCCACCCCAGCGGGTCGTCGAGCATTGGGCCGCCGGGGTGGGGGTGGTGGGCGAGCGGATCGGCCGGCGCTTCGCCCGGGGCGAACCCCGTCGGCGGGCCGTCGCCTACGTCCGCGGGTTGCTCAGCGACGTCGAGCGGTAGGACGGCTGGCAACTGGCCGAGTACCTGGGTGAGGCCACCCCGGACGGCGTCCGGCACCCGCTCGCCCACGCCGGCTGGGACGCCGACGCCGTCCGCGACGATGTGATCCGCTACGCCCACGAACGCCTCGGCGACCAGGCGGGTGTGCGGATCGTGGACGAGACCGGGTTCCCGAAGGAGGGGGCGAAGTCGTGCGGGGTGGCGCGGCGGTACACGGGCACCGCGGGCCGGATCGAGAACGCCCAGGCGGGGGTACTCCTGGCCTCTGCCGCCGCCAAGGGCCACGCCGTCCTCGACCGGGCGTTGTCCCCGCCGAAGGGGTGGGCCGACGACCGCGAGCGGTGCAACGCGGCCGGGGCCGCCCGAGGCGTGAGGTTCGCCACCAAGCCGCAGTTGGCCGAGCGGATGATCCGGCGGGCGAGGCGGCTGGGGGTGCGGGCGGCGTGGGCGACGGGCGACCCGGTGTACGGCCACGACGGGAAGTCGGGCAGGTGGACCGCTCCCGCCGGCGGCTCGAAGGCGACGGGCGACCCGGTGTACGGCCACGACGGGAAGGTCCGGCGATTCCCGGAGGAGGGGGGTCAGCCGTACCGGCCGGCCGTACCGTCGAACCAGCCGCCGTTCGACGGGCAGTCCCGCTCGGCGGTGGGGGCGATCGCCGACGAGTTCCCGGCGGGCGTGTGGCGGCGGGCCAGCGCCGGGGACGGGGGTCAGGGGCCGCGGGGGTACGGCTGGGCGGTGGAGGCGTTCGGGGCGGTGGACGAGCGGGGATGGCAGTTGTGGCCGGCGGTGCGACGGCACCGGGGGCGGCCAGGCGAGCGGGCCGACTTCTCCGCCCGCGGCCCGGCGGCGACCCGGCCGGCCGAGTTGATCCGGGTGGCCGGCACGCGATGGCGGGTGGAGGAGTGTCTGGAGCTGGCGACGGGCGAGTGCGGGCTGGGCGAGCACGAGGTGCGGAGCTGGACCGGGTGGCACCGGCACGTGACGCTCCGCCTGCTCGCCCTGGCGGTGGTGGCGGTGATCCGCTCGCGGGTGCCGCCCCCGCGGCGGAAAATGGGGGCGAGCGGCAATCCGGGAGAGCGTGCCGGAGGTGCGGAAGCTGCTCCCCAAACTGGCGTGGGCGTTCGCCCCGCCGGCCGAGCGGGTACTCGCCTGGGCGGCCTGGCGACGCCGGCACCAGCACCGGGCGCGGGAGGGTCACGACCGGGAACGGCGGGCCAAGCCGCCCGGTCGACCAACTACGGCTGTAGGACTAAAGCGCCGGCGGCGATGTCGGGCAAGACGGCCGCGGGAAGGTGAGCGGGCGTAGCACACCCTGCCGGCGGGGGAACGGCGAGGGGCGCTCACACTCCCCACGTCCGGGGGAGGCCGGTCTGCTCTGGCCCGGCCCCTGGGGTATACATCGTTCAGCACGGACCGGCACATCCGTCGAACGCTGCCGGCCGGGTGCACGCCGGTCGCGCGGACCCACCCCCGCCGTGCGAACCCGAACGTCACGCTGCCTGAGTGATCGCCGCGTGGGGACGGCTACCGCCGCATGCCGTTCAAGCGATACTGGCGCTGGTGCGGGCCAGCGTGGGCGGCGCCGGCACCCCCTCACCCCCGGCATGAGGAGGTCGCCGCCCGCCCTGCTGTTAGCGGTCGTCGGCCGGCCGGCCCCGGAAGAAGTAGCTGCGGTCCGGGACGGCGTACTTGACCCGCATGGCCGGGTCGGCGGTCGGCCGGCCGCCGTCGCCGGCCGATCGGTGGGCGAAGTCCAGCACCGTGCTGGTGAGCAGCGTCCGCGCGACCGGGTACGGCGACTCGCCGGTGGCGAACAGCTCTTCGATGTAAAAGGTGAGCGGGTCGAAGAACCGGGCGCCGGGCGGGGCCGGCAGCTCGAACACCGCCCCCTGCGGCTTCGGGTCGCCGGCCAGCTTCACCGCACAAGTGACGTCGGCCACATATCCGCTCATGTTCAACACGGCCGCCCGGGCGCCGTCGGCGTACTCGATCAGGATCGCCGACGGGCTGGTGGCGTGGTCCCGCGGGGTGCCGAAGTCGCGGGTGGAACTCTTCCGCAGGCACGCCTCGGCCAACTGCGGACTCCACTCGCCCCGGTCCCAGGCCGGCCAGACGGCGTCGCCGACGAGCGTCCGCACACTTCTCACGCCGGTCTCCCCGCCCCGCCGCCGCTCCATCACGCTCTACAACGCCTCGAGCGCGTGGAACCCGTACACGTCCAGGCCCGAGTAGTAGCAGACCACCGCCTCCTCGATCCGCGCCCCGTACTCCGGCTCCCACTCGGGCCGGCGGAACGTCACCGGCAGCGACGACCCGGCCATGAGGGCGAACCCGAGCTGCTTGGCCGCGGCGACCATCTCGGCCGCCTGGGCGTGGTCGTAGCTCAGGTGCTTGTCGTTGAACACCGGCACGCTCCGGCCGCTCGCCCGGAACACGGCCGCGATCTCCTGGAACAGCTCGTACCGGGGGTACAGGGTCTGGCCGAGGGCGTTCTTCGGGAAGTCGCCGTGCTCGGCGATGAGCAGCACCCCGTCCACGTCGAGTGCGTTCGGCCCGCCGAGCGCCGCCGCCACGCTGTCGACGATCGGGATGTTGAACCGCTTGGCGGTGGCCCGGGACACGTCGGCGGCCGGGTACTGCATCGTGTACATGCGGGCGACGGTGAGCGGCGGCTGGTGGTGCCGGCCGTCCACCGTGTACCCGTGCAGCAGCCGGCCGACGATGTGGTAGGCGTGCGACAGCCGGTGGTAGACGGTGTTGATCGCGGCGACCCGCTTCGGCCTGGCCGGCTCGGCGGCGCGGGCGGCCGGCAGGGCGGCGGACAGGGCCAGGAAGGTGCGACGGTCCACGGGCGAACTCCGGGAGGGGGTCACTTCCGCCAGGCGGCGACCAGCAGGGCGAAGGCGACGAGGGGCGGCAGCCCGGCCAGTGCCAGCCCCATGTCGAACGACCCGGTGCGGTCCACCAAGCGGCCGAAGGCGGTCTGCAGCGGGGACGACACGAACCAGCCGAACGCCGCCAGCGCCCCGCTCACCTTGCCCAGGTGCGTCGCCGTCAGCTCCTGCACCAGCGAGTAGTACACCGGGAACAGCGCGAGCGTGCCCGCCCCGACGAGGAGCAGCACCCCGAGCAGCGGCCGGCCGGCCGGCAACTGGGCCGCCACCGCCGTTAGCGCGGCCAGGCAGGCACAGCCGCCGAAGACGGCCAGCCGCGCCCGGTGGACGCCGACCCCCCGGCGGGTCAGCAACAGGCCGACGGCCCCGGCCGTCAGGCAGCCGGCGTCGCTGGCCAGGTAGAAGGCCGAGTTGAACCAGAGGGCGTCCGCCTCCGGGTAGCCGCGGCCCTGGATCAGCACCTTCGGCAGCCACGCCCGCACCAGCTGCCAGGCCGCGTTCAGGCAGGTGACGGTGACCGCCAGGGCCAGGAACCGGCGGTCGAGGAGCAGCGGCCACAGCGACCCGCCCCCGGCCACCGGCTCGGCCGGGGCGGCCAGGTCGGCGGCCCGCACGACGGCGAACCAGACGCCCACCCAGGCGACCCCGCCGGCCCCGATGACCAGGAACGGCATCTGCCACCCGCCGCCGGTGCCGGCGGGGTCCGACCAGCGGAGGACGGCCAGCACCGTCGGCGGGGTCAGCAAGGCCCCGAGGGCGGCCCCGCTCTGCAACATGCCGTTGGCCAGCGAGCGGTCGGCCCGGCTCATCAGCCGCTGGGTGGTCGCCAGGGCGCAGGGCCAGTGCCCGGCCTCGAACAGCCCGAGGGCCGTCCGGCAGGCGAGCAGCTCGGGGTAGCTGGCGGCCAGCCCGGTGGCGAACCCGGCGGCCGACCAGCCGAGCAGCACGGCCGGGTAGAGGAACCGCACGCTCACCCGGTCGGACAGCGCGCCGAACAGCAGCGACCCGGCGGCGAACGCCCAGCCGAAGGCCAACTCGAGGTGGCCGTACTGGCCTTGGGTCAGGCCAAACGCGTCCGTCACCCGCACCGACAGGCTGGCGAGCGTCTGCCGGTCCATGTAGTTGACGGCGGTGGCCAGCAGCAGCACGCCGGCCACCGCCCACCGCCGGCGGCCGGCCGTCGGGGCGGGGGTGGTCATCCGCTCCAGCTCCTTCCGTCCCAGGCCAGCACCCGGTCCAGTAGGGCAACGGCGGCGTCGGCGAAGGTCTGGAACAGCGCCTCCCCCTTCTCGGCCGTGGCCGCCCGCGGGTCGCCGATGTGGCCGGGGGCGGTCCGCTCCCGGGTGACCCACCCCCGGACTGCCGGCTCGAACGGGTTGCCGAACGGCACCGCGGCCAGCAGCCGGATGTCGCCGACCAGGTGCGGGGCGAGCCGCAGCATCATCGACGTCTCCCACTCGCACGCATGGCCCATCTGCCGCTGTGTGAGGTCTACGGCTGGTGGCGGGCCGCCGAGCGACCAGTAGGTGGCGAACAGCAGCAACAGGTCGTCCCGGGTGCGGTGCCGCTGGCGGGCCTCGAACACCGCCTGCTTGCCCGGCACGTCGTTGCCGCCGTGGCCGTTCAGCAGCACGAGGCGGCGGAAGCCGTGGGCCAGCAGGTTGTCGATCAGCCCGTTCAGCAGGTCGAGATACGCCCGCGGCGGGGCCGACAGGGTGCCGGGGAAGTCGAGGTGGTGGTCCGAGTTGCCGAGCCACTGGAGGGGGGCGAACAGCACCCGGTCGCCGACCCGCCCGGCCGCCCGCCGGACCACCTCGCCGAGCAGGTGGCTGTCGGTGTACAGCGGCAGGTGGTGGCCGTGCTGCTCGACGGCGGCGACGGGCACGACCACCGGCACGTCCGGGCCGAGGGCGCGGACGGCGGGCCAGGTGAGGTCGGCGAGTTGCATCGGCGGGGACCGGCGGGGCGGCGGGGGTCGGAGTGTACCCGATCCGATCGGGCGGGGGAAGCCCCCGCCGCCAGTCACTTCTTAATCGCCTCGTCAACGAAGGCGTACAGCGCCTTGGTCGCAAGGTCGTCTGGCTTGCCGAGGTCTGCGTTGATCCTCCCGTGGGTAGTGTCCCTGGCCCCGAACAGTGTCACCGGCACGCCCGCTGTCTTCAGCACGTCGCCCAAACGCCGGGCCTGGGCGTTGGTGTCCGGGTGTTCGGCCACGTACAGAATCAGGAACGGCGGGACGCCCTCACCCCTCACCGCGTGCGTGACGGCCGAGAAGTCGCGGTGCTTGGCCGGATCGTCGCCGAACTTCTCCCGGTGGCCGAACTTGGCCGGCGGCAGCCCGTGAACCCGCCACCGCGTCTCGGCCACCTCGATGATGGCCGGCACGTCGAAGGTGTCGCCGTCCACCGGAACGCACTCCTTGACCGCCGCCGCCGGCACCCCTTCGGCCGTCAGGTAGCGGCCGTCAGTGCAGATTAAGGAGGCGAGTTGGGCCCCGGCCGAGTGGCCCATGATGAGCAGCCGCGTCGGGTCGCCGCCGTGGTCGGCGATGTGGCGGTGGACCCCGCCGACGGCCCGCGCCACGTCCCGCACGACGGTGCCCATGTCCACGGCCGGCAGCAGCCGGTAGTTCATGGCGACGAACACGAACCCTTTGTCAGCGAACGCCAGCGGTAGGAGCTGGACGTCCGCCTTGTCGCCGGCCTGCCAACCACCGCCGTGGACCCAGACGACAACCGGTCGCCCCTTTGTGCCCGCCGGCGAATACACGTCGAGGACCTGCCGCTCGTGAGCCGGATCGGCGTACCGGATGTCGCGCCGGACCTCCGGGGGTTGCGGCCGAGCCGCGACGGCAAGGGCGACGAGGAGCGGGAGGGCCGTGGTCATGGCGATCGCCCAGACAGTGGGTGTGTCGGACGCGGGGGCGGCCCGGCCATTTGACCCGGGGATCACCGCCCGTCAATCGCTTCGACGGGTGGCTACGGCCGGTTGCAAACCCGTGTTGTCGGAACCTACGACGCATGCCCATGCTAACCGGCGGACAGGAGGTCGACCATGTCGAGCGTCGCCCGGGAGCGGCACCTGAACGACCGGTTGCAGGAGCGGGTCCGCCGGCTGCTTCTGCCGCCGGCCATTCAGCTGACCGGCCGGGGCGACTAGAGCGGTTCCCGAGACGGTGTAGCGTATCCGCAACGCGGAAGTAGCCGTCGCACTCGGCCGGGGCGAAGCTGTCCGACAGCGCGCCCAGCAGCTCCTCCACCTCGGGCACCGTCCGCTTGGCGGCCGCCCGTAGGGTGGCCTTGCGCCGGCTGAACGCCTTCTCGATGGGGTTCAGGTCCGGGCCGTCGCGGCGGCAGGAGCCGCAGCTCGGCCCCGGCCGCCGCGACGGCCGCCCGCACCCGCGGCCGCTTGTGGCCGGCCAGGTTGTCCATGACCACCACGTCCCCCGGTCGCAGGGCCGTGGCCAGGTGCTGTTCCACATAGGCCACGAACAGGTCGCCGGTGACGGCCCCGTCGACGACCAGTGGGGCCACCATCCCGCCGGCCCGCAGGGCGGCCACGAACGTGGTCGTCTTCCCGTGCCCGTGCGGGACGGCCATCACCAGCCGCGGGCCCCGCCGGCACCGGCCGTGGGTGCGGGTCATGGCCGTACTCGCCCCGGTCTCGTCCAGGAACACCAGCCGCTCGGGGTCCAGCCCCGACTGCCCGGCCCGCCACGCCCGCCGGGCGGCAGCTACGTCGGGCCGGTCCTGCTCGGCCGCCCGGACGGACTTCTTTTCTACGGCGGCAAACCTGGCTGGAAGTCAGCCCGGTTGAGCGGGTAGGTTGTCCGTCCCACGGAGGGCGGACCGATGGCCCGGACGGCAGCCCGAC
>JAYVUZ010000006.1:0-30928 GCA_043787415.1 Fimbriiglobus sp. | reverse complement strand
GTCCGGCCGGCGGCGGGGTCGGCCGGTCCGGCTCACGCCGGCCGCTCGCCTGGACTGGAATCCCGATGCGGTCGTCGTCGTCCCAGGTCGGCATGACTGGCCCCCCCGTGCCCCGGACGGTTGTTCGCCGCCGGCGGCCCCGGCTTGCGACCGATCCGCCCCACCCGTAAGATATGGTAACGAAATGTCCCATTCCCGCCCGGAGGCCGCGATGGCCCTGCTCCTGGCCGCCGCCCTTGCCGTGCCCGCCGCCCTGCTGCCGCTGCTGCCGGAGTCGGCCCGGCCGTGGAACTTCGCCGCCTTCGGAGCAATCGCCGTGTTCACCGCCGCCCGCGGCGGCCGGCTCGGCTGGTTGGCGGCGCTCGGGCTGGCCCTCGGGGCGAAGCTGGTCAGCGACCTGCTCAACTACCGCGCCCACGGGTTCGACGCCGACTACCTGCCAATGGGCGTGGTGTACGCCGGCACGGCCCTATATGCCGTCGCCGGCTGGGCGGTCGTCCGGCGGTCCGACCGGTGGGGGGTGCCGGCCGGGCTGGCCGGCAGCGTCGGCTTCTTCCTCGTCACCAACGCCGCCGCCTGGTGGGAGATGGCCCTGCCCTACGACCGCAGCGCCCTCGGGCTGCTGCACTCGTATCAGAAAGGGCTGGAGTTCCACCGCGGCACCTTTGCCGGCGACCTCCTGTTCACCGGCGGCCTGTTTGCCGTTCACGCCGGGCTGGTGCGGGCGACCGCACCGACCGTCGCTACGAGCCGGAGCTGACCCCATGCGGTGGGCCGCCGTCCACGAGTACACCGCCGACCCGGCCCTCGTCACCGCGACGCGGCCGGCCCACCGGGCGTACCTCACCAAACTGCTCGATGCCGGCCGGCTGGCCTACGCCGGGCCGTTCGAGGACGGCTCCGGGGCACTCATCGTCTACGAGTGCGGCACCCGCGAGGAGGCAGAGGCGCTGATCGCCGCCGACCCGTTTAACGCCTCGGGCGTCTTCCACAAATACACGCTCAAGCCGTGGAAGCAGGTGTTCGCCGTCGAAACCCCGCGAATGGTGCCGTAGGTCCGGTTGTACCGCCTCGTAATTCGCCGACCGCTCCGCATTTTCCGTGCGCACCCACGACAGCGGTTCTAGGAATCCGGTGGAGGGTTCCGCATGGTCGCCGCCGCCTGCCTGCTCCTATTCGCTGCCGACCCAGTCAAGCTTGCCGGGGAGTACGACGGCACCGGCACCGACGTGCTCGGCAAGCCGTATACGGTTCAGGTGAAGATTCGGCCGGACGGCGACGCCTACCGGGTGTGGTGGACCGCACCGGATGGTCAGGAACTGGTGGGCGTGGGCCTCCACACCGGCCGGCAATTGGCGGTGAGCTGGACCGGCCGGGCGACCGAGGGGCGGGTGTTCGTCGGGCTGACGGTGTACCAGGTGCGGCCGGACGGCACGCTGGTCGGGCGGTGGACCATGTTCGGGGCACGCGGCGTGGTGCGGAGTGAGACACTGCGGCCGGCGACGTGACAGGCCTCCGAGCCTGAAGCGCGAGCGAGAGACGCTATCTCGTCTGTGAGGATAGCATCCCTCGCTCGCGCTTCAGGCTCGGAGGCCCACCTTTCCAACACCTCACCGCGTCGGCACGCCGCCATCTGCGGCCGCCAGTGCCGCGGCCACCACCGCCAGCGGCTGGCCGCCGTCGAACCAGCGGTCGCCCACCTGCGCCCGCAGCCCGAACGTCCCCGGGATCAACTCCGGCCGCTGGAACACTGCCGGGCCAGCCAGGGCCATCACCGCGTCGGCGTGGCCGTTACCGGGAAGGCGGGTCCAGTAGAACCGCACCGTCGCCCGCCGCCCGCCGGTGGTGCGGACGCGGTACTCGCCCAGCCACGGACCCACCACCACCGGCTTCTCGGCCAGCGGCGTCAGACCTCGAAGCGGGGCCAGCAACGCCGGCACGTCGGCCGGCCGGGCGACATACGGGCCGATGTCCTCACCGCCGTCGAATTCCTTACGGTTGAGTACGAACACCCGTAACGACTTGACCGCCGCCGGGTCGATGGCGTCGGGCGAGTCGTAGGGGCTGCCGGCTAGCAGCGGGAACACGACCACGGCCAGACCGGTCGGGAGCAGTACTGCCAGCGACAGGGCGAGCAACGTCGCCCGTCTGCCGACTCGGCTGCCCCCGGCCGGCCGGCCGGGCCGCCCGTCAGCCGTCCAACTGGACATGTGCCTCCAGCAGCCAGGTGGATTTGTCCAACAGTCGGGACACGTCGGTGAGTAGGTCAGCCGTGTCCTTGTCGCCGGCCTCGTCCGCCTTGTCGATGCCAGCCCGCACCGTGTCGCCGGCCTTCGAGTAGCGGTCGGCCAGCACCACGATCACCTTTTGGGTGAAGAACACGTCGGCCGGGAAGTCCGGCAGTTGGCTGGCGGCGGCGGCCATGCGGATGGTGCCGTGGACCACCCCGCCGAGGGCCGCCGCCCGCTCGGCTACCTCGTCCGTCTGCTCTTCGACGCCCTCGGCCAGCTCGTCCAACAGCTTGTGCAGGCCAATGAAGTTCGGCCCCCTCAGGTTCCAGTGAGCGTGCTTGGTCTGCGAGAACAAGTCGAACAGGTCGGCCACCACCGTGTTGAGCAGCCCGACGACGGTGCGGCGGGTGTCTTCCGGCAGGTGGTTGCGGCTGGGGAACAGCTTGACCTCAGGCTTGGCAGTCTTGGTCGGCTTGTCGGCGGTGGCGGTGGCGGCCATCCGGTGTCCTCAGGGGTGAGCGTAGTGACTGGTACCCCGCTGTACCGGCGGGGTGTGCCCGTCTTTCGTTGCAAACCCTGCGCCACATCCCATGATAGAAGGCATGGACCCGGACGCCACCCTGCCCCCGCCAAGTAGCCTCGGCGACCAGCTCACCGTCGGCTACGAGACCGGCGAGCCGCCCCGGACGCCACCGACGGCCGCCGGCCTGGCCGACGACGCCCCGGAGGTGCCCGGGTATGAGGTGCAGCGGGAACTCGGCCGCGGCGGCATGGGGGTCGTGTACTTGGCCCGGCAGGTGAGCCTGAACCGCTCCGTCGCGCTGAAGCTGCTGCCGTCCGGCAAGCAACTCGGCGCTCTGGTCCGCCAGCGGTTCCAGGCCGAGGCCGAGAGTGCGGCCCGCATCAGTCACCCCGGCGTGGTTGGCGTCTACGAGGTCGGCGAGTCCAACGGCCGGCCGTACTTCGCCCTGGAGTTCTGCCCGGGGGGCAGCCTGGCGGCCAAGCTGGCCGGCACCCCGCTGCCGCCCCGGCAGGCGGCCGAGGTGGTGGAGCGGGTGGCCCGGGCGGTGCAGGCGGCGCACGACGCCGGGGTGGTCCACCGCGACCTGAAGCCGGACAACGTGCTGTTCGCCGCCGACCACACGCCGAAGGTGGCCGACTTCGGGCTGGCCAAGCCGGTGCAGACCGACAGCCACCTGACGGCCGACGGGGCCATCCTCGGCACGCCGAGCTACATGGCCCCGGAGCAGGCCCGCGGCGACTCGAAGCTGGTCGGCCCGCCGGCTGATGTGTACGCCCTCGGGGCGGTGCTGTACGAGTGCCTGACCGGCCGCCCGCCGTTCCGCGCCGCCACGCTCATGGAGACGCTGACCCAGGTGATGACGGCCGACCCGGTGCCGCCGCGGAAGCTCGTCCCCGGGCTGCCCAAGGACCTGGAAACCGTCTGCCTGAAGTGCCTGGAGAAAGACCCGGCCCGCCGCTACCCGTCGGCCGCCGCCGTGGCCGACGACCTGCGGCGCTGGCTGGACGGCCGGCCGATCGTGGCCCGCCCGGTGTCGCCGCCGGAGCGGGCGTGGAAGACCCTCCGCCGGCGGCCGGAGATCGGCGTCATCGCCGGGGTAGTGCTGGCGGCCGTCGGCACCGTGGTCGGGGTGCTGGCCGCGTCTAACGCCTCGCTCACCCGGGAGCGGAACGCGGCCGTGGCAGCCCAGCAGGCGGCCGAGCAGTCGCGGGCCGAGGCCGACGGCCAGCGGGTGAAGGCGAACGACCGGCTGGCGGCGGCGGTGGACGCCGTCGAGTCGATGATCGGTCACACTGCCGCCGAGAGCTGGACGCTCAACCCGCACCTGCAAGAGGAGCGGCGGAAGCTGCTGGAGGACGCCGTCGCCTTCTACGAGCGGCTGGCGGCCACCGACGGCGGCGACCCGGTGGTGCGGCGGGAGGCCGCCCGGGCCAACCTGCGGGCCGGCCGGGCGTGGCTCAACCTGGGCGACAACGCGAAGGCCCTGGCCGCCTGCCGCAAGGCGGTCGCCCTGCACGCGACGCTGCTGGCCGACGGCCCGGCCGACCCGGCCGAGGCGGCGGCGGCCGCCGACGCCCGGTCGATGCTCGGCCACGCCCTGGCCGTGACCGGCGACTACCCGGCCGCGCTGGCCGAGTACACGACGGCCGTCGGACTGGCCGAGACGGCGGTGGCCGCCAACCCGCAGGACGCCGACGCCACCCTCACCCTGATCCGGGCGCGGGCCAACATCGCCAACTTTTACATCGTCAGCGACCCGGCCAAGTCGCTGGCCGTCGCCACGGCCGCCGCCGAGCTGGCTGCCCGGCTGGCCGCCGCCCCGGACGCCCCGCCGCTACACCGGCTGGCCCACGCCGAGGCGCTGATCCTGGTCGGCAACGCCCACCTGACGGGCCGCCGGTCCGCCGACGCCGGCGGGGCGTTCGACCAGGCCAAGAAGGCGTTCGCCGGGGTGGCCGGCGCGAAGGCCGCCCGGCGGCCGGGCCGCGGAGCCGGCGAGCTGAGCGAGGCCACCCTGCGGGTGAAGGCCCAGCTCGACACTCAGCCCGGGGCGGTGCGGCTGAACACGGCGACAGGGCCGGCCGATCTGCGGGCGGCGTTGGCCCTGTTCCGCAGCGGGCTGGCCACCATCGACGTTCTGCTCAAGGGCCACCCCCGGGCGTTCCCGTACCGGGTGATGAAGTACCAGACGCTGGCCGCCGTCGCCGACACCTGCCACAAACTCGGGGACGCCGCCGGCCGGGACCAGGCGACGGCCGAGGTGGACAAGCTCGGGGCCGAAATCCTGGCCGACACGCCGACGGCGACGTGGGTGCTGGCTGGCGGGGCCATGCGGCGGACTCGGGAGTTACTGGCGGCCGTACAGGCCGGCAAGTTCGACCGCTTCGCCGCCGACGCAGCCGACCTGCTCAAGCTGGCCGACGGGATACAGGCGTTCGGGGTCGGGCCGGTCGTCCGGTACAACGTGGCGTGCGGGTTCGCCCAGATGGCGGCGGTCGGCCCGGAGCCGGACCGGGAGCGGCACGCGGCGGCGGCCGTCGGGCTGTTGGCCCGACTGGCGGCCGGCGACTACTTTGAGCGGCCGTCGGCCGCAAAGGACTTGGCCACCGACACCGACCTCGACCCACTGCGGGGGCGGGAAGACTTCAAGGCCGTCGTGGCTAAAATGGGTCGCAGCCTCAAGCGCTAGCGAGGGACATCCTTCCTCGCTCGCGCTTCGGGCTGCGATCCGTGACCTCCGAGGCCGCCGATGTCCGCCCACCTGCTCTCGCTCTCCGACGGCCCGAGCGTGCTCCTCGACAAGCCGATCCTGCTGTTCGGCCGGCACGAGGAGTGCGACGTGCAACTGAACAGCAAGAAGGTGAGCCGCCGGCACTGCCTGCTGGCCACCACCGCCGACTACCTGGTGGTCCGCGACCTGGGCAGCACCAACGGGGTGAAGGTGAACGGCCAAAAGGTGATCACCGGCACCCTGGTGCCCGGCGACGAGCTGATGATCGGCAACTTCCGCTACCAGGTGTGCGGGGACGTGATCGGCCGGTAGGGCACGCTTCAGCGTGCCGGTGGGGCGAGGACGGCACGCCATGCGTACCCTACGCGAACTCCTCTGCCCCCGTCGGCCACTGGTCCTGCGGCGTGTACCCGAGCAGCCGCTCGGCCGGCCCGAGGTCGTACTGCGAGGCGTGGACGAACCGGCTGACGGCGTAGGCCACCGCATACGGCGGCAGCTTTTCCGCTTCGACGCAGGCGGTGACGAACCGGCCGGCGTCGCCGGGGCTGAGGAACACGTCTTGCGCCTGCGGGTCGGCGGCGATCTCGGCCACCTGGCCGGCGTCCCGCGGGCACCAGCCGAACCGCACAGCCAGCACCGTCAGCCCGTGCCACCGGCTATACACCTGGCCCAGCCCTTCCAGGAACATCTTGGTGCAGGCGTACAGGTAGCGGGGCTGGTACGAGCTGGTGGCCGTCACCGGCACGTTCTGGCTCTCCAGGTGGCCGTCGATCACTTGGCCGGTGCTGGCCAGCACTACCCGCGGCACCACGGCCCGGCGGCAAGCTTCCATCAACTGGTACGGCCCGACCAGATTAGCCGGCACCAGTTGGCTGAGGAAGTTGTCGCCGGCCGGCTTGTCCCAGCTGGGTTCCGGGGCGTCGTCCGGGCAGGCCGCCAGATGCACCACCACGTCTTTGTCAGCGCACGCCGCCGACAGCAGGCCGAAGTCGCCGAGGTCGCCGACGAGGCCGTGCGTCGGCGGCAGGCCGGGGGTGGGGACGCGGTCCAGGCCGGTGACATCGTGGCCGGCGGCGACCAGCGCCCGCACGGCCGCCCGGCCGATGCGACCCGCCGAACCCGTTACCAGCACCTTGCGGGGGGAGTTTGCCATGCCGGCTATGGTACGCGGCCGGCTCGCCAGTCGGCCACAGCGTGGGGCGTGACGGCTTTAACGATTTTACAGGATTGCGCTGGCGGGTGTGCCGACGGTCGCTTAGACTCGGCACACGTCGCCGGGACTCATGGCGACGCCACCTCAGAGGGACTGCCATGCGAAGGAGTCAGGAGTCAGGAGTCAGGAGTCAGGCTGACACGCCGCGCGGTGCTATCCGTCACGCTTCTGACGCTCGCTAGTCTCACATCCAGCAACGGCCAAGGGCCGCCGAGCCCGCCGCAAGACAGTGCGAGCGTAACGCTCACGCCTTCGGGCACCGCCGGCGCGATGAACTACTCGGTCTCCTTCACGCCAGCCTCCCTGCCGTCGGACTGTTACGGCCACCTTTGGCTATGGGAACCGGTGCCAGGTCGATGGGCGTACGTGATCAAGTTGTACGAGTACACAAACATCCCGAGTGGTACTGCCCTACCGGTCGGCGCGTCCGGCTCAGTCGGCGGCACGGCTGGCCGAATCGACAAAGCGACCGCTCAGATCAACCGATTCGGTAGTGGTGTGTTGATGGTCGAGTCGACGCAGTGTACCTGCCCGTGACGGCCGACCACAGCCGGCATCCATCGGTTTCAGCACGGAGGCAATGATGACGGTCCACATGCCGAGCAGGCGACGGTTCGCAGCCACGCTTACCGAAGTTCTAGTCGTGATCGGCATCCTGGCCGTGCTTGTCGCCGCCCTGCTGCCGGCCGTCCAGTCGGTGCGGTCGGCTGTCGTGCGAACCGAGGCGATGAACGCCACGCGTCAACTCCTCCTGGCCACCCGCGGCTTCGCCGACGCCCACGGGGGGCGGGTGCCGAACGCGGACGGTCGCCAGCCCAACTCGGGCTGGTCCGTCCCCGTCGCGCTGTGGGTTCAAATGGGGGGCACCGACAGCACTCAGGTGCCGCCGTTCTTCACCATCCGTTCGGCCCCCCGCGGCGACGCCAAGTTAGGGGCCATGCCGCCGGGGGAGGCCCGATGCAGGTCATCGAGGGGTGTAGCTTCGCCTTCAGCGGGCTGGTGTACCGGGACGGGGTGCGGCTAGACTCGTCGGTGCCCGACGGGCTGTCGACGACCGTCGCCATCAGCGAACATTATAAGAGTTGCGGGCCGGCTAGTTTTCACTATCCAGCCACCGGGTCGCACTGCTACGCGGCGTCCGGCCAGATCCCTTGCCCAGCGGCCACAAGTGTCGGCCGTCGCACGACGTTCGCGGATTACCCGATGTTCGACGACGTGCACCCGGTCACCACGAATGGGGTAACGGTCGGCAGCCTGCCGCTCACCTTCCAGGTGCAGCCAGCGGTCGAGCAATGTGACCCGCGCATCCCCAACTCGTCGCTGCCCGGCGGCATCCTGGCCGGGATGCTCGACGGCAGCGCCAAGTTCGTCCGCACGGGGGTGTCGGCGGAGGTGTTCTGGGGCAGCGTCACCCCGGCCGGCGGCGAGGTCGTCAGCCTCGACTGACCGGCTGTGGCGGCACGTCTCCAAGCTGGCGGGGCCGGCGGTGGCGGGGTACAATCGTGAGGCATGACCCGCCGCGAGTTCCTGCCGGCCGCTGCCGTTCCGTTCCTGCCGGAGCCTCGCCCCGTTATGCCCGTCACCGACTGCCACCAGCACCTGTGGGGCCTGCCCGACTACCGGGTGGACTGGGTGCCCAAGGACGGCCCGCTGGCCGGCCGGCACGGCCCCGACGAGTACGCCGCCGCCACCGCGGGGCTGAACGTCACCAGGGCCGTGTACATGGAGGTCGGCGTCGCCCCGGACCAGCGGCAGGCCGAGATCGATTACCTGGTGAAGCTGTGCCAGTCCGGCACCACGCCGACGGTGGCGGCGGTGGTCGGCGGCGACCCGGAGGCGGCCGACTTCCCAACATACCTCAAGCAGTTCGCGGGCAGCAAGTCCCTGAAGGGCATCCGCCGGATGCTGCACACCGACGACGCCGCGGCCGGCCTCGGCCTGAGGCCGGGCTTTCTCAAGGGGCTGCAACTGCTCGGCGACAAGGGCCTGAGCTTCGACCTGTGCGTGCGGTGGGCGGAGCTGCCGGACACGGCCAAGATCGTGGCGGCGTGCCCGGGGACGCGGTTCATCCTGGACCACTGCGGCAACCCGTCGGCCACGTTCACCCCGGCCGAGTGGGGCCGGTGGCGGAAGGGACTCGATCAGGTGGCGGCCTGCCCGAACGTGGTGGCCTGCAAGGTGAGCGGATTCGTCGTCAACGCCGGCACCCCGGGGCCGTGGCGGGCCGAGCGACTGGCCCCGGCGGTGGACGGGGTGTTCGCCGCCTTCGGCCCGGACCGGGTGGTGTTCGGCGGCGACTGGCCGGTGGTCACGCGGGCCGTCAGCTACAGCGACTGGCTGACCGTGCTGCGGGAGATCGTCGCCGGCCGGCCGGCGGCCGAGCAAAAGAAGCTGTTCAGCGAGAACGCCGGCCGGGTGTACAATTTGTAGCCGGCGGCCAGGCTGGTTCGACGAGGTCATGCCATGCCGCTGAAACTGCTGCTCCTGCTGGTGGTTCTGGCCCCCGTGCCGGCCGCAACCAAGCCGGACCCGCTCGGCCTCGGCTACCTCGGTGTGCGGCCGTCGCTGCCGGACGCCAGCGGGTCCGACCTCACCCTGACGGAGGTGCAGCCGGGCACCCCGGCGGCCCGCGGCGGGTTGCAAGTCGGGGACACCGTCGTTCGCATCGGCCGGCTCACGCCGACGCGGTTCGAGGAGGCCCGGGATTACATCCTCGGCACCCGCCCCGGCACCCGGCTGGAAGTGGTGGTGAAGCGGGGCGGGCGGACCGTGAACCTGGCGGTGGTCGTCGGGGCGAAGGTGCTCGACCCCCGGCTGGGCGACCCATTCGACCCGAACGGCGTGCTCCGGATGCCGGCCATCCCGCCCAACCGCTAGCCGCCGGTTGTCTGCTGCCAGGGCGTGCGGTTAGCCCCCGTGCCGGGGTGCCAGGTCGGGTGTACACTGAATTAGAAGTCATCCCCGTCCCGCGAGCCGCATGAGTACCGTCATGAACCCGAAGGGCGCCCGCCGGCTGCCGGCCGAGGTCGGCCCGGCCGGCTGGGCCAAGACGTATCTGACCAGCACCGTCGGCCAGAAAGTGGTCGTCGCCGTCACCGGCCTGCTGCTGGTCGGTTTTCTGGCCGGCCACCTGCTCGGCAACCTGAAGATGTTCGGCCCGCCGGAGGCCATCAACGGGTATGCCTACTTCCTCAAGCACGAGCTGGGGGCGGCCATCTGGCTGGCCCGCGGCGGTCTGGTTGCCCTGTTCGTGACCCACCTCGTACTGGCGACCACGCTCAAGGCCCGATCAGTCGCCGCCCGGCCGACGCCGTATGTGTACATGCGGTCGGCCCAGGCCACGCTAGCCAGCAAGACCATGATCTACACGGGTCTGGTGGTCGGTGCGTTCCTGCTCTTCCACCTAGCCCACTTCACCTTCGGCTGGGTGAAGCCGGCGCTGGTCGAAGACCCGGTCAGCCACACGGTGACGGCCGTCGACTACCTGAGTCTGACCGACGCGAAGGGTCAGCACGACGTGCACGCGATGGTGGTGGCCGGCTTCCGCACGTTCTGGGTGAGTGTGATTTACGTCGTGGCCCAGGTGCTACTATTCGTACACCTGAGTCACGGCATCCAGAGCACGTTCCAGACGCTCGGGCTGAAGGGCACCAAGTTTGCGGCCGCCTGGGTGTGGCTGGGGTATGCGATGGCCGGGACCATCCTGGCCGGCAACCTGAGCATCGTGTTCGCGGTGTGGGTCGGTGTGATCGGCGGGCCGTACCCGCTGGTGCGGTAAACCTTCGTGAGAGCCGCGACCGCAAGGAAGCGTCTCGCCGGGTCGGGCGCTCCCATGCGGTCGCGGCTCTCACCAGACGGGGTTTCGTCATGCAGCTCGACAACAAAGTGCCGGCCGGCCCGCTGGCCCAGAAGTGGACCGGGTACAAGAAGGACCAGAAGCTGGTCAACCCGGCTAACAAGCGGAAGTTTTCCGTCATCGTGGTCGGCACCGGCCTGGCCGGGTCGTCGGCCGCCGCCACCCTGGCCGAACTCGGCTACCAGGTGACGGTGTTCTGCTTCCAGGACTCGGCCCGGCGGGCGCACTCCATTGCCGCCCAGGGCGGGATCAACGCCGCGAAGAACTATCAGAACGACGGCGACTCGGTCCATCGGCTGTTCTACGACACGATCAAAGGCGGCGACTTCCGCGCCCGCGAGGCCAACGTCCACCGCCTCGCCGAGGTGTCGGTCAGCATCATCGACCAGTGCGTGGCCCAGGGGGTGCCGTTCGCCCGCGAGTACGGCGGTCTGCTCGACAACCGCAGCTTTGGCGGCGCCCAAGTCAGCCGCACCTTCTACTGCCGCGGGCAGACCGGCCAGCAACTGCTCCTCGGGGCGTACCAAGCCCTCCAGCGACAGGTGGCCTACGGCACGGTCAAGTACGCCCCCAAGACGGAGATGCTCGACCTCGTCGTGATCGACGGCCGGGCGCGGGGCATCGTCACCCGCAACCTGCGGACCGGGGTGGTCGAGAGCCACACGGCCGACGCCGTGGTGCTGGCCTCCGGCGGCTACTCGAACGCCTTCTACCTGTCCACCAACGCCGTCGGCTGCAACGTGACGGCGACGTACCGCGCCCACAAGCGGGGGGCGCTGTTCGCCAACCCGTGCTACACCCAGATTCACCCGACGTGCATCCCGGTGAGCGGCGATCACCAGGCCAAGCTGACGCTGATGAGCGAAAGCCTACGCAACGACGGCCGGGTGTGGGTGCCGAAGAACCCGAACGACGTCGGCAAGCACCCGGGCCAGATTTCCGAGAGCGAGCGGGATTATGTGCTGGAGCGGCTGTACCCGAGCTACGGCAACCTGGCCCCGCGGGACGTGTCCAGCCGGGCGGCAAAGCGGGCGTGCGACGAAGGCCGGGGCGTCGGCGCCGGCGGCCGGGGGGTGTACCTGGACTTCGCCGACGCCATCCAGCGGCAGGGCCAGGCCCGGGTGAAGGAGAAGTACGGCAACCTGTTCGACATGTACGAGCGGATCACCGCCGAAAACGCCTATTCGCGGCCCATGCGCATCTACCCGGCACTGCACTATACGATGGGCGGGCTGTGGGTGGACTACAACCTGATGTCCAACATCGACGGCCTGTTCGTGATCGGCGAAGCCAACTTCAGCGACCACGGGGCCAACCGGCTCGGGGCGTCGGCCCTCATGCAAGGGCTGGCCGACGGCTACTTCGTGCTGCCGTACACGCTGACCAACTACTTCGCCAGCACCAAGCAGGACCGCCAGCCGGTGAGCCACCCGGAGTTCAAGCGGTGCGAGGCCGAGGTGAACGAGGGGGCGGCCAAGCTGCTCGCCATCAAGGGCAAGCGGACGGCCGTGGACTTCCACCGCGAGGTCGGCAAGACGCTGTGGGAGAACGTCGGCATGGCTCGTACCCAACAGAGCTGCGAACAGGCCATCCGTACGATTCAGGGGTTGCGGGCCGAGTTCTGGGAAACGGTCAGCGTGCCGGGCGGCGCCGCCGACATGAACCAGGCGTTGGAGCGGGCCGGCCGGGTGGCCGACTTCTTGGAGTTCGGCGAGCTGCTGGCCCGGGACGCGCTCACCCGCAACGAGTCGTGCGGCGGTCACTTCCGCGAGGAGTACCAGACGCCGGAGGGGGAGGCCAAGCGGGACGACGCCCAGTTCGCCCACGCCGCCGCCTGGGAGTACGCCGGCTTCGACAAGCCGGCGGTCCGGCACGAGGAGCCGCTGGTGTACGAATCCGTCAAGCTGAGCGAGCGGTCATACAAGTAGTGCCGAGTTCGGGTGTCCGGCGCCCGGCACTTTCCAGGTGATACATCCATGAAGTTGACGTTACACGTCTGGCGGCAGAAGTCTCCCGCCGACGCCGGCCGGCTGGTGACGTACAAGCGGGACAACGTCTCGGCGGACGAGTCGTTTCTGGAGATGATGGACGAGCTGAACGAAGACTTGATCCGCCAGGGCGAGGAGCCGGTGGCATTCGAGCACGACTGCCGGGAGGGCATCTGCGGCTCGTGCGCCATGATGATCAACGGCCAGGCCCACGGCCCCGAGCGGGGGGCGACCGCCTGCCAGTTGCACATGCGGAGCTTCGCCGACGGGGCCGAGATCGTGGTCGAGCCGTGGCGGGCCAAGGCCTTCCCGGCGGTGAAAGACTTGGTGTGCGACCGCTCGGCCTTCGACCGGCTCATCCAGTCCGGCGGGTACGTGTCGGTGAACACCGGGGGCGGGCTGCCCGACGGCAACGCCCTGCCGATCCCCAAGGTGGACAACGAGCGGGCGCTGGACTCGTCGGCCTGCATCGGCTGCGGGGCGTGCGTGGCGGCCTGCCCGAACGCCTCGGCCATGCTGTTCCTGAGTGCCAAAGCCGGCCACCTGCACGCCAGCCCGCAGGGCCGCACCGAGCGGACCGAGCGGGTGCGGAAGCTGGTGGCCGCCCACGACCGGGAGGGGTTCGGCCACTGCACCAACATCAACGAGTGCGAGGCGGCCTGCCCGAAGGAAATTAGTACCGAGTTCATATCCGAACTGAACCGCGAGTACATCGGCAGCGCGGCCAAGACGATGGTCCGCGGCTGACGCCGGAGGGCGGGCGATGCCAAGTCCGTTCCCGGGCATGGACCCGTGGCTGGAAGACCCCGCCCACTGGGGCAACGTCCACGCCCGGCTGATCGCCGACACACAGACGGCGCTCAACCGGGCGATCCGGCCGAAGTACGTGGCCCGGATCGAGGAGCGGCTGTATCTGGTGCCGGACGACGACCCGACCCTGCGTCAGCGGCGGGTGACCGACGTTCGCGTCGAGCGGAACCCGGGCCGCAAGCGGCGGCCGGCGGTCGGCGGGGCAGTGGCCACCGCCCCGCTGGTGATGACGACCGTGGCGGTCGAAGAGGAGCGGGAGCGGTATCTGGCCGTCGTCGAGCGGGACACGCAGGCGGTCGTTGCGATCCTCGAAGTCCTCAGCCCGTCCAACAAAACCGCCGGGGCCGAGTCCCGGCACCAGTTCCTCGCCAAGCGGCGACAGGTGGTCGGGTCGCCGGTCCACTGGGTCGAGATTGATCTCCTCCGGGCCGGCGAGCGGCACGGCTTCCAAGCCCTGTTGGCGCCGCACGACTACCTGTGCCACGTCTCCCCGGCCGACCGCCGGCCCGAGGGGTTGGTGTGGCCGGTCCGCCTCGCCGAGCAGTTGCCGGTGATCGACATCCCGCTTCAGGCGGGCGACCGGCCGGCCAAGCTGGACCTCCAGGCGGTGTTCGAAGCCGGTCACGAGGCCGGGGGGTGGGAGGATGTGGTCCGCTACCGCCGGCCGCCGGTGCCGCCGCTGTCCCCGGAGTCGGACGCGTGGGCCGACGCCCTGCTGCGGGCGAAGGGGCTACGGTAGCCGGCTGTCACCGCTCGAAGTGAACGCTGTCACCGTACCGGGTGCGGAGCAGGTCGTAGGCCGGCATGGCCCTCCGCGGTAGGACGAGCGTGTGCAGCCGCCGCAGGGTGTCTGATCGGGCGAGTGCCGTCGCCCCGGCCACTCCGACCCGCGACCCACCGGGCGACAAGTATTTCACGTTGCCGACGTGCGGGCTGTCGGCCAGCGCCTCCGCGGCGGCGTCGCCGGCCAGCGTTAGCCCTCCTAACTCCAGCATTCGCACCCCGGCCAGCCACCCGGCGGCGGCCAGCGACCGGACGCCGGCATCGGTCACGTCACGGCAATGGAGGAGGGTGAACGCCCGCAACCCGTCGCACCGCAGCGACTCGGCCAGCACCGTCAGGGCGAAGTCCGTCAGCCCACACTGCGAAAGGTTCAATGAACGGAGCGGGCGACCGCGCCCCGCTAGCATCGCCGCCAGTTCGCCGGCCGCAATTTCGATGAGGCCGACGGTGAGGGCCGACAGGCGGGGGAGTGACGGGCCGGCCACCGTGTCCACAAGCCCGCCGAACGAGCCGCCCGGCCCGGTCAAGGTGAGGTCCGTCAGGTTGGGTGCGGCCGTCGAGTCGCGTAACCCAGCGAGGCCACTCGCCAGTTGGGCCGCACTGCCGGACAGGTCGAGCGCCCCGACCCCTGCCATCTCCGGGTGACGAGTCGCGTTGGCGAACCCGCCGGCACCGCCGGCGAGCCGCACCGACCAAAGCAGGGCGGCGTCAAAGGCGTCCGGCGGCAGTCGGCGGAACTGTGCCGTGGTGTACGGGGTCGGGCCGGGGGCCGGAAAGCCGCGGTGGAACTTCGCCCGCTGCTGGCGTGCCGGCAGGTGGGTGCGCCACCCCATGCCGTGCTTCTTGGCGAGCCGGGCGGCGGTCGTCGCCAACACGAGTCGCGGAGCGTCGCTCGGGTCGTCGGCCGGCGGCTCGTCGGCCTGCCGCCGGGCCAGCTCGCACTGCACCCGGATGAACTCGGCCCGTGAAGCATTGCCCTGATCGTCCAGCCAGTCGGCGTAGGCCAGCCGCGGCAGGTCGTCGTGCGGTCGCTCCCAGATCGCCGCCGGCAAGGCGTCGCCGGTGGTCATGTCGCCTCCCGCGGGCGGGCCAGCTTCACCACCAGCCGCTCCAGTTGCAACCGCGGCGGGAGCGGGTTGCCACCCTTCAGCCCCAGGTTGATGTCCACCAGCCACTCGGGGAGCTGGTCCAGCCGGCGGCGGCCGAGGTGGTTGACGAGGCGGTCCAACTCCTGCCGCTTCTGCGGCCACTTGGGCACCCCGGCGGCGTCCATCGCCGGCCCCCGGGCCAGCCCCGCCGCGACGTGCCGGTTCACCCCGGCGAGTTGCCGCAGGGTGTACGTCATCGGCCCGAGGACGGCCAGCGGGTCTTCCCCCTCCTCGAACAGCTCGGCCAGCACCTTCAGCGCGTCCGCGGGGCATCCGGCCCCGATGTGGTCGAGGATGCGGAACACGTTGGCCGCCCGCGACCGGCCCACGAAGCGGTCCACGTCCGCCGGCTCGATCTTCGGTCGTGGCCCGATGGCCGTCGCCAGTTTGGCCAACTCCTGGTCGATGAGGCCGAGGGACGGGCCGACCCGGTCCACGAGCGCGGCGGCGGCGTCCGGGGTGAGCGTCTTGCCGTGGTGGCTGACGGCCCAGTTGGCGGCGAAGGTGGCGGCCCACTCGGCCGCCTTGTAGTCGGGCGGGGTCTTGCACTGGAGCTTGGCCGCGTCCGGCAGCGCCTTGGCCAGCTTGGTGGTGTCCGGGAACGCCTTCACGTCCAGTACCAGTACGCCGGACTGGCTCGGACTGGAAGCGTACTGCTCCAGGCTGGCCCGGTGGGCGGTGACGAATTTGTCGGCGTCCTCCACGACCACCACCCGGGCCGGGGCCAGGAACGGCAGGGTGTCGAGGTCGTTGCGGACGCCCGACCAGTCGAGCTTGTCGCCGGGGTCGGACGTGACGGCGAACGACGGGTCGGCGTCGCCCAAGGTGAGCCGGACGATCGCCTCGCGGCAGCGGCGCTTGAGGAAGTCCTCGTCCCCGACGAGGGCGAACACCGGCTGCCTCTTCGGCTTGGCCAGGAAGGCGAGGGCGTCCATGCGGCTAGCTCCGGCGGTACTCGTCGATCAGCTTACGCGGGGCGCCGATGTCGATGACGTGGACCTCCCCCGGTCCACGCCCGGGAGCCCGGGTTGAGGAACCCCCGCTTCGGGACGACGAACGTGGCCGTGTGGGTGGCCCGGACGCACGGCCCGAGGGGTTCGCCGGTGTCGCAGTCGAGGCCACTCGGGAGGTCGATGGACGGAACCGGACGGCGGGCGGCGTTGACAGCTTCAACAACCGTGTCATACGGCGAGCCGAGTGGCCGAGTCAGGCCGGTGCCGAACAGGGCATCTACAATCCAGCCGCTGGCCAATTTCCGCCGCAAGAAGTCGAGTTGTTTCGGGTCGAAGTGGGCCGGGTGGTACTGGGTGAACGGTACGCCGGCCGGGAACAGCATGTCAAAGTTCACCTCGGCATCGCCGCCGGCCCGTGAACATGCAGTAACCACCTGTGCGTCCACCGGCCAGCCGTGGTTGTCCAGGTGGCGGGCGATCACGAACCCGTCGCCCCCGTTGTTTCCGGGGCCGCACAGCACCACCGTCGGCCGTCGGTCGGGGTTCAGCCGCATCAGCAGTTTGGCGCAGCCGCGGCCAGCGTTCTCCATCAGCACGATGCCCGGCACGCCGAACTCGTGGGTGGCCCGGCGGTCCAGCTCCCGCACCTGCTCGCGGGTGAGTGTGAATGGGGTCATCGCTTCACCCGCAGTCCGCCGCCGGCGCGGACCGCCTCGGCTTCTTCCAGGGTGGCCGTCGGCAAGTCGCCGCGGTCGGTGTGCTTGAGGGCGCCGTAGGCGGCGGCCAGTTCCAGCGCGGCCGGGAAGTCGCCGGCCAACATGCCGTGAATCAGCCCGGCGGCGAAGGCGTCGCCGGCCCCGAGCCGGTCCACCACCTCGACCTCGTGCAGCGGCGTCTCGTGGTACGCCCCGCCGCACACGCCCATGCCGCCGAAGCGGTTGAGCCACACCCGCGGCGCCTCCCGCTTCACCGCGACGGCCGCCCGCAGGCCGAACCGCTCGCAGAGTGTTCGAGCGACCGCCGCGAAGTCGTCGCCGGTGACGCCGAAGAGCAGCTCGGCCTCGGCCGCCCCGCCGAGCAGTACGTCGCAGTCGGCGAGCAGTTCAGACAGTACCCGGCCGGCGGTGGCCGCGTCCCACAGCTTGGCCCGGTAGTTCAGGTCGATGCTGGTGGTCAGCCCCAGGGCCTTCGCTACCTTCAGGGCGGTGCGGGTTGCTGCCAGCGGGGCGTCACCGAGGGCGGGGGTGATGCCGGTGACGTGGAACCACTTCACCCCGCTCAGCAGTTTGGCCCAGTCGAAGGCGTCCGGCGGCTGGGTGGCGAAGCTGCTGCCGACCCGGTCGTACACCACGCTGCTGGCTCGCGGGGCGGCACCCTCTTCCAGGAAGTACAGCCCGCAGCGGCCGTCGGCGGCGAGTGGCACCCGCGGCTCGACGCCGCTCTCGCGGGCCCGGTTCAGCACCAGCCGGCCGAGCGGGTTGTCCGGCAGCCGACTCACCCAGGCCGCGGTGCGGCCCAGCCGCACCAGCCCGGCGGCGGTGTTCAGTTCGGCCCCGCCGATCTCGACGCCGAGGGCGGTGGCCCGCTCCAGCCGGCCGAACCCCGGCGGGGTGAGGCGGACCATCGCCTCGCCGAAGGTGACGACCTCAGCCATAACGCCCCCCTTACCTCAGTAGAGCGGGCTTTTAGCCTGCTCAGAATCGGAGCAGGCTGGCCACCGTGTGGTCCGTCGGGTAGTCCGTCTGGCGGTTGCCACAGATCGGGTCGGCACCACCAGCCGTCATAGCACATGCCGTCTTCGACCAGCCCGGCCGTCACCGGGTTGGCGACCATGTAGCTCACCTTCTGTGCGAACTCGTCCGCATCGCGGACGATCCGGTCGAAGGATTCCGTCTGCCACACCGGCCCGGCCGTGCCCCGGACATCGTTCAGCCGGCGGGCGGACGCCCCCTTGACGCCCTGCATGACCCGCGGCAGGGTGACGCCGTCGGCAGGGGTCAGCAGCAGGTGGACGTGGTCGGGCATGACCACGACCGCCGCCAGGTCGTAGTACCGGCCGTGGCCGCCGACGACGTGGTGCCGCACCAACATCCGCTCGGCCGCGACCAGCGGGGGCGCCCGCAGCCGGAAGGTGAGGAAGTACGTGCTGCCGACCTGCGTCCAGTGCGACAACCGACGACGGCGGACCTGGACCTCGTCATCGGGCATGTCGTTCCCTCAACCCACAGTCGAGCGGGCTTTTAGCCTGCTCGGATTTCGGTCGTTCGGATGCCGAGCAGGGTAAAAGCCCGCTCTACTGTTGTCGCGCTTCGCGGACTGCCGCCACATACTGCCGGGCCAGGTCGGTAAGCCGGGCGTAGTCGCGGGTCTTCACCGCCACCGGCTCGACGAGCTGGCTGCCGACGCCCAGGCACACTGCCCCGGCCGCCAGGAAGTCGGCCGCCGTCGAGAGATCGACCCCACCGGTCGGCATCAGCCGCACCTGCGGCAGCGGCCCCCGCATGGCCCGGACGAACGCCGGCCCGAGGGCGTCGGCCGGGAACACCTTGACGATGTCGGCCCCGGCCTCCCACGCCGCCAGGATTTCGGTCGGCGTGTACGCCCCCGGCAGCACCGGCACGCCGTACCGCTTGCACAGCCGGATGACATCGAAGTTGAGGGTCGGCGAAACGACGAACTCGGCCCCGGCCAGGATCGCCAGCCGGGCGGTTTCGGTGTCCAGCACGGTGCCGGCCCCGAGCAGCACCCGCCCGCCGAGTTGGGCCTTCGCCGCACGGATGACCTCGGCCGCACCCGGCACGGTGAAGGTGACTTCGGCCACCGTCACCCCGCCGTCGGCGAGCGCGGCCACCACGTCCACCAGCCCGCCGGGGTCCGGGGCGCGGACCACGGCCACGATGCCGGCGTCGGTCATCCGCTGGACGGCTGCACTCATGGGGGCGATTCTATGCGGCCCCGCCGCTCCCGAGCCGCGAAGGCCACGCCCACCAGCAGGGTCAGCCCGGCGACGGCCGCCAGCGCGGCGAAGGCCGTCCCCCAGCCGTGCGAGGTGGACAGCCGGCCGACCGCCGCCAGCCCGACCACCCCGCCCAGGTAGCCGGCCGCGTCGATCAGCCCGGCGGCCGTGGCCCCGGCACGCTGCCCCCCCATCCGGGCGGCCAGCACCCCCGAGCAGAAGGTGTACGGGGCGGCCAGGAATAGGGCCGCCCCACAGGTTAGGGCGACCGCCGCCGGCCCGGTGGCGCCGGCTGCGGCCAGCGCCGCCAGGGCGGCCGTTAGCCCGGCCAGGGCCGGCAGCACGACCGGCCCGAACCGCCCGCCGGTGCGGTCGATCAGCCAGCCGCCGGCCAGCGCCGCCCCGGCCCCGACCAGTGGGAACAGCAGGCTGGCCATGCCGGCCGCCCCGGGGTCGAACCCGGCCACCTCGTTCAGGTAGGTCGGGTTCCAGAAGTTGAGCGTCTCCCGGATCAGGGTCAGCCCGACGTTCATGCCGGCCACCAGCCAGAACGCCGGGCTGGCCACCAGCGGCCCCACCTGCTGCCACAGTGACACCCGGGTGTCACCGGCGTCGGCCCCGAACAGGTTGCCCGGCGGCGGGGGCGGCTCCGGCAGGCCGACGGCCGCCGGCCGGCCCCGCAGCAGCAGCAGTACCCCCGCCCCGACCACCGCCAGGGTGGCGGCCGACCCGACGAACAGCCCCTTCCAGTCGGCCCCGGCCCGGACCAGCCCGCCCAGGAACAGCCGGGCGGCGGCGTCCCCGAGCAGGTAGCTCATGCACAGGAACCCCATGACGGTGCCGAGCCGGTCGGCCGGGAACCAGCGGGCGGCGAGCTGCACCACCCCGCCCCAACCCATGCTCTGGGCGAACCGATTCGCCGCCCAGCCCAGCAGGAACCCGCCCGACGCCGGGGGCAGGAGCGGCAGCAGGGCCACGCACCCGGCCGACCCGAACAGCCCGACGAGGAACAGGAGCCGGCCGCCGAGCCGGTCGGCCAGGAAGCCGTTCACCAGCTTGCCGGCGGCGTAGGCCATGAGGCCGGCGGACGCCACCGTGCCGAGCCAGGCTTTGCTGACGCCGAGGGCCGGGTCGGCCACCAGCAGGGGGGTGGCCACGGACAGGTTGGACCGGCAGACGTAGTAGCCGGCGTAGCCGGCGAACAGCACCCCGACGGTGAGCGTCTGCCAGCGACGGAGGCGAACGGCGTCGGGCGGCGACATGCGGCTGAGATACGACCCGCCGGCGGCCGGCGGGTGAAAACCTCGGGAAGCGTCAGGCGAACCGCAGCCCCAGCCCGCCCAGCCGCGTCACCGTCTCGCCCATCAGCGCGTCCTCGGCCGCCTCGTCGCTCGCCTGATAGGTGACGGCGAACCGCAGGCACCGGCCGGCGTCGTCCCACGGCACGCAGCACACGCTCTGCTCGCGGATGAGGAACTGCGAGGCGTCTTCCGCCGTGGCGAACGCCCGGTCGCCGGCGGCCACCGGGGCCGGCGTGTACAGGAAGTACGACCCGCCCGGCATCTCGCACCGGAAACCGACCTGCCGCAAGGCAACGACCAGCTTCTCCAGCCGCCGGCGGTACTTGGTGCGAATCCGCTCCGGTATCTCCGGCCGGCCGAGCGCCTCGGCGGCGGCGAGCTGCGTCGCCATGAACTGGCCGCTGTCGAGGTTGTCCTTCACGTCGGCGTAGGCCTGGATCAGCTTCGGGTGGCCGCACACCCAGCCCATCCGCCAGCCGATCATGTCGAACCCCTTGCTCATGGAGTGGACCTCGACGCCCACCTCCTTCGCGCCGTCCACTTGGAGGAAGCTGAGCGGCTCGCCGCGGAACGTCAGCAGGACGTGGGCGGCGTCGTTCACCACCACCACCTGGTGCCGGTGGGCGAACTCGACCACCCGCTTGTAGAACTCGACGGTGGCCACGGCCCCGGTCGGGCTGTTCGGGTAGTTGAGCACCAGCAGCTTGGCCCGCCGCGTCACGTCGCCCGGGACGGCGTCGAGGTCGGGCAGGTAGCCGCGGTCGGCGGTGAGCGGCAGCCGGTGGACCTCGCCGCCGAAGTACCGCGTCCAGGTGCCGGCCACCGGGTAGCCGGGGACGGTCATCAGGGTCACGTCGCCGGGGTTGACGAGGGTGGCCGGCAGCACGGCGTAAATCGGCTTCGTCCCGATGCCGTGGCACACCTCCGTCACCGGGTCCAGGGTCACGCCGAACTGCCGCCGCATGAAGGCGGCGGCGGCCTCCTTGAACGGGGCGATGCCGTTGTCGGCGTAGCCGCGGTTCTCCACCCGGTCGAGTTCGAGCTTCATCCGCTCGCGGACGGGTGCGGCGGCGCGGTCGTCGTTCTCGCCGATGCCGAAGTCGAGCAGCGGCACGTCCGGGCGGTCGGCGACGGCCTGGCGCTTGGCGCGTTTGATGGCCTCGAACTTGTAGATGGCGGTGCCCTTGCCGTAGGCGGCACCGCCGACGCGGTCGGCGAAGAGGGGCTGGAACCAGGGGTCGGCGGCCATGCGTGCGAACACTCCGGGGGGACCGGAGTGTTGTAGCTGGCTACGGCAGCGGAGGAACTGGTTCGTCCGCGATGCGACAAGGGCCGTAACATTCTCTCGCGGCATCCGCACGCTGGGCTACAGCGGAGGCCGCTTTGGTCAGCCGACCCGGGAGGTCGGGCTGAACTTCTGCTTGTCGTCGATCCAACCGGTCAACCGGCCCCCGTTTGACGCCGGGCGATCGAACTCGCTAACTACCAGCGAATTCAGTTTCCAGACCGACCCATCCCAAGACGCGGTGATGATCTCGCTATTTAGGTTCAACAAAACGAGTGATTCGGACGGACCCGGTATATTATAATTGAACACTGTGTATGTCGAGCGTGATAACGTCTTCGTCCCGTTCCACGATGATGTTGGCGACCCGGTGACGGTGGCCGTGGCGGTGACTGCCGCGCTCGAAGACGTGCCAACATTACTAGGGGTATTCGGTGTGAGGGAGCCGATGCTCGTGACGGTGAAGGTGATCGTCCCGGAGTAGGTTCGTGTCTTCCCCGTATTAAAGGCCGCGCCCTCGTAATCGACCTCATACCCCGACGACGTGTACGTAGCGGTGAACGTGCCGGTCCTGGGGGCGTCGGTCGTAGCAGGGGGCAGGCTAGTGCCGGCCGGCTGGGTACTGAAGCTGCCGGCCGTGGCCGACGACTTCTGCACCACGTACTGACCCATCACCGCCTCGAAGCTAAAGTTGGCGAACAGCTCGTTCGGGAACCCCTTGATGCCGTGGTGCAGCGTCACCCGGCTCATGGCCAGCGTCTTACCCGACTCGGTGCCGGCCAGTTGCCCGGCCCCGGTGCCGTTCCGCGGGCCGCTGGTGGCGATGACCTGCGGCAGGCTGCCACTGAACGGCAGGGTCACGTCCAGCGGCAGGGTGGTGCCGTCGGCCGCCGTCAGGCTGCCGCTGAACCGCACCTTGCCCACCAGCCCGAGGCTGGGCGAGTTGTCCGCCGATGTCTGGGATTCGATAGTCACGGCCGCGTCGATGGTGCCGGAGTAGGCGATCGCCGACCCGCTCGGGAGTTTCGTCGCCTTCACCCCGCCGGTGAACTGGGCGGTGTAGGTGCCGCGGTGGTCCGGGGTCGGGTACGGGCTGCCTGGGGCGACGGCCGCAGGGGCCTCGTAGTCGGACGCGGCCGGCGGGGTGAACTTGGTGGACACCTGCTTCCAGTCGTCACCAGGCCGCCAGGATTGGGTACCGGGCACCCCGTTGGCCCCGCCGGCGGGCTGCGGAGTGGTGACCGCCACCGCCCCGCCGGCCCCGAGTGCCGGCCCGCCGGTCAGCGGCGCCCCGGTCAGGCCGTTGACGGCCGTCGCCGCCCCGCCCCCGCCCGGCACCCCGACCACGTACCCGTACCCGCCGCCGGTGCGGTCGCCGACGGCCACCCGCACCCCGGACCTCGACTCCGGGTCGCCCAGGAACTGGTCGAGCAGAACGACGGACGACTGCGGCTGGCCGGATAGCAATCGATAGGCGTCCAGGGCGATCACCCGCGGCCCGCCGCCCGGCCCGGCCCCGCACACCAGGTCGGCGTACCCGTCCCCGTTCAGGTCGCCCAGGCCGACGTAGGTGCCGTTGCGGAGGGCCGGCTCGAAGGCGAAGAAGTCGTCCACCAGCCGGACCGTCTGGCCGGCCAGCAGGGCGGCGCCGTTGAACACGGCCACCCGCGGGCCGCCGCCGAACCCGGCCGCCACGATCAGGTCGGGCACCCGGTCGCCGTTCACGTCGCCCACGCCGGGACGGGCGCCGCCCCGGAAGTTGGCGTCGTCGATGCCGTAGAAGTCGGCCAGCGATCGGCTGCCGTCGGCCCCGGCCAGCACCCGCACCCGCGGCCCGCCGCCCTCGTCCGGGGAGAGCACGATCTCGGCCTTGCCGTCCCCGTCGAAGTCGGCGGCGGCCACGAACAGCCCGCCCAGGAAGGTCGGCTCGAAGGCCAGGAACTGGCCGGCAACCGACCCGTCGGCCCCGCTGTACACCACCACCCGCGGCTCGCCGCCGGGGCCGGCGGCGGCGATCAGGTCCGGCACGCCGTCCCCGGTCACGTCCCCGGTGGCCACCCGCACGGCCCCGGCGAACCCGGCGAACGGGGTGGTGGTCAGCCGTACCGACCCGTCCGGGTTGAGCAGTTGGGCGGTGCCGCCGGCGTCCGACCCGACGGCCAGGTACGAGGGCGGCGGTGGCGGCGTGGGCACGGTGACGGCCGGCGGGCTGACCGGCGACACCAGCGGGTTCACGGGCGGGGCCGGCGGGCTGACCGCCGGGCGGACGGTCTGGGTGAGCGCCCCCTCACTGGCCACGAAGGTGTCGAACCCGCCCGCCCCGGCGTACCGCGCCCGCAGCCCGGTGTTTCCGGCCGTCAGCCCGGCGGCCGTGTACGTCGCCCGGCCGGCGGCGTCGGCCGCCACCACCGCGACGCTCACCCCGCCGACGAAGAACTCGATTGTGCCCCCGGCCGGCAGGGTCGCCGCCGCCCCGCCCGGGGCGGCGGCCGTGGTGACGCTGGTGAGCGTCACCGCTTGCCCGGCGTCGGCCGGGTTGGCCGAACTCGTCAGGGTGGTGGCGGTCGAGTAGCTGACCGGGGTCCGCACCGACTGGGTGAGGTTCGCCTCACTCAGTCGGTAGTCGTCGGGGCCGGTCGAGCCGCCATAGAACACCACCCGCACTCCGGTGTCGCCGGTCGCCAGCCCGACGGCCGTGTAGACGGCCCGGCCGGCGGCGTCGGAGAACGTCTGGAGGACGCTCTTGCCGGCGGCGAAGAACTCCACCTTCCCGCCCGCCGGCGGGGCGGAGGTGGCCCCACCCGGGTCGGTGGAGGTGGTGGTGCTGGTGAGCGTCACCGTCGCCCCGGTGGCAGCCGGGTTGGCCGAGCTGGCCAGCACCGTTGCCGTCGTGTAGCTGGCCGGCATCGCACGGCTTTCCAGCACGAAGAGTGCCGGCGGTAGCCGGAGAGCCGGCCGGGTGGCGGTCGGGAAGGCGTCGCGGCCGAGTCGGGGCATGAGCGTCTCGTGGGTGGGAACTAGTCGCGTGTCAGCACCAGTGGACGGTCGGCGAAGGTGAGGCAGCGGCCGTCGGCGGACACGGTCAGTGGGCCGGCGGCCACCGGCTCCAGCCCGTGCAGCCGCCCGGCCTCGTCCACCCGCAGCCACTGGTGGTCGGTCAGCTCCTCGCTCCGGCCGGGGAGCGTCAGGTGTAGACCGTGCAGGCCGTGTCGGTCGCCCCAGGTGAAGGTCGCCCGCCCGGCCGGCCGGCCGACCACCCGCCATTCGCCGGCAAGCCGCTGGCAGAACGTGGCCATTCGGGCGTCGGCCTCGACCGCCGCCGCCATCGCCGCGTCGTCCCGGGGTAGCAGGTCGAACGCAGCGATCGCCCCCTTGAGCGGGCCGGAGGCGGCGGTGATCTCCTTCTTGGTCACCGGGTCGTCGGTCCAGAGGATGACGAACCGATCCGGGTTGAGGTTGACGAGCCGGCCGGTGCCGAAGCGGTCCCAGACGGTCTGCGTCGCCCCGCTGGCCGCCTGGTGGCGGAGCAGCAGGCGGGTGGTGAAGAACGGCCGACCGTCGGCGCGCCGGTGGGCGAACTCGAACCAGCACTCGACCCGGCTGTCGTAGGCCGTCACCGAGGCCAGCCGGACCGTCCCGCCGTTGGCCGCCTGCCCGGCGAAGGCGGCGAGCTGGCGGGGCAGCACCTGGGTGTGGAACAGCCGCAGGCTGCGGGCCGGGAGCGTCTCCAAGGCGGCCGCCGTCGTAGCGACGGTCGGCTCCGGCAGGTCCGGCTGGTGAACGACCACCCACCCGGCGCCGCCGGCGAGCAGCCCGATCCCAGCGACCAGTGCCACCGCCGCCGGCAGCCACCGCACGGCCGTCCCACGGACCAGCGCCGTCAGGGCCAGGGCGGCCGCCCGCTCCGGGGCCAGCCCGCCGACCGCCAGCGCCCCGGCCAACCCGGCCGGCCCCAGCTTGTCCCGGAGTCGCTTCACCCCCCGGCTGACGTAGGTGCTCACCGACCCCCGGCCCAGCCCGAGCGCGGCGGCCGCCTCGTCGTGGGTCATGCCCTCCAGGTACACCAGTTCGACCGCCCGCCGCTCCCGCGTCGGCAGCCCGGCGACGGCGGCGGCGACCACCTCGAAGTCGGTCGGCGGGCGGTCATCGACCGCCTCCGGCCGGGCCGCCCGCCAGTCCCGCCACCAGGCCCGCCGCCGCTTCCGCATGAGCATCCGCGCCCGGCTGTCGGTGACGCGGTATAGCCAGGCCACCGCCTGCCCGTAGCCGCCGATCCGCCGGCGGTGCGTGACCAGTTGGACGAGGGCGTCTTGCAGGGCGTCGTCGGCCAGGGCGGCGTCGCCGGTGATGGCCCGGCAGCGGGCCGACAGCCGGCCGCCGACCCGCTCCAGGAACAGCCGCAGGGCGTCCCCGTCGGCGTGGTCGCGGAATCGCGCCCACAGCTCGTCGTCGGGCATCCGGCGGTACGGCTCGTCGGCCAGGAACCGACGCACCGCGGCGAGCGGCGACTTCACACGTCCCCCGGCGAGTTCGGGTCGTCACCGGACAGAATGCCGCCGGCGGGGCGGTGCTGACAACAAACCCGCACCGTCATATCCTAAACGGCCCACGATCAGTTGGAGCAGCCGGTCAGCCGCGCCGGCGACCACCCTGCCGCCGGAGCCAACCTACAGTCGCCAGCCCGGATGCGGCCAGCAGCCCGACGGCGGCCGGCTCCGGCACCGGGGTAAACTGCGAGGTGAAGACGCCCGATGTGCCGTCGGTGAAGAACAATCTGTAGGCGAGCAGCCCGCTGTCGTTGAATGCCAGTCCGCGCCCGTCTTCACCGCCCGGCAAGCCGGTGAGGTTGAAACCGATGCTGCTAACCGTCCGCAAATCGACCCCCGCGCCCGGGTCCACGTCCACCTGCTCGCCTGTACGGACGATCTTCACCAGCCCGCCGGCCTGTCCAGCGTACAGCCCCTGGTTGTCGGCTGCCGTCACCCCTGAGCCGGTCAGGGTGGCCAGGAAGGCGACATGACCAGACCCGTTTAACATCGGGTTGAATAGATTGTCGAACAGGCCCCCGCCCGGGGCGGTAGTGCCATCCAAGGCGACTGCTTGCACCGCACCGGCCACACCGGCGAACACCCCACGGCTGGCCGATACACTGACCACGTCGGCGCGGAAGGCGACCTGCCCGGCACCGTTGATCGCGGGGTTCAGGCTGAACGTCGTACCGTAGGTGCCGCCTCCTGGGGCGGCACCTCCATCCACTGCCACCGCCTGCACCGCCACCGACGTGCCGGTGAAGATGCCCATGAGTGACGATCCGCCGGACAGTGTGCTGGTGAATGCGACTCGTCCGGACACGTTCAGACTCGGGTCTTGTATGCCGGCGTAGTTGCCGCCAGCCGGGGCGGCGGTGCCCTGGAGTGCGACCGTCTAGAGCGCCATCGGCGACCCGACGAAAAGCCCGCCGCTGGACGACCCACCGGTTAGCGTGGCGACAATCGCCACCCGCCCGAACGAGTTCAGGGCCGAAACGCCAGTGAAGGCGTAGTTGCCGCCGGCCGGGGCGGAAGTGCCTTGGACGGCGACCACCTGGAGCGACCCCGGTAAGCCGGCGAACGTGCAAGACGATCCGCCGCTCAGGCTGGGGGAGAACGCGACCTGCCCAGACCCGTTCAAGACCGGCGGGAAGAAGTTGGTGCCGTAACTGCCCCCGGATGGGGCCGCCCCGCCTTGCCGGGCGACCGCCACCACCGATCCCGGCGTACTTGTGCCAGTGAAGATGCCCCGCGAGCTGCCGGACAGGCTGGCGGTGAACGCGACCTGACCAGTGGCGTTCAGGCTGGGGAGTGGTGTGAAGGATGTATAAGTCCCACCGCCCGGGGCACTGCCACCTTGCAAGGCGACTGACTGGACCGCCCCGGCAGCGCCCACGAACACCCCACTTGTGGCCGTTCCGCTGGTGAGACTGGCGATGTACCCGACCTGCCCGGAGGCGTTCAGCACTGGGTCGCTGGTGAACCCGGTGTAGTTGCCGCCAGCCGGCGCGGCGGTGCCGGTCAGGGCCACCCGCACCGGCTGGGCCGCCGCCGGCCGTGGACCCGCCCACCCGACAAGACCAGCAACCAGCCCGGCCACGAACCACGTCTTGCGTCGCATCATGAACCTCCGACGACACGAATGCCGCCGGACGCCCGGTGCTGACAAGGTGCTGGTCCGCTGGCAACTGCCCGACGGCCGCTACAAGGTGATCTTCGGCGACCTGGGTACGGAGACGGAGACGGTGACGGCCGACCGCCTCAAGCGGCTCGAACGCTGACCCTCGCCGCGTCCCCAACATGAGCCGCGTTTTATCCCCGGCTCACCGTCCGCTCACCATCCGGCGGTAGAACTAGGCCCGACACCCCGAGCGGCACAATCGCGCCGACCGTTCAACTCGGCCGGGCGGCAGTGCCGATAGAAAGATGTCATGCGGCCGTCGTGCCACCAGGGAGAACGGATGACCACGCCCGTTCGAGGCCGACGCCGTGCCTGGGCCGCGGTCGCCGTGAGCGTCGCCGCCGGCTGTTCCACCACCCCGCCGGCGTGCGACCGGGCCTGCGTGTCCCAGAAGGTCGAAGGGCGGTTCGGCCAGGCCGTCGGCGACGGGCCGCGGGGCGACCGGGTGGCGGTGCCCGACGGCCTCGCCTCCGGCCAGCCGCTGACCGAGGAACAGGCCGTCCACCTGGCCCTGTGGAACAACGCCGCCTTCCACGAGGCGGCGGCCGAGGTGGACGTCACCCGGGCCGACCTGGTGCAGGCCGGGCTGCTGGCCAACCCCGAGTTCTTCTACTCGTTCCCGGTGTCCGGCCGCGACTTCCGCTACCTGTTCGACCTGCCCATCGAGGCCGTCTGGCTGCGGCCGGTGCGGCTCCGGGTGGCCGAGGCCGAGAACGCCCGGGCCGGCGAGCGGGTGACGCAACTGGCCCTCGACCTGATCCGCGACACCCGGCTGGCGTTCACCGACCTGAAACTCGCCCAGGACCTGGTGAAGGTGGCCGAGCGGGCGGTCGAGCTGCGGGGCGGCATCGCCAAGCTGACCGAGACCCGGGAGGCGGCGGGCGAGGCGAGCAAGCTGGAGGTGTCCACGGCCCGCAGCGACGCCCTGCTGGCCGCCCAGGACGTGACGCGGACGACCTACGAGGTGACGGCCGTGCAGGAGCGGCTGCGGAACCTCACCGGGCTGTCCGGGTACGGCTTCCCGCTGGCCGCCGACCCGGCCCCGTTCGACCCCCGCACCGACGCCCCGGCCGACCAGCTCGTGGCCGAGGCGGTGGCCACCCGGCCGGACGTGCTGGCCGCCGCCGCCGCCGTGCGGGCGGCCGACGAGCGGGTGCGAGTGGCTAACCTGAGCTGGTTCCGGCTGCTGGCCATCGGCGACGCCACCGCCGGCAACCAGCCGTACCCGTTCGGCCCGGCCTTCCGGGTGACGCTGCCGATCTTCAACCAGGGGCAAGGGTTGAAAGCCATCGCGGCGGCCCAGCGGGATCAGCTCGACCGCCGCCGGCTGACCGTTCACAACCAGGTGGTGCAGGACGTGCGGACGGCCCACGCCCGCTACCACCAGGCCCGCGCCGAGCTGGACCAACTGCGGGCCAAGACGCGGCCGGAGGTGGGGGGGACGATCCGCCAGGCGGAGACGGCGTTCAAAGAGGGGAACGCCACGTATCTGATCGTGCTGGAGGCCAACCGGCAACTGATCGCTACCGATGCCCGGGAGGCCCAGCTCGCCGCCGACCTGCGGCGGGCGTGGGCCGAACTGGAGCGGGCCGTCGGTCGCCGGCTCGCCCCGCCCGAGGTGGCCGCCCGATGACGTACCGCAGCGGGGTCGTGACCGGGGCCGTCGCCGCCCTCCTGCTCGTCGCCGCTTCCGGGGCCGCGTGGTGGCTGTCCGCCGCCCCGCCGGCCGCCGGCGCGAAGCACACCCCGCCGCCGGTGCCGGCCGAGGTGCCTAAGCTGTTCAGAGAGGACGCGGCGACCGGCGTCACGCTCACCCCGGACGGCGAGGCCCGGCTGGCGGTGACGGTCGCCCCGGTGGAGCGGCGGCCGGTGCCCCGGGTGCGGGTGTACGGCGGCGAGGTGACGGTGCCGCCGGGGCAGGCGGTGTTCGTCGCCGCCCCGCTCGCCGGCATCCTGCGGCCGGCCGGCCCGACCGTCCCGACCGCCGGCATGAGCGTGACGGCCGGCCAGGCGGTGTTCCAACTGCTGCCGCTGCTCGACCCGGTCGGCCGGGCCAACCTGACGGCCAGCAAGGTGGACGCCGAGGGCCAGGTGGACGCCGCCCGGGAGCAGTTGAAGGGGGCACAGATCGGCCTGGACCGGGCCAAGAAGGTGCTGGCCGGCGGGGCCGGCACCCAGCGGACGGTGGACGAGGCCCAGGTGCTGGTGGACGTGGCGACGAAAGCCCTCGCCGCTGCGGTCGCCCGCCAGCAGTTGCTGGATGCGGTGGTCGGCCAGGCGGCCGCCGGCACGGCCGCCCCGGTGCCGCTGACGGCCCCGGCGGACGGCGTGCTGCGGGCCGTGTCCGCCCTGCCCGGCCAGACGGTACCGGCCGGGGCCGTGCTGTTCGAGGTGGTGGACCTGGCCCGGGTGTGGGTGCGGGTGCCGGTGTACGTCGGCGACCTGGCCGACATCGACCCGGCCGCCCCGGCGGCGGTCGGCCCGCTGACCGCCCGGCCCGGCGGCCCGACCCGGCCGGCGGCGCCGGTGAGTGCCCCGCCGGCCGCCAACCCGGCCGCCGGCACATCTGACATGATGTATACCATCGACAACCGGGAGGCGAAGTACAGCCCCGGCCAGCGGGTCGGGGCGACGCTCGCCCTGAAGGGACCGGCCGACGGGCTGGTGGTGCCGGCGGCGGCGGTGGTGTACGACATCCACGGCGGCGGCTGGGTGTACGAGCGGACGGCCGCCCGGACATACGTCCGCCGGCGGGTGGTGGTGCGGTACGTCGCCGGGGCGGACGCCGTGCTGGCCAACGGCCCGGCCGCCGGCACGTCGGTCGTCACCGCCGGGGCGGCCGAGCTGTTCGGCACCGAGACCGGGTTCAGCAAGTAGGGTGGTGCCGAGTCTTCGAGGCCCACCGTTCGACAACCTCCCCCGGTGGGCCTCGAAGACTCG
>JAYVUZ010000005.1:0-24071 GCA_043787415.1 Fimbriiglobus sp. | reverse complement strand
CATCGCCAGTTGCATCGCCCCCGGCAACGACAAGAAGATGTACATCGGGGCCGCTATCATTGGCCCGCTCCTGGCGATCCGCGCCCTCGGCCGGCTGATCTCGCACTGACCGTCCTGCGACAAGGAACCTCGACCTCATGAAGACCCGCATCACCGGCCCGGCCTACGTCCTGGGCGACAACGTCGATACCGACCAGATCATCCCGGCCGAGTACCTGACGTACAACCCGTCCATCCCGGCCGAGTACCGCATGTTCGGCAAGTACGCGCTGAGCAGCGTCCCACCGGAGGGGGCCGGGCTACCGAAGGGCCACACCCCGTTCCACAAGCCGGACGACGAGTTCACCTCGGCCTACCAGGTGATCGTGGCCGGCAAGAATTTCGGCTGCGGCAGTAGCCGGGAGCACGCCCCGATCGCCCTGGCCGCGGCCGGCATCCAGTGCGTGGTGGCCGAATTTTACGCCCGCATCTTTTACCGCAACGCCGTAAACGGCGCGTACCTGGTGCCGGTGGAGAGCAAAACCCGGCTGGTGGACGCGGTGGCAACCGGGGACGAGGTGGAGGTGGACGTGGAAGCCGGCGAGCTGCGGAACCGCACCACCGGCGAGACGCTGCCACTGCTGCCGCTGGGCGAGGTGGCCCCGATCATCGAGGCCGGCGGGCTGTTCAAGTACGCCAAACAGGTCGGGATGCTGGCGTAACGCGGCTTACCGTTCGTGGCGAGCGGCCAGCGTAAGCTGGTCCGGCCTGAGTGGTGGGGTGGCGAACACGTTGCGCCCCCCAGCCCGGACCAGCTCACGCTGGCCGCTCGCCTTAGCGGGTGCCCGTCAGCTTCCGGTCCGGGTCGAGCAGCCGCACGTACACGCCTGCCGTCCGCCCGCTCCACTTGAGCGTCAGCGTCACGGTGTGGTCGCCGGCGGCGAGCGTCAGCGGCACCCGCTCGGCGTCCGGCCGCTGGCCGGCCCCCTTCCCTTCGCCCACCACTTTGCCGTCCACGCTCACGGTGAACGGGTCGCCCGACCCGACGGCCAGCGAGGTCGTCAGCGGGGCGCCCGCCGTCACCTTGAGCGTCAGCGTCAGCGTCAGCGGCTTGCCGTCGCCCGGCGGTAGCGGCACCAGCCCGCCGACGGGCACGGGCACCACTTTCTCACCGACGCCAACGCTCCCCGGGTACGGGCTGGCCATGAGGTACACCGTCAGATCGCGGAAGTCCTGGACGCTCATGCCGTAGGTCAGCCCCTCGGGCATGAGCGACTTCTCGACCACCTTCACCGGCCCGTCGAGGTCGGTCCGGGCGAACTTCTTGAGGACGCCGTTCTCCACCTTCAGGGTGATCGACTGGTCGTCCTCCTCGGCGAGGATGCCCTGCTCCACCCGGCCGTCTTGCAGCGTCACGATCCGCTGGAAGTACGGGGCGCCGATCACCCGGTTGGGGTCGATGACGTTGGCCAGGATGTACTCGATGTCGCGGCCGGCGCCGTCGAGGGCCGGGCCGACGTTGGCCCCGGCCCCGTCGAACTGGTGGCACTTCTGGCACTGGGCGGCGAACACCACCTTGCCCTTGCCGAACGAACCGGAACCGGTCGCCAGCTCGCCCCGCATCTTGTCGATGGTCGCCTCCAGCTCCTTCGGCGTCGGCCGGCTCCGGCCCCAAGCCGTCGCCACCAAGTCATTCACCTGCTGATCCTTCAGGGCCTGCATCCGGCTGATGTGGTTGTCGGTCAGGTCGGCCCGGTCCACGGTGCCGGCCTTCACCGCGGCGAGCAGTGCCCGTGCCCACTCCTTGCGGCCGGCCAGTGTGGTGACGAGTTCGGCCCGCAGCGGCTTCGGGTAGCTGTCCCAGATTCTGAGAACCGCCGACCCCATGTCTGGGTCGCTGACGACGACCAGTTGTCGGGCGGCTTCAACCCGAACCGCCTCGGCCCGGTCGTTGGCGATCAGGTGGCCGAGCATGTCGCGGGCCGCCTCCCCCCGGAGGCGGGCGTACCGGCGAACCGCCTCCACCCGGTCGGCGGTCGGCTGATGACTGTCCCTCAGCAGCGCCTCGGTTCGCTGGCCGATGGACGGGTCGCGGAAGGCGACGGCCAGCGGGTCGAGCAGCGGGTCGCCGGGGAACTTGTCGCGGAGCGCCGCCCAGCTCACGGGCGGTGACACCGACTTGTCGCCGAGGGCGACGGCCAGCCCGCCGAGGGCCGGCTCGCGGGCGGCGGCCGGCAGGTCGGCGGCGAACTTCAGGCAAGCGTCAAGGTGGTCGGCGGCCAGCCGCCGCATCACCTTCGGCACGATGCGGTCGGCGACGAACGGGTTACCCTCGACGTTCTTTGCCAGCCAGGCGAGTTCCGGCTCGGCGTTCTTGGCGACCACCTTCTCGTAGGCCAGCCAGGTGAGGTGCGGGATGAGCGGGTCGGCGGCGTCTTCTTTGCGGGCCATCAGGCCGTGGACGAGGGCGGACACGTCCTGCTTGTCGGCCAGCCGAACGGCGGCCGAGGCCAACTCCCGGCGGACGGCCGCGTCGGCTGTGCGTCGCGCCTCCTCCACGAGCCACGCCAGGACCGCCGCCGGGTTGCCGCCGACGTACTCGCCGAGGCCGCGGGCGATGAACGCCCGGGCGGCGGGTCGGCCCTCGGCGGCCCGGGCGAGGAAGCCGGTGAGGGCCGACAACGAGCCTTCCTGGACCCCGTGGCCGTCGTGGTGCCGGAGCAGCATGACGACGGCAAGGTTGGCGTCGAGCGGAAGACCCCGCACGTGGAACGGATCGTCGCGGCCGGCGAAGAGGCGGAGGGCGGTCCGCCGCTCCCACGGGTCGGTCGCCGTGATGGCGCGGGTCACCAACTCGGCCCGTGACAACTGCCCGAGGTTCTCCGCCTTCTTCGCCGGCCGGCCCTTCAACTGGATGCGGTACACCCGGCCCCGCTCGTAGTCCCAAGCGTCGGCCGCCGCTTGATGACACGGGTTTTGGTCGTGCCAGTCGATGAGATAAATGTCGCCGTTCGGCCCCCACTTCAGGTTGATCGGCCGCACGTTCTTGTCGGCACTGGTCAGAAAATCGTCACCTCGGCTAGCCGTGTACGACGACCCGTTCGGCTTGAGCACATTCTGTTTGAGCGAGCAGCCGTGGATGCTGCCGAAGATGACCGAGTTGCGGAACCGCTTCGGCATGTGCGGCACGTCCAGCGAGAGCAGCCCGGCGTGCGCCCAGCCGCTCTCCCGGTGGAAGGTGTGGTCCGAAATCTCCTGGATGTGTTCGTAAGCGTGCGGGTTGTACGACCCACCCGCCTGCCGCCGGTAGATGCCGCCCGGCACGACGTGGTACAGGTGCGGGATGACGCACGACGCCATGATGAACTGGCCGTCCGTGGTCCGCCAGTCGAGGCCCCACGGGTTGGACGTGCCCTCGGCGAAAATCTCGAACTTCTTGGTGACCGGGTGGAACCGCCAGACGCCGGCCGCTCGACTCGGACACCTCGCTCTGGGTGAACACGCCCTGCATCCCGTACAGCCAGCCGTCCGGCCCCCACTGGAAGGTGTTGAGCGTCTCGTGCGTGTCCTGGCTGCCGAACCCGCCGAGCAGCGGCTCGAACTTGCCCGGCTTGTCGTCCGGGCCGATGTCGATCTTCCACAGGTACGGCGGCGCCCCGACGTACACGCCGCCGTGGCCCACCTCCAGCCCCGTCGCCAGGTCGAACGCCGGCAACCCTTTGGCCGCCCGCTCCGGGGTGATGGGGAAGTCCTTGCCCTCGGCGAACACCGTCCGCTTGTCGCACACGCCGTCGCCGTCGGTGTCTTCCAGGATCACGATGCGGTCCCGCGGGGCTTTGCCCTTGGGCGTCTTCGACGGGTACTCGAAGCACTCCAGCACCCACACCCGGCCGCGTTCGTCGATGGAGAAGGCCACCGGGTTGACCACCTGCGGCTCGCCGGCGAACAGCTTGACCTCGAACTCGGGCGGCACGGTCATGCCGGCGACCGTCTCCGCCGGGGTGCGGTACGGCTGGCCGGACGCCTTGCGGTTGTCGAACCCGAACTCTTTTTGGGCGTGGGCCAGCGGGGCGAGCAGCACGAGTGCGAACAGGCAGCGCATGGGGTCGGTTCCGCGCGGGGGGATGTTGTTGATGGTACCGCGCCGGGGGCAGGGGTGTCAGCCCGGCCGGCGGCCGACCCGCATGAACGCCACCGCCCCGGCCAGGACAATGCCGCCGATCGCCCACCACTGCCAGCTCTCGTCCGGCGGGCCGGGCGGCTCGGCCACCGGCGGCGGGGGCGGGGCGTCCGGGTCGGGCGGCAGCGGGGAGTTGGTGGTCAGCTCCGGCACCTCCGGCTCCGGCAGGCCCAAGGCGGCGAAGGTGAAGCGGTCGGCCGGCGGCGGGGCGACGAGTCGGCGATAGCGGCTGAACTCGACCACCGTCTCGCTGGTGGCGAGCGCCGTGTCCCGCGAGTAGGGGCGGTGGGTGGACGCCACCCGCGTCCGGCGAACACCCGGCCAGCAGCCGGCCGCCGCGTGGTACTCGATGGTGCCCCACACGTCCCCGTCGCCGGTGCCGCCGGGCGTGTCCAGGCGGGCGTCCAGCACCACCGCCGGCGGGTCGGCCGTCAGGGTCAGGGTCAGCCGCCTCGGCCCGGGCGAGGGGAGCGGTACGATCGCCGTCCGCACCGCCCGGCCGTCCCGCACCCCGGCTTCCACCACCGCCGGCCCGGTCCGGCTCAGTACGATGTCGCGGAACGGGCGGCGGTAGAACAGGCCGGCCGGGGCGTGCGGGGGTGGGACAAACTCCCCGGCCGGGCTACCCGGTTCGGAGGCGACCAGCCCCGGCCCGAATGTGGCCCCGGGCCGGCCGATGGAAGTCACGAACCAGCCGGCCCACGGCAGGCGAGAAAGCTGGGCCGTATACCCCGGGTTGACCACCGCGGCGGTCGGGTGGCCGGCCGGCGGGGTGGTGCGGTAGACCGCCCCCACGCCCCAACTGCCGACGTACCCCTGTGCCGGCGGCTCGGGTTGCCCGGGGCTGTTGTGACGGATTCGGTAGTCGGCCTCGACGTGGGCGTAAGCCGCCTCGACGGCCGCCAGCTCGGCCAGCAGCCGGGCGGTGGCCGGGTCCGGCGCGGTCAGCAGCAGGAGTGCGGCGGCTGCAGTCACGGGCCGGCTCGGAGTGAACGGGTTCCACCCGGCCGGCGGCCGACCCACGCGAACGCCACCGCCCCGGCCGCCAGGATGCCGCCGATCGCCCACCACGGCCCGCGGCTGTCGGGCGGTGGAGAGTCGGCCGGGTCGGGCGGCGGCGGATATCGCTCCGGGCTGGCCGGAACGGCGGCCGGCTCGGGCAGGCTGACGCTGGTCAGTGTGAACCGCTCGACCGGCAGCGGCGTCGACAGCCGGGCGTAGCGGAGGAACCCGATGTCCGTCCGGTAGGCGTGCTGCGGCCCGTCCCGGCCCGGCTGGTACTCGACCACCACCTGTTGCAGCGCCGGCCACGTCTCACCGCCGGCGTACACGATGCCGCACGTCGTCACCCCGCCGCGGGCGTTCGTCAGCCGGTAGCCGGTCAGCCGACCGTTCGCCACGTCGAACTCGACCCGCCGCTCGCCGGTGGGGAACGCCAGCGTGTGCCCCGCCCGGTTGGCCGTCACGACCGGCGGCCCGGCCCGGCCGGCGAGCAGCCGGCGGTGACTGACCCCCTCGCCGACCACGCCGCACACGGCCAGGGCGGGCGAGAACTCCGGCGGCCGGGTGGCGGCCAGCCAGGTGAGCGCCCACCCGTCGGGGGTGGACTGGACGTCGGCCGCGTACCGGGGGTTGGTGAGGGCGAGCAGCCGGCTCGACCGGCCGGGCGTGGCCGCCGACGTGGCCGACCCGGAGCGGGCGCTGAGGGTGAAGTCGCCGCCCAGATAGCTGGTGCCGTCGGCCGTGGCGTGCTGGCCGGAGTACTGGCCGACCACGTCGGCGTAGGCGGCCTCGGCCGACGCCAGCAGGGCGTCGAGTTGGGCCGCCGCCACTTCCCCGGCGAACAGGTGGGCACAGGCGACGGCAACGCCGAGCATCGGGAAGCCCTCGGGCTTTCGACCGGGGCCGTCAGCCCCCGGGCATGGTCAACAGAAATTCACCGTCGTCAGCATACCCGCCGGCGGCCGGGCTGTAGTGCCGCCAAGTGCCCCACACGGCGGTGCCGGCGATGTCGTACTCGGCGTAGCTCCAGCGGTTGTTCTGCGTGGCGCTGCCGGCGCACACCACCGGGAACGGCACGTCGGTCGTCGGCGTGAGCACGAACCGCCGGTGGATGTGCCCGTGCAACCACAGGCCGACGCCGCAATCCGTTGCCGCCTCCAGCACGGCCGCGTGGTCCCGCAGCCGGTGGACCCGCGGCTCGACCAGCCCCGCCGCGGTGCGGAGCGGGTAGTGCGTGACCAGGATGCGCGGCCCCGGCGACAACTTGTCGCACAGCCGCCGCAGGCGGTCGAGCTGGGCCGGGCCGACCTTCCCACTCGCGTCCGTCGGCAGCAGGTTGTGGGTGCTGCTGTTGACGCACACCAGCCACACGTGGCCCACCTGCCGGGCGAACGGGTACGTCTCGGCGTCCACCCGCAGGCCGTGCAGCCACGGGCCGAACGCCTCCTCGAAGTAGCCGGCGCGGACCGCCCGCCGGGTGTAGTAGTCGTGGTTGCCGGGCACCGCCACGGCCGGCAACTCGCTCTCCCCGACGCCCAGCGCCTTGGCGGCCACCAGCACCTCGCTGGCGAACCCCATGCCGGTGGCGTCCCCGCTGAACACCAGCCCGTCCGGCCGCCGCTCGGCGATGTCCCGGACGAGCGCCCGCACCACGGCCGGGGCGTCCCGGAACCGCCGGCCGCGGCCGAGCAGGCGGACGTTCGCCCAGCCGGTCAGCCGCTTGCTCACCAGGTCGCGGGGCCGCCAGCCGAGCGGCTTGGCGGTCAGGTGGATGTCGCTGAAGTGGATGAGTTTCACGCCCGATATGCTAGCCGGCATGACAACCTTCGACTTTTCCGGCAAGGTGGCACTCGTCACCGGCAGCAGCCGGGGCATCGGGGCCGAGGTGCTGCGGCGGTTCGTGTCGGCCGGGGCCGGCGGGGTGCTACACTACTGGGACGACCCGGCCGGCCAGAACAAGGCCGACGCCGACGCGCTGGCCGCCGAGTTGGGGGCACTCGCCATCGCTGCCGACGTGCGGAAGGCCGACGAGGTACAGGCCCTGATGCAGCGGGTGCAGGCCGAGCGGGGCGGCCTCGACGTGCTGGTGAACAACGCCGGCATCCTCCGCGACCGCACCCTGAAAAAGATGTCGGCCGACGAGTGGTCGAGCGTGCTGGACACCAACCTGACCGGCGTCTTCCACGGCTGCAAGTTCGGGGCGGAGGTGATGCGGGACGGCGGTCGCATCGTCAACATCGCGTCGGTGGCCGGGCTGGTCGGGTTCCCCGGCCAGGCCAACTACGCGGCGGCCAAGGCCGGGGTGATCGGCATGACCCGGAGCATCTCGAAGGAGCTGGCCCGCCGCGGCATCACGGTGAACGCCGTGGCCCCGGGGGTGGTGCAGACGCCCATGCTCGGGGACATCAAGCCGGAGGTGGTGGCCGAGTACGTCCGACAGATTCCGATGGGCCGGCTGGCCGACCCGGCCGACGTGGCCAACGCCGTCCTGTTCCTGGCGTCGGCCGACAGCGGGTACATCACCGGGCAGGTGCTGCCGGTCACGGGCGGGTGGATGGTGTAGGGCACGGTTCGCCGTGCCGTCTTCGCCCCGGACGGCACGGTGAACCGTGCCCTACGGGGCTTCCCACGTCAGCGTCACCCGGGCGGCCGGGCCGGCCAGCCGCAGCTTGACCATCGGCTGCGGGTCGAACGGGTCCGTGTCCGGCGCTACCTCCACCACGACTCCGGCCGGGGCCGCCCGCATCCGCGGGTGGTAGTGGAAGCTCAGCACCAGCTCGCCGTTGACCGGCTTCACATCGGTCAGCACGAGGCGGCGGCGGTCGAGGTGCTCGACGGTCGCCGAGCCGGCCAGCACGAACGACGGCGGGCGGTCGAGGGCGAACAGCGTCACCTCGGCCGGGCCGTCGCGGAAGCGGTCGATGACCTTGGCCGTCGGGTCGCCGGCCCAGAAGGCGGTCGCGGCGGCGGTGCGGCTGGCCACCCAGCCGACGTTGTACCGCCGCACGAACGCCCGCCGGTCGTCGGCCGACCAGTCGGCGAACCGCCGGCCGTTGAGCGCCGCCGGGCGGAGGCCGCAGTGCAGGTACTCCATGCCGCCGTCCGGGTCGAGGCCGCCGAGGAACGCCCGGCCGGTGAGCGCCGGCAGCAGGGCCGTCCAGTTCCAGCCCGGCTGGGTGGTGTCGGGTTCTTCGAGCAGGATGCGGGCGGCCGGGGTGGTGAGCTGCGTCAGTCCGTCGGCCAGTTGCTGGCGGTCGCGGGTCAGGCCGAGCGGCAGCGGCGACAGGTCGAGGCCCAGCCCGGCAGCGACCGGCCCGCCGACCGGCAGCCACCCGAGGGCCAACAACCCGCTGACAGTCAAGACCGTCGCCGCCCCGCCGGCCGGGGTCCGGCCCCACCAACACGCCACCAGCCCGGCCGCCGGCAGCACCAGGATGGCAGCGGCAAACGCCCCCACCTGGTCCGCATCGGCCGGCTTGAGCGGCGGCCATACCGACCCGAGTCGGCCGACCAGCACCGCACACACCGCCGCCGTCAGGGCCACGCCCGGCAGCGTCCGGCCGGGGACTTTCAGCCCGCCGGCCGCGCCGAGCAGCCCGAGGATGAGGGCGACCCCGCCGACCGGCCCGCCGATCAGCGGCAGGTAGTCGGCCGGGCAACCGGCGATGCAAGCGGCACACGGCAGCGGGGCGAAGTCGTCGGCCGGCGACTGCCGCAGCCACCAGAACCGCGCCCAGTCGGCCAGCCACGGCAGGTTGACCACCACCCCGGCGGCGACGACGCCGAGCATCCCGAGGTGCCAGCCGAGGCCGTGCCGCGGGGCGCGGTAGACGTAGAAGGCGGCGAACACCGGGGCCACGCCCAGCCAGGCCAGCGGGTGGGCGAACCAGCCGGCCACCGCCGCCCCGGCCAGCACCAGCCAGCCGCCGACCCCCGGCCGCTCGGCGTACCGCACCAGCCCGCCCAGGAAGGCCACCGCCGCCAGCCCGGCGATGTGCAAGTCGAGGTGGCCGGCGTCGAGCAGCGTGCGGGCCGGGGCCGTCCAGAACAGCAGGCTGCCGCCGACCGCTGCTAGTGTGGCGCCCCGCCCGCCGAGACCGGCCGCCCACGCGGCCAGGGCGAACGCCAACGGCGGCAGCAGGCACACGGCAAGCAGCCCGCGCTTGTACGCCGCCTCGCTCCAGCCGCCGGCCAGAACCAGGAACAGCTCGGCGGGCCGGCTGCCGGAGTCGAACACCGGCGTCTTGGGGTAGCCGGCCTGGAACTGCGGGTCGTAGCCGGTGGCCGCCAGCCGCTCCCGGGCGGCCGTGGCGCCCAAGTGGCCGTGGTACAGGTGCAGCGGGTGCCGGCCGCACACGACGGGGCGCGAGTCGGCGACGGCCGCCCACGGGGCCGGGCCGAACAGGTGCAAGGCCAGCCCGAGTTGCCCGACCACCACGGCGGCGACGGCCAGCAGCCAGCCCGGGCGGTCGTGCGGCTCGCTCATGCGGCGGACTGTACCCGCGGCCGGCGACGCGGGTCAAGGCGAGCGGCCGGTGTAAGCCGGCTGAGGGGGCGATGTCGTGGCGAACTCGTCCGCGTGCCGGCGCGGACATCGCCCCTCAGCCGGCTTACGCCGGCCGCCCGCCAACTCCTTCGCCTACTCGAGCGTCTGGAAGAAGCCGATCATCCGCTCCAGGGCCGGCCGCACCACCGTGTCGTGGTCGCCGTCCAGCTCCTCGCACTGCACGTCCGCCCCGGCCGCCCGCGCCTTCTCGGCCAGCTTGTTGGTGGCCCACATGTACTGCAACTCGTCCCGGCCGACGTACAACCGGGCCGGGCACTTGAAGCTCTTCGGCCAGGCCAGCGGGCTGCGGATGGCGATCTCCTTCGGGTCGGTCCGGTCGAACGGCACCAGCAGGTCGGCCCCCCGGACTTGCGTGAACTTGCCCTGGTCCGGCGACCCGCTGATCGCCCCGCACCCCTTGAACCGCTTGTCGGCCATCGCCGTCAGCATGGCCAGGGTGCCGCCGCTGCTGTACCCGGCCACGAACAGCTTGCCCGTGTCCACCCCCGGCCGCTTGGCCAGGGCGTCGGTGGCGGCGACCGCGTCCGCCACCTCGTCGCAGAACAGGGTGTAGTTGCCCGGCTGGCCGTTCTCCCCACGCAGGATGGGCATGAACACGGCGAACCCGGCCTTCCGCAGCGGTTCCGCCTCCTCCCAGTCGTCCGGCCCGAAGGCGAATCCGCTGTGCAGGTACAGGACGGCCGGCTGCCTGGCCCCGCCGGCGGGCGGCTCGGTCGTCCAGGCGGCGAGTGTCAGGTTGCCGGACTTGTACTCGACCACCTCGACGCCGGGCGGCGGGTCGAGCGGGTCGTGCCCCTGCGGGGCCGGGCCGGCGGTGGTGAGCGTGGTGCGGAACGCCTTGCGGGCGTCGGCGTAGTCCCCCGCCTGCTCGGGGAAGCGGGTCGGGGCCAGCACCCACCAGACGAGGCCGCCCAGCCCGCCGCACACCACCAGGCCCAGGCAGCCGACGCCGCCGAACACCCACAGCAGGGTGTTGCCGGCCTTCCGCGGCGGCGGCCGGCGGCGGCGGCCGGGGCGGTCGAACCCGGGGTCGTACTCGTCCGGCGTCCGGCGGTCGTCGTCGTACTCGTCACGCGGCATGGCCGGCTCCGGCAGGAATCGCTCGCGGTTTCGATACGCTGACACCGCCCGTTCGTCAGCCCTTCTCCCGGGGTTCCGCCATGTTGCTGCTGCTGATCGCCCTGGCCGACCCGGCCCCGGCGGCACTGTTCGACGGCAAAACCCTGGCCGGCTGGGAGGGCGACGCCAAGACCTGGCGGGTGGAAGACGGGTGCATTGTCGGCGGCAGCCTGGACGCGGCGGTGCCCCGCAACGAGTTCCTGTGTACCACCAAGCCGTTCGGCGACTTCGAGCTGAAACTGCGGTTCAAGCTGCTCGGCGACCCCAAGACGGCCAACGCCGGGGTGCAGTTCCGCACGAAACGCATCCCGGACCACCACGAGGTGATCGGCTACCAGGCGGACATCGGCCAGGGGTACTGGGGGGCGCTGTACGACGAGAGCCGCCGCAACAAAGTGCTGGCCGGCCCCGCCCCCGAACTGGCCGCCAAGCTGGCCAAGCCGGACGACTGGAACGAGTACGTCGTCCGGGCCGTCGGGCCGAAGATCACGCTGCGGCTCAACGGCACGGTGACGGTCGAGTACACCGAGGCGGACGCGGCCATCGCCCGCGGCGGGGTGATCGGGCTCCAGGTCCACGGCGGCGGCCGGTGCAAGGTGCTGTACACGGACATCACCCTGGCCGACGCTACTCCCGGAACAGGTCGCTGATGGACTCGTTGCCGTGGATGCGGCGGATGGCGTCGGCCAGCAGCGGGGCCACCGAAATCACCTTCAGGTTGGTCAGCTTGGCCAGCTTGTCCTTGCTCACCGGCACGCTGTCGGTCACGGCGATCTGCTCCACGGCGGCGTCCCGCAGCCGGTCGGCCGCCGGGCCGCTGAACAGCCCGTGGGTGGCGCACACGTAAATCTTCTTAGCCCCGTTCTTCCGGGCGATGTTCACGGCGTTGACCATACTCCCGGCCGTCGAAATCATGTCGTCGAACACCACGACCGTCTTCCCCTCGACCGGGCCGCCGATCAAATTGGCCGCCGTCGTGTCAGTCGGGCTGGTCCGGCGTTTGTCCACCACCGCGATCTGGCCGTGCAGCCGCTTCTGGTACTCCAGCGCCTTCTTGACGTTCCCCTCGTCGGTGGACAGCACCACCAGCTCCTCGGGCGGGATGTTCAGCGTGCGGACGTGGGCGGTGATCTCCCGGGAGGCGAACAGGTGGTCCACCGGGATGTTGAAGAACCCCTGAATCTGGGCGGCGTGCAGGTCCAGGCACAGCACCCGGTGGGCGCCGGCGGTGGTCAGCAGGTCGGCCACCAGCTTGGCGCTGATGGGCACCCGGCTCATGTCCTTGCGGTCTTGGCGGGCGTACCCGTAGTACGGGATGACCACCGTCACCCGGGCCGGGGACGCCCGCTTGAAGGCGTCCAGGATGATCATCAGCTCCATCAGGTGGTCGTTCACCGGCGGGCAGGTGGGCTGGACGATGAACACGTCCCGGCCCCGCACGTCCTCGTCGATGCGGACGGACGTCTCGCCGTCCGGGTAGTTGCCCAGGTTGATGTTGCCGAGGGTGGTGCCCAGGGCCTTGGCAATGCCTTCGGCCAGCGGCTTGTTGGCCGACCCGCTGAACAGCTTCAGCTTATGGGTGTTGGAGCCGGTCAACGGGGCCTCTCCCGGCGACGCCGGCGGCGAACGTGGGAACGGTGAAGGGGCATTATGCGGCAACCCGCCGCGCGGTCAACCGGGTGGTCGATGTCTTGGCGAGCGGCCGGCGTGAGCCGGTCCGGGCGGTGGAGCGCCGGGGGCTAAACCGGACCGGCTCACGCCGGCCGCTCGCCAAGACCGTCCGCCGTCACTTCCCGGCCGACAGCTTGTAAACGGTGGTCTGCCGGTACGTCTCGCCGGGCCGTAGCACGGCCGTCGGGAACTCCGGCCGGTTGGGCGTGTCCGGGAACAGTTGGCACTCCAGGCAGAAGGCCCCGTGCCGGGGGTACGCCTTGCCGCCCTTGCCGACCACCTTACCGTCCAGGAAGTTGCCGGTGTAGAGCTGCACCCCCGGCTCGGTGGTGAACACCTCCAGCGTCCGCCCGCTCACCGGCTCCCGCACCGTGGCCACCTTCTTCGGCTCGGCCGTGCGGGCGGTGCCGACCACGTAATTGTGGTCGTACCCCGGCGGGTCGGCCTTGACGTTGGCCAGCCGCCGGCCGATGTCGGTGGCCGTGCGGAAGTCGAGCGGCGTGTTCTCCACCGTGGCCAGCTCGCCGGTCGGCACCAGGGTGGCGTCGGTCGGCGTGTACTTGTCGGCGGCCAGTTGCAGGACGTGGTCCAGCACCGTGCCGCCGCCCTGGCCGGCCAGGTTGAAGTAGCTGTGGTTGGTCAGGTTCACCACCGTCGGCTTGTCCGTTGTCGCCTCGTACCGGATGACCAGCTCGTTGGCGGCCGTCAGGGTGTACGTCACCTTGCAGGCCAGCGCCCCGGGGAACCCCTCCTCGCCGTCCGGGCTGGTGTACGTCAGGCTCAGTTTGTTGCCGTCGGCCGTGGCCGCCCAGAGCTTCTTGTCGAACCCGACCTTGCCGCCGTGCAGGCAGTTCGGCCCGTTGTTGGCGGCCAGCGTGTACTCCTTGCCGTCCAGGGCGAACCGGGCTTTGCCGATGCGGTTGGCCACCCGCCCGGTGATGGCCCCGAAGAACGGGCTGTCCGCCACGTAGCGGTCCAGGGTGTCGAAACCGAGGACCACGTCCGTCCGCTGGCCTTCCTTGCCGGGGGCGAGCAGCTTCTGGACGATGCCGCCGTAGGTGAGAATTGTCGCCGACATGCCGTCGGCGTTGGCCAGGGTGTACGCCTCAACGGTGCGGCCGTCGGGCAGGACGCCGAACGGCACCGGGCCGGCGGCTAGGGCGAGGGAGAACAGCGGCAGCATGGCGGGGAACCTCCGGGGAGAGTGGCCGCGACATGGTAGCCGGCGGCGGCGCGAATGCCTACGCCCCCCGCTGGCCGACGGCGTCCCGCAGCCCCTCGGCGTAGCTCGGGAACCGCGGCACCCAGCCGAGCGTCCGCAGCCGCCGGTTGCTCACCCGCCGGTTCGGCTCCCCCCCGGCCGGGCCGGGGACGAACGTCGCCAGCACGCCCAGCAGCCGGGCCGTCTCGGCGTACACCTGCCGCCGCGTCGCCGGCGTGCCGTCGCTGACGATCAGCGTCTCGCCCGGATGCGCCTCCGCAACCCCGGCGGCGGCCGCGCCGTCGGCGACGTGGATCAGGTTCAGCCACTTGTCGGCGTCGCCGACGAACGGCTCGCCGGCCAACAACGGCTTCCGCCGCAGCACTCGGCCGGGGCCGTAGAGGCCGGCGAACCGCAGGATCGTCGCCGCCGGCAACCGCTCCCGCACCACCCGCTCGGCGGCCAGCACCACCTTTCCGGACTCCTCGACCGGCTCGGCCGGCGAGTCCTCGTCCACCTCCGAGCCGTCGGTCTGGCCGTAGACGCCGGTGCTGGACACGTACACGAACCGCTCGCACCGCAGCCGGTCGAGGACGTGCCGCAGCCCGTCCACATACACCGCCCGCATGGAGTGGCCGGCCGTGCGGTCCATGCCGACGGCGTACAGCACCGTCGCCGCCGCCGGCAGCACCAGCGTGTCCGGCCTGGTCACGTCGCCGACCACGGGTTCGAGGCCGGCCGCCGCCAGTTCACTCGCCCGGCCGCGGGTCAGCGCGGCCACCCGCCGGCCCTGCCGGTGCCAGTTTTCCGCCACCACCCGCCCGAGATAGCCGCAGCCGATCACCAGACACGGGCAGCCGTCCGTCTGGGCGAGCGGGGGGCGTAAGCCCTCCGTGGCGAGGGGAGTTGTCGGCGAACCGCTTCCCACGGAGGGCTGACGCCCCCCGCTCGCCGTGACTGGGTCGGTCGTGTCGTCGGGGAGCGATGCCATCGGGCGGCCGTCCGGGTACGTTGGGGGGGTGGACACGTCTGACGCATCGTACCAACCCGCCCGCCGGCTCGCGCTCCTGCGGGAGGTCGGGCTGCACCTGCTCGCCGCCAGCCTGACCGTCGGCATCCTCACCGCCGGGCTGCGGCTGGACCGGGCCGACTTCCACGCCCCGTTCGGCTACGAGTACGACTCGCTGCTCATCCTGCCGCTGGTGAAAGAGACGGTCGAGCGGGCCAGCCCGTGGTCGGCCCCCCGGCTCGGGGCGCCGGGCGAGCAGACGCTGCACGACTTCCCGGTGGTGGACCACCTGCACTTCGCCATCCTGTGGCTGCTAGGGCGAATCTGGGCCGACCCGGTGGTGGTGTTCAACCTGTTCCACCTGCTGACGTATCCGCTGTGCACGGCCACCGGCCTGTTCGTGCTGCGGCGGCTCGGCCTGTCGGCCCCGGCGGCGGTGTGCGGGGCGCTCCTGTTCTGCTTCCAGCCGTACCACTGGCTGCGGGGCACCGCCCACTTCTTCCTGAGCGCCTACTTCCTGGTCCCGCTCACCCTGTGGGCGACGCTGCGGGTGTGCCAGGGCGAGTTGCCGTTCTTCGGCCGCTGGCGGTGGACCGTCGGGGCCGTCGTCATTGCCGCGCTCACCTCACTCGCCGGGGCGTACTACGCCTTCTTCGCCTGCCTGCTACTGGCCGTGGGCGGGGTGTACGGCTGGGTGGTCGGCCACGGCTGGCGGGCGGCCGTCGCCGCCGGCGGGCTGATCGGGGTGATCTTCGTCGGCGGGGTGCTGGCGCACCTGCCGGCCTTCTCGTATGCGAAGGCCCACGGCAGCAACGCGGCCGTCACGCGGCGGAACGCCGAGGACGCCGAGGTGTACGCCCTCAAGCTGGCCCAGATGCTCCTGCCGGTGGCCAACCACAACCCGGTCGGGTTCGGCACCGCCCCCGTCTTCGAGCCGGCCGTGCTGCGGGCCATGTACCAGGCGCCGCAGTACAAGTGGCTGAACGAGAGCGACTGGTCGCCGCTCGGCCTGATCGGGTCGGCCGGGTTCGTCTTCCTGCTGGTGGCCTGCGTGCTGCCGGTGAAGAAGAGCGGGCCGGTCGGGGCGTGTGCCGCCCTGACGCTGGGCGGGGTGCTGTTCGCCACCCACGGCGGCGCCGGCGCGATCTTCAACCTGATGGCCACCGGCGCGGTGCGGTGCCACAACCGCATCAGCATCTACCTGGCCTTCCTGGCCGTCTTCGTCGCCTGTCGGTTCCTGGACAAGCTGCCGAACGGGTGGTGGAAGTGGCCGGGCTTCGCCGCCGTCCTCGGGTTCGGCATCTGGGACCAGACGGACACCAGTTGGTTCCCCGACGTGCGGCGGCCGGACGCCGGCATCAAGCTGGCCACCGACGCCCGGGACGACACCGCCCGCAAGTGGCGGGCCGACCGCCGGTTCTTCGAGCAGGTCGAGGAGCTGCTGCCGACCGGGGCCGTGTTCACCTACCCGTACATGGCCTTCCCCGAAAGCCCGCCCTATTTGGAGGCCGGCAGCCCGGGCAAGATCGAGAGCTACGAGATGGTCCGCGGCTACCTGCACACCAAGCAGTTGCGGTGGAGCTTCGGGGCGATGAAGTACCGGGCGGTGGACGGCTGGATGCGGACCGTCGCCGGGGCCGAGCCGGTGCCGCGAATGCTCGAACGCCTGGTGCTGGCCGGGTTCGACGCCCTACTGGTGGACAAGAAGGGGCTGAACCCCCGCCGGGCCGACGCCCTGCGGGCCGAGATCGACCGCGTGCTGGGGCACGGCTCCCCCCGCCTGTTCCACCCGGACGGCCGGCTGGTGGTGTACGACCTGCGGCCGTACCGGGCGTACCTGCGGGCCAACCAGGGGGCCGAGCGGCTGGACGCCCTGTCGCTGGTTGAGCGGGAGGCGGTCAGCGTGCTGTGGCTCGGCGGGTTCGCCAGCTACGAGCCGACCGGGTACGAGGCCCGCGGCCACTGGGGCGGCCCGGCCGGCGAGCTGGTGTTCGTCAACCCGACCGACCGCGACCGGGATGTGGAGGTCAGTTGCCGGCTGCGGACGGTGTTCAACGACGCCGCCCGGCTGACGTTCCGCGGCGGCACCGTGTGGACCGATTCCCTCACCATCGACGGGGCCGAGCGGGGGCTGGCGTACCGGCGGCGGCTGCGGCTGCCGCCGGGCGAGACGGTCGTCAAGGTGACGTGCGACCCGGCGGTGACGGTGCTGTACACCGACAGCAAGCGGCAACTGTATACGGCGCTCGACTTCAAGCTGGTCGAGGGCAAGTGACGGGGCGAAGCCCGCCCGTTGCAACGGGCGGGCGTTGGGGTACTGCTCGCCCATACAATTCCACACCTCTCCCCGTTCCCCGCCCCGGAGCGTGCCCCCAATGTCGTCGCCCGCCGTGCCGCCGTCCAACCCGTTCACCGACAGCCCCGTCTACCGCATGGCCTGCGACCAGCTCCGCGGCGTCGCCGCCCTGCTGCCGGACGTGGAGCCGGGGGTCATCGAGCGGCTCATGATCCCCAAGCGGTCCCAGGTGTCGGCCGTCCCCATCCGCATGGACGACGGCGGCACCCGGGTGTTCGTCGGCTACCGCGTCCAGCACTCGCTCACCAGCGGGGCCAGCAAGGGCGGGCTACGGTACGCCCCCCAGGTGGACCTCGGCGAGGTGGCCGCCCTGGCCATGTGGATGAGCTGGAAGTGCGGCATCATGAACCTGCCGTACGGCGGGGCCAAGGGGGGCATCGCCTGCGACCCCACCCTCCTCAGCCGCGGGGAGAAGGAGCGGCTGACCCGCCGGTTCACCGAGGAGGTGCTGAACATCATCGGCCCGCGGGTGGACGTGATGGCCCCGGACATGGGCACGGACGAGCAGACCATGTCCTGGATTTACGACACGTACAGCATGAAGGTGGGGTACGCCTGCCCGGAGATCGTGACCGGCAAGCCGGTCGAGCTGGGCGGCTGCATCGGCCGCCGCGAGGCCACCGGCCGGGGGGTGGTGTACTGCGTCCTCGAAGCGCTGGCGGAACTGAACATCCGGCCGGTGGAGGCGACGGCCGTCATCCAGGGGTACGGGAACGTCGGCAACGTGACGGCCGACGAGTTGTACGGGCTGGGGGTGAAGGTGATCGCCGTGGGCGACCGCTACGGGGCCGTCCACAACCGCACCGGCCTGGACGTGCCGGCCCTGCGGAAGTACGCGAGCCTGGACACGCGGGGCAGCGTGGTCGGGTTCCCCGGGGCCGAGGCCATGGACCCCGACGACCTGCTGGCCACCCCCTGCACGGTGCTGGTGCCGGCGGCGCTCGAGCGGGTCATCACCGAGAGCGTGGCCCCGAAGCTGAAGTGCCGCATCCTGGCCGAGGGGGCCAACGGCCCGACCACCCCGAAGGCCGACGCCGTGCTGGCCGCGTCGGACGTGTTCGTCATCCCGGACATCCTGTGCAACGCCGGCGGGGTGACGGTCAGCTACTTCGAGTGGGTGCAGGACATCCAGCAGCTCATGTGGAGCGAGCAGATGGTGAACGACAAGCTGAAGGAACTGATGCTCGGGGCGTACCGCCGGGTGCGGGGCAAGGCCCGCGAGCTGGACGTGTCGATGCGGCAGGCGGCGCTCAGCCTGGGGGTCCACAAGGTGGCCATCGAGAAGCAGAAGCGGGGCCTGTTCCCGTGAACCGCGTTGACGCCGGCACGCCGGCCGGATATCTCCCCTCACACTGTGTCCTCCTGGGAGTCCGGCCGGCATGAGCCTCACCCCTCACCCGATCCGCCTGCCGGACGGCACCACGTTCGCCGTGTGCCTGACGGCCGGCGGGGACGACCCGGTCGCGGACGCCCTGCGAGCCGGCCAGTACCCGCACCAGGAGAACTGGCCGCTGTACGAGGGGTTCCTGCGGCCCGGGGCCGTGGTGGTGGACCTGGGCGTCCACGTCGGCACCTTCGCCCTGGCGGCGGCGGCCCGCGGCTGCCGGGTGCTGGCCGTCGAGGCCAACCCGCGGAACGTCGAGCAGGTGCGGGCGAGCATCGCGGCCAACCGCTTCACCGCCCTCGACCTGATCCACCGGGCCGTCGGGGACGGCCCCGGCGAGGTGACGTTCCTGTGCCACGGGCCGTACGGGCACGTGGCCAGCGGGCCGGCCGGCGGGGACCTGGTGCGGGTGCCGGCGGTGGCCCTGGACACCCTGCTGGCCGACGCCGGGGTCGGCCGGGTGGACTTCGTCAAGATGGACATCGAGGGGTCGGAGGTGGCGGCCGTCGGCGGCATGGCCGGGCTGCTGACCGGGGCCGCCCCCCCGCCCGTGTTCTACGAGTCGAACGCCCACTGCCTCCGCCTGTTCGGCCAGACGCCGCACGCGCTGCGGGCCGCGTTCGCCCGCCACGGCTACGTCAGCCACCGCCTCGACTACGCCCGCCGGGTGCTCACCCCGGTGGGCGACGGCGAGTGCCAGCCCGAGTGCGTGATCGACTACCTGGCCCTGACGGGCGGGGCGGCCCTGCCCCCGGGCCTGGCCGGGTGGGCGGTCGGCCCGGCCGGCACCGCCGCCGAGCTGGTGGCCCGGTTCCGCCGGGAAGCGACCTACAGCACCGCGGCGGCCCTCGTTGAACACCTGACCCGGGAATTGGCGGCGGCCCCGGCCGGCGTCCGCGACGACCCGGCGGTGGCCGCATTCGCCGCCCGGCACCCGGCCTGACCCGCCGCCCGCCCGCCAGGTCTGGTTCCCAAGGAGCTGATGCTCGGGGCGTACGGCCGGGTGCGGGCCAAGGCCCGCGAGCGGGACGTGTCCATGCGGCAGGCGGCGCTCAGCCTGGGCGTCCACAAGGTGGCCATCGAGAAGCAGAAGCGGGGCCTGTTCCCGTAATCCTCACGGCCCCCCCACCCACCCCCGCACCCACTCGGCGCCGAGCCGGCGGCTGAACCGCTCGGCCGCATGGCCGAGGAGGTGGTGGCCGTCGGCGAAGTCGGTCTCGTCGTCCAGCCAATCGCCCGCGTCTACCACCGGCCAGTCGCCGGCGATGGCCCGCACCCGCCGCCGGCTCTCGGCCCACCCGCCCGGCGGGTAGAGGCGGCGGAACCGCGGCGACTCGGGCATGAGCAGCACCGCCACCCGGCCGCCGCCGGCCGCCGCCGCCGCGATCATCCGGCGGTACACCCGGGCCGGGCGGGGCGGGGCGGGGAAGGCCCGCAGGGTCGGGCCGTAAGCCCCTTCCACCCCGGCCGTCCGGGCCTCCCGGTCGGCCGCCGGCATGGCCGGGTTGTAGTACGGCATCCACCCGTCCGGCCGCGTCTCGGCCCACAAGAACGTCCGCCGGTCGGCCGGCGGCAGGAACGTGTCCCCGGCCCAGTCCCAGTGGTCGAGCAGCAGCCGGCGGTGGGTGTGCCACGGGGCCAGCCGGCCGGCCAGCCACCGCCGGCGGTAGGCCGGGAAGTCGTCGCACTCGCCGGCCACCCGGGGCAGGTCGGCCAGGGCGAGGGTGTCGGCCGGGATGGCCCCGTCGGCCGACCCGTCCTCCGCCAGCAGGGCCGGGAACACCTCGACGAGCAGGTAGTCCGGGGCGAGGCCGGCCGCACACAGCCGGTCGAAGTTGAACACCTGCCGGACCGGCACCGCGCCACCCATCGACAGGTTGAACGCCCGCACGCCGTCGCCCAAACCGAACAGCGCTGGGCTGACACCCATCTGGGCACGGGAGGTGCCCAGCACCACGAGCAGCGGCTGGCCGGCCGGGTCGCCGCGACGCTGGCGGGCCAGCCGGCGGACCCGGTGGCCGTACTCCGCGTCCCGCCAGTTCGGCCGTACGGTGTCGAGTGCCACGTTCAACCCGAGCTGGGCGACCGCCACGGCGGCCAGACCGGAGACGACGACTCGGCGGGCGCGGCGGCGGGTGGTCATAGCGGCGGATCGTAGCCGCCCCGGCCGCGGCGGGGAAGGCGAGGGGCGATTCTCCTTGACCCGCCCATCCCCCGCGTTATACCCCGGGTAGATGGACGCACCCGCCAGCCCCGCCGCGCTCGCCCGCCCGACCTGGGGCCGGGCCGGCTGGGCGGTCGTCGTCGGGGCGTTCCTGGTCGGCTTCGCCCAGGGGCCGCTCGCCGCCGTCGGCTGGCGGTTCGACCACCTGCCCGGCATCCACATCGACGGCCGGTTCAACCTGTACGTCCTCGAACACGGCTACCGCTGGACACGCGGCGAGGTGGCCAGCTTCTGGGACTTGCCCATCTACCACCCGGCCCCGCGGGTGACGGCCTACTCGGACGCCCACCTCGGCAGCCTGCCGCTGTACGCCGGGCTGCGAGCTGCCGGCCTGTCGCCCGAGGCGGCGTACCAGGTCTGGTTCCTGCTGCCGTTCCTGCTGAACTACGTCGCCGCCGCGTGGGCCGCCCGCCGCCTGAACGGCGGGCCGGTGGCCGCCGCGACGGCCGGCTACGTGTTCGCCTTCGCCGTCACCGCGTTGCAGCACACGGTCGGGCACAGCCAGCTCGGGCCGCGGTTCCTCGTGCCGCCGGCGGTGCTGCTCGCCCACCACTGGCTGACGACGCCCGACGTGCGACGGCTGAGCCTGCTCGCCGCGTGCCTCGTGGTGCAGGCCTATCTCACCATCTACCTCGCCTACTACCTCGGCCTGCTGGTGCTGGCGACGTGGGTGGCCACCGCCCTGCTCAACCAGCGTGCCGTCAGTTGGCCGACCCTCGCCCGCGGCTGGTGGAAGTGGCTGCTCGTCGGCGTCGTCATGGTCGCGTCGCTGGTGCCGCTGGTGCGGCCATACCTGCGAGCCGGCCACGACCACATGCAGGCCGACCCGCGGTGGCTGGAAGTGTACACCCCGACGCCGGAGGTCTGGCTGCTGGCCCCGGACCTCGGCGTTCACGCCCACTGGATGCACGCCGTCTTCCCGACGCTCGCCGGCCACCCGGGGCTGCCCGAACTGCACCTGTTCCCCGGCTGGCTGCCACTGCTCGGCCTGATCGCCGCCGCAGCCCTCGCCGTGCGACGCTGTGACCCCCCGGCGGTGTTGGCCGTGGCCGCGCTGCTAGTCGTGCTGGTCACCACCCGTGTCGGCGGGTTCTGCCTGTACGACCCGGTGTTCCGGTTGCCCGGCGGCGGCAGCATCCGCGTCGTCGCTCGCATCGTGTTGGTGCTGCTGTTCCCCGCCGGCCTCGGCCTCGGCTTCCTGCTCGACGAGCTGGCGCGGGGCCGTCGGACAGTTGGTGTGCTGCTCGTCGGCCTCGTCGTCGCCGACCAGTTGGTGCGGCCGTGGGGCGACGTGTGGGACACGCACCGCACCCCCGTCGCCGGCGTCAACGATGCCACCTCGCGGCTCGTCTAGCTGGTGCGGCGCGAGCGGCCGGACGCGAAACTTCTGTACGTGTTCCCGAAGCCGACCGACACCAACGCGCTGCCCGCGGCCGGCGTCGGGCAGATGAACGTGGGGTGGGCGGCGCGGTGGCTCGGGGTGCCGACGGTCAACGGCTACAGCGGCTACTAGCCGAACGTGTGGACGCTGCCGCGGGACTACGACGGCTTGTTCCAGTGGTTGCCCGAGGGCGAGCGGGCGGGGCTGGTGGTGGTCGGCGAGTCGAGCGGGACGACGACGAGTGACCGCGCGGCGCGGGCGCTTCACCCGCCGCTGGCGTGGCCGGCGGAGTGAGTCCGGGCCGCAAGGGTTGAGTGGTAGCGATGAATTCGGCGCGCGGTGCCAGCCGACAAGGTAGGTTGCGGGAGGAGAAACTTGTTTTTCCCCCCAGTGGCGTTACGATTCGCTCTTGAAGCACAGTCGCCGCGCGACGACCGCGTGGCCGAACCCGTGCCCGACGCAGGACCGGCGAACGTCGCCAGTCCGGCCGGGCCGTGCCAGACCCGGGAGGGTGCCTCGGATATGTTCGAGTTCGACCCGGCCGTTGCGCGGCCCGCCGGCACCCCACCCGGCCGCGAGGATGTCGAGCCGCCGAGTGCCGGCCGCCGCCACCCCGCCTGGGCCGACGTGCCGCAGGGCCAGTGGGACGACTGGCGGTGGCAGACGCAGAACTCCGTCCGGTCGGTCCGGCAACTGCGCGAACTGCTCGCCTTCTCGCCCGACGAGCTGGAAGCCATCGGCCGCCTGGAAGGCGACTACAAGATGGCCATCCCGCCGTACTACTTCTCGCTCATCGACCCCAGCGACCCGGACGACCCGATCCGCCGGCAGGCGGTGCCCGACCCCCGCGAGCTGACCAGCGACTTCGAGCTGGACGACCCGCTGGAGGAGGACAAGGACTCGCCGGTGCCGGGGCTGACCCATCGGTACCCGGACCGGGTGCTGATGGTGACGACGCCCAACTGCTCCATGTACTGCCGGTACTGCACCCGCAAGCGGGCCACCCTCACCCGCGGCGGCTGGGAGGGCGTGAGCAAAGACGACGAGCGGATGATCGACTACGTCCGCCGCAACGAGCAGATCCGGGACGTGATCGTGTCCGGCGGCGACCCGCTGACGCTACCCGTCGGCAAGCTCAAGTACTACCTCGACTCGCTCAAAGCGATCGACCATGTGGACGTGATCCGCATCGGCACCCGCGTCCCGGTGACGTTGCCGCAGCGGCTGTACGACCCGGAGCTGGTGGACCTGCTGGCCGGCGCCGAGAAGGTGTACATCCAGACGCACTTCAACCACCCGCGGGAGATCACCCCGGAGACGGCCCGCGTCTGCAAGGCGCTGCTCCGCGGAGGGATGCCGATCAACAACCACTCGGTGCTGCTCAAGGGCGTGAACGACGACCTGGGCACCATGCGGGAGCTGCTCCGCGGGCTGCTCCGCATCAAGGTGCGGCCGTACTACTTGTTCCACTGCGACCCGGTGACGGGGGCCGGCCACTTCCGCACGAGCATCTGGAAGGGCATGGAGATCATGGAGGGCCTGCGCGGACACATGTCCGGCATCGCCATCCCAACCTACGTCGTCGATAGCCCCCACGGCGGCGGCAAGATCCCGCTGATGCCCAACTACCTCGTGAGCATGTCCGACGACGCGGCGATTTTGCGCAACTACGAGGGGATGCTGGTCCGCTACCAGGCCGAGGACTCGACCCCGGCGGCGACGACGCCGACGAAGACGCGTGGCGTGAGTGGGCTGTTGCAGGGCGACAAGACGGCGCTGATCCCCGAGGGCAATGACCGCATGGTGCGCCGCAAGAAGATTCGCCTCGCGGAGCAGGCGAGCGGCTGCGGCGGCGACGCCCCGGACGACGAGCGGCGGTCGGTGATCCCCCTGCCGATGATGACGCCGGGCGTCAAGTCGGCGCAGTAAGTCCCAACGCTTGGCGAGCCGGAAGCGTCAGCGCCCGGAGTTCTTCACGGGAAGACTCCGGGCGCTGAC
>JAYVUZ010000004.1:0-2724 GCA_043787415.1 Fimbriiglobus sp. | reverse complement strand
GGCGATCTACACCACGCAGTTGCCGGTCCTCGAAAAAGAGGGCTTCTGGTTCATGGCGAACCGAATCCGCACGGACTACTCGATGCTCCTCGGCTCGCTGTTCTTGCTCATCGTCGGAGCCGGGCGGTGGTCCCTCGACGCCCGACTCGCAAGGGCCGGGCGATGAGCGGGCGTTGGCCGGGTTCGGTCACATCCGCTTGACGAACGACGCCTTGCCGTCGCCGTCGGCGAAGAAGTCGGGGATGTGGGCGACTTCGGCATACCCGTGCTTGCGGTAGAACTGCCGGGTCCGCTCGAAGCTCGATTTGTCGCTCGTCTCGATCAGCAGTAACCGCCCGCTCGCCGCCCGCACCGCCTCCTCGACCGCCAGCAGCAACGTGGACCCGATCCCCTGCCGGTGGCGGGGTGCGTCCACGGCGATCATCATCAACTCCCACACCCGATCCGTGAACCCCTTCGGGGCGAAGTAGGCGATGCCGACCGGCGTGCTGGCATGCTCCCCTTGAGTAGGTCCAGGTGGTATGAGAGTCCTGACGCCCCACGGGGCCAGGAGGACAGCCGATGAAGAAGAAGGCGTACAGCCCCGAGCAGATCGTGAAGTTGTTGCGGGAGGTCGCGACGGCTCAGTCCGCGGGACAAACAGTCGAGCAGGCGTGCCGGGACCTGGGGGTCGCCGAGAGCAGCTACCACCGCTGGCGGGGCCAGTACGGCGGCATGCAGACCGACGAGTTGAGGCGGCTCAAGGAACTGGAGAAGGAGAACGAGCGGCTTAAGCGGATCGTGGCCGACCTGACGCTGGACAAGCTGATCCTGAAGGAGGCGGCCCGGGGAAACTGACCGGCCCGGCCAGGTGCCGGGAGGTCGTGGGCCGGGTCCGGGCCGCCCTGGGGGTGTCGCAACGCCGGGCGTGCCGAGCCATGGGCGTCCACCGCTCCCTGGTCCGGTACGAGCCGGCGGCCGACGCCGACGGGGAGGCCCTGGTGAAGCGGATGCGGGAGTTAGCCCTGGCGAACCCGCGGTACGGGTACCGGCGGGTCGCGGCCCTGTTGCGAGCCGAAGGTCGCCGGGTGAACGTCAAGCGGGTCTTGCGGCTGTGGCGGGCCGAGGGCCTGAAGGTGCCCCGCCGGCAGCGGAAGCGCCGGCGACTGGGGTCGGCCGAGGCGGGCACGCAGCGACTGCGTGCTGCCCGCCGGGACGAGGTGTGGAGCTACGACTTCGTGTTCGACCAGACGGCCGACGGTCGGCCGCTGAAGATCCTGCCGGTGGTGGACGAGTACACCCGGGAGTGCCTGGCGATGCCGGTCGGGCGATCGATGGCGGCGGCGGACGTGGTGGCGACGCTGGCGGGCTTGGTGGCCGCGCGGGGCGTGCCGGCGTACCTGCGGAGCGACAACGGGCCGGAGTTCGTCGCGGCGGCGGTCCGGGGTTGGCTGGCGAAGGCCGGGGTGGCGACGCTGTACATCGAGCCGGGCAGCCCGTGGCAGAACGCCTACAGCGAGTCGTTCAACAGCCGCCTGCGGGACGAGTTGCTGAACCGCGAAGTGTTCGGCAGCCTGGCGGAGGCGGTGGTGATTTTGCAGGAGCACCGGCGTGCGTACAACCACGACCGGCCGCACAGTTCGCTGGGGTACGTTGCCCCGGCGGTGTTCGCGTCGCGGTTACCGCCGGCGGACCAAGCTCCGCTCGGCTCGCCGACAGTAACCGTGTAACCGGAACTCTCAGTCGTCCCGGACCAAGAAACGGGGTCATGTCAGGGGGATGCCGGGGGGGCCGGAGCGGCGGTCGGTGCGGCGGTCGGTCGCCCAGCAGCCGGGGCTGATGTGCCACGGGGCGAACGCGCCGCCCGAGGTCCCTGGCGGCGCTGGCCGGCGTGCGGTCGAAGCGCTGGTCGATCGGGCAGGGCTTCCAGAGCGCCAAGGGCGGGTGCGGCCTGGGCGAGTACGAGACGCGGGGGTGGCACCGCCGCGCGGGCCGGCTCACCACTTCCACCCGGCACCCGCCCAGCCAGCGACTCCGTCAGCCGGTGCCGGTGGTAGCCGCCGTCGTCCCACACGACCCGCAGGCGCGGGCACGCCGCGGGGCCGAGCGACCCGGCGAGGGGTACGGTCCCGCGGGCGTCGGTCACGGCCGCCCCGGTGACCGCGACCGCCAGCAGGAGGCCCAGCGCGTCGTGGAGCTCGGCCCAGGTGCCGCTGAGCGACCAGCCGCGGGAGTAGTAGTAGACGGTCCGCCAGGGGGCGTATTCCCTAGGCAGCATCCGCCACCGGCAGCCGGCGCGGTTGCGGTGTCCTTGTCAACACTTCAGCCCGAACGCCCGCTCCGCGGACTCCCCAGGCTTCCAACTCCCGAGGACCGCTTTCACCGCTACCACCGCGCTAACCCGTGCAGTTTGACTCACCCGCGGGTCGGGGTTGTTCCGATTACGGTGACTAGTCGGTCGTCGCGTCATGCCATTTTTGGAGGTGCTGTTGTGGCCCGAACCCCCCGAGTCCGTGGTCAGGCCCGCCGCGTCGCCGTCGGGACGTGCGCCCTCGCGGTCGCCCTCGCCGGCTGCCGGACGCCGCCGCCGATCGTGCCGGTCGCCAACGTGCCCCGCGAGCTCAAGAAGACCTCGATGCCGGACTACGTCATCGAGCCGCCGGACGTGCTCACCGTCGACATGGTCGCGGCCATCCCCAAGCCGCCGTACCGCGTCCAGCCGCTCGACGCGCTCTCGCTGCGGGC
>JAYVUZ010000003.1:0-15560 GCA_043787415.1 Fimbriiglobus sp. | reverse complement strand
CAGGGTAACGGCGATCTTGGTCGGCGGCGGCATGGCGACTCCTTGAGGGCTGGGGGAGTTGTAGCGGTGGCACAGACTAGCTGCAACAGAGTACTAGTTTGTTCTCGGGTTGTGGTTTGTCCCGCTTTCGGCTGCTCGCTCACCCGCCGTAATCTCGCAATTTTTCCAACTCCCCTATCCGTACGGCGTGTTTCTTGCGGTTAGTAAGTTTAGGAATCGTTCCGCACCGACGATTGTCGAATTAGCGCGGGTTCCTTCTGAACGAGACGCGACCCACGGCCGCCGCCGGCACGGAGTACAACATGCCCCGCACTAACGCTTTGCAGCAGATCACCAAGACTCTTGCCGCACGCCGGTCGGTCCTGCACCGTCGGCTCGGGCTTGAGTTCGACGGATTGGGGGCGAAATCTCCGGCGTCCGCCTCCGGCGACGTGGCCGACGCCGCGTTCGACAGTCAGGGCGAAGAACTGGCCTCGCAACTCGCCCAGGTCGAGGCGAAAGAGCTGGCCCAGATCGACCTTGCCCTCAAGCGGCTCAAGCAGGGCCAGTATGGCATGTGTGACGGTTGCGGCAGCAAAATCCCAGTCGCCCGGCTGAGCGCCCTGCCGTACAGCACGCTATGCGTCAAGTGTCAGCGGGAGGCCGAGAAGGACTCGTCGTTCCTCGAAGACCGATTGGTCGCCAACTGGGAGGCGGTTGGCAGCGGCGGCGAGGACCGCGAGTACCGCATCCGCGACCTGGAAGCCGACCTCAGCCGGTAAAGCCGCCTGTCCGCCCGAAGCACGAGCGGGGCACTTGGGTCGAATACTTCACCACGCCCGCTTCCCCGGTGAAGTCATGCTCACGCTCATGCTCTTGGCCATCGCCGCCCAACTACCCGACGGCCGGTTCGAGGAGGTGGTCACGCGGCTCGGCCCGACGGTCGTCGGGGTCGATGCCGTCAAGCCGGCCGCGGCGGCACCTAAAGGCAAACCGCCCGAGGAGTCCGGGTCCGGCGTGCTGGTCAAGCTTCCGGGTCAAGCTGGCACGTTCGTCGTCACCAACAACCATGTGGTGGCCGGCAGCCGGCGGGACGACATTTCCGTGACGCTGGCCGACGGCCGCATCATCCAGCCCGAACAGGTGTGGACCGACCCGGCCTCTGACCTGGCCATACTCAAGGTGCCCGGCGACGGCCTGCCGACGGCCGACCTGGGCGACAGCGATCGGGTGCGAGTCGGCCAGTGGGTGCTGGCCTTCGGTAGCCCGTTCGGGCTGAGCCGGACGGTGACGCACGGCATCATCTCGGCCCGGGACCGCGGGCAGGTGAACCTGGGCGACACCATCCGCATCCGCGAATTCCTTCAGACGGACGCGGCCATCAACCCGGGGTCGAGCGGCGGCCCGCTGGTGGACACCGAAGGGCGAGTGGTGGGCATCAATACGGCGATTCTGAGTAGCTCGGGCAACAATACGGGGGTGTCGTTCGCCATCCCCGCGAATCTGGTGAAGCGGCTCGGCCGGGAGTTGGTGGAGACCGGGCGGGTGCGGCGGGGGTATGTCGGGCTGCAACTGTACCCGTCGCTGGAGCCGGCCACCGCCCGCCGGCTCGGGCTGAACCGGGTGTGGGGGGCGCACGTCGAGACGGTCCACCCCGGCGGCCCGGCGGCCACGGCCGGGGTGCAGTCGAACGACGTGGTCCTGCGGCTCGACGAGGTGTCGGTAAAGGACGAGAACCATTTCATCAACCTGATCGGCGCGCTGCCACCGGGCCAGCGGGTGCGGCTGACCGTCTGGCGGGGCCGGCAGGAACGGGCGGCCGAGCTGACCGTCGCCGAGTGGCAGGGGCGGCGGTGACGACCGGGAAAGTACTTCGCGCGCAAGACACTTGCCCGTAAGATGTGGGCACCTCTCCCACCCTCCCCCTTTCCCCGGGCCGTCGGCCCCACTCGGAGCGGAAGAGCCATGACGGACGGCTGGAGCCTGGTTCGGGCCGGCGAACTGCTGTACTCCGACGCGGTCGGCAAAGACGCCTGCGGCATCGGCGGAGTGGCCGCCGCCGGCGGAGTGCCGTCGTTCGAGGTGACGCGAAAAGCCGTCAATGCCCTGGTGGCGATGGAACACCGCGGCGGCGTCTGCGGCGACCTCGGGGACGGGGCCGGCCTCACCTGCCAACTCCCGCAAACGTTCTTCCGCGAACAGGCCGCGCGGCGCGGCTTCCAGCCGGGCGACCGCCCGCTGGCCGTCGGCGTGGTGTTCGTCGGCGAACGGGAGCCGGGCCGGGCCGATGCCGCTCGCGCGATCCTTCGGGACGCTCTGAGCGGCGGCCCCGTCACACTTCTCGGCGTCCGGCCGGTGCCGCTCAACGTGGACGTGGTGCCGCCGGCCGCCCGCGACACCTTGCCCGGTGCCATCGAGCAGTGGCTGTTGGCCGTAAAAAGCGACCCGACGGACGCCGATCGGTTCCTGTACATCGCCCGGCAAACGATCCGCCACCGGCTCGCCGAGGCCGGGCTGGCGGCGTATGTGTGCAGTCTGTCCGCCCGCACGGTCAGTTACAAGGGGTTGCTCACCAGCCAGCAGTTCGCCGACTTCTACCCCGACCTGTCGGACCCGTCGTTCGAAACCGGCATCGCCTCGTTCCACCGCCGGTACAGCACCAACACGCTGCCCAACTGGACGCTCGCCCAGCCGTTCCGACTGCTCTGCCACAACGGCGAGATCAACACCGTCCGCACGAACCGCAACGCCGTCCACGCCTACAGCCGGGGCATGACCCCGCCCCCCCCCGGCGGCGACCTGCTCACCCCCCAGATGTCCGACTCGGCCAGCCTGGACGAGTGGGTGGAACACCTGCACCTGGACCGCGGCTGGGGCCTACTGCGGGCCATGCGGCTGAGCGTGCCGCCGGTGTGGGACACCGAAGCCGACGTGTGGGGCCAGCCGGCCTGCGACCTGTTCACCTACTGCCGCCGCACGTTTGGGGGCTTGGCCGCCTGGGACGGCCCGGCCGGTCTCATCGCCACCGACGGCCGGGTACTGGTCGGTCAGGTGGACCGCATGGGCCTTCGCCCGGTGCGGTGGTGCGCGGACAAGCGGGGCTGGCTGTACATCGGCAGCGAGAGCGGCGTCTTCGGCCTGGACCCGCGGGACATCGTGGCCAGCGACCAGCTACAGCCGGGCCAGATGATTGCCCAGGACATGGCCACCGGCGAGCGGCTGGACAGTCACGCCATCATGGCCCGGGTGGTGGCCGAGTCGAAGGCCGACCTCGGCGACCTGCGGGAGCTGAACCGCCGGCAGATCGTCCTGACTGAGGGGTTCGACTTCACCCGCCAGACGGAGGACATCGTCGGGGCCATGCTGACCGAACAGGGCTGGACGCTGGAAGTGCTACTCCAAGCGGCCGGGTGGGACTTCGAGCGGGCGCAGTTCGTCAAGGACATGGCCAAGCTCGGCAAGGAGCCGCTGAGCAGCATGGGCCACGACCGGGTGCTGACGGTGTTCAGCCAGTACCACCCGACGCTGTTCAAGTACCTCCAGCAGACCTTCGCCGAGGTGACGAACCCGCCCATCGACCCGTACCGCGAGGGCGGGGCGATGTCGCTGGCGACCTACCTGGGCAAGGCCGAGGGGCACGCCAAGTGCCGCGGGGTGCTGGACGAGGAGCTGCCCCTCAAGCAGATGGAGCTGAGCAGCCCCATCGTCTCCGACGCGGTCATCGAGGAGATGCGGCAGAACGAACTGCTCGGGTACAAGCTGCTGGACGCCACCTTCCGCCTGGGCGGCGGCACGGAGTCACTGCGGACGGCGCTCGAAGCACTGAAAGCGGAGGCCGAGAAGGCCGTTCACGCCGGCTACCACATCCTCTGTGTGAGCGACAAGGAGGCGTGCCGGGCCGGCATCGACCCGATCCCGTCGCTGCTCGCCCTCGGGGCGGTGCACACGCACCTGTGCCGACAAGGCCTCCGCGACCGCTGCTCGCTGGTGGTGCAGGCCGGCGACATCCAGGAGGGGCACGACGTGGCCGTGCTGGTCGGCTTCGGGGCCGACGCCGTCCACCCGTACCTGATGCTGCGGCTGGTGGCCGGCGGGCTGGTGTGGAAGCACCCGGAGACCAAGCAGGACGTGCGGCTGGAGCCGCACGACGCCCTCCGCAACCTGTTCCACGCCCTGGAGGACACCTTCCTCAAGGTGATCTCCAAGATGGGCATCACCACCGTGGAGGGCTACCGCGGGGCCATGCTGTTCGAGGCCGTCGGGTTCGGCCCGGAGCTGATGGAGTTCCTCGGCGACTTCCCCAGCCGGCTCGGCGGCATCGGCCTGGCGGACGTGGTGGACGACAGCCGCTGGCGGGTGGCCCGGGCCGAAGAGATGGCCAGCAAGAGCAGCCCGCTCGGCCGCAACCGCGACTACATGGCGTTCAACGCCAAGGTCCGCATGGCCCTACGGGACGCGGTGAAAGAGGCCCACCCGGAGCCGGAGCCGGGCGGCGGGGAGGTCGCCTACACCGCACCGCCGGGGGAGCCGCAGGGCGACTTGCTCAAGGTCGGGATCAAGTTCGGCAAGTTCTCCAAGATGGTGGCCGAGCGACCGCCGACCGTGCTGCGTGACCTGTTCACCGTGCAACCCGCCGGGCCGGCGGTACCTCTGGAAGAAGTCGAACCGTCGCTCGGGCTGATCCGTGAGCGGTTCCGCGGGGCGGCCATGAGCCACGGGGCGCTGACCGGCGCCAGCCACATGACCATCGCGGCGGCGGTGAACGAACTGGGGGCACGGTCCAACAGCGGCGAGGGCGGCGAGGCCCGCTGGCGGAACGACATCCCGCCCAAGGCGTGGGGCGAGTTCTGGGCCGGCGTCCGCCGGCAGCGGGAGAAGAACCCTGGCGTGTACGCCCTCGGCAGCGACCTGCGGGTGAGCCGGTTCCGCAGCCGCATCCGCCAGATTGCGAGTGGCCGGTTCGGGGTGGACGCCGAATACCTGGTGAACGCCGACGAGGTGAGCATCAAGATGGCCCAGGGGGCGAAACCCGGCGAGGGCGGCCAGCTCATGGGCAAGAAGGTGACGAGTGAGATCGCCGAGATCCGCTTCGCCAAACCGGGGACGGACCTGATCTCGCCGCCGCCGCACCACGACATCTACAGCATCGAAGACTTGGCCCAGCTCGTCCACGACCTGAAAGCCGTGAAGCCCGGAGTGCTGGTGTCGGTCAAATTGGTGGCCGTGGATAACGTCGGGACGATCGCCGTCGGTGTCGCAAAAGCCGGGGCCGACATCATCGAGATGGACGGCATCGACGGCGGCACCGGGGCGGCGATGGTATCCAGTAAGGAACACGCCGGCCTGCCGAGCGAAATGGGCTTGTCAGAGGCGCACCAGGCGCTGGTGGTGAACGGCCTCCGCGGGCGGGTGCGCCTCCGTGTCGCCGGCGGCATCAAGGCCGGGGCGGACGTGGTCAAGTACGCCCTGTTCGGGGCCGACGAGTTCACCTTCGGCCAGGGTCTGATGGTGTCGGTCGGGTGTATTGTCTGCAAGAGTTGCCACATCCCTAACTGCCCGACTGGGATCACCGGCAGCCCGGAGATTTTCAAGGGCCACCCGGAGCACACCAAGGCCTACCTACTCGCGGTGGCCGACGAGGTGCGGGCCGAACTGTCCCGCATGGGCGTGCGGACGCTGGCCGAGGTAGTCGGCCGCAGTGACTTGCTCGCCCGCCGGACCGACCTCACGGGTCGGCCGGCGAGCCTGGAGTTAAAGCGGTTCATCCGCCCGGATATGGCGATGAGCCGGCTGGGTGAAAACTTCCCGGTCCACGCGGGCCAGTTCGGCGTGTGCGCCCCGACCGGGCCGAGCGTGAACCAGCGGATCGTGGACGCAGCCGGCGACGCTATCGATGCTGGCCAGTCGGCCAGCCTACTGTTCCGCGTGCGAAATTCGGACCGCTCGATCGGGGCGACCGCGGCCGGCCGCATCGCCCGGCTGTACGGTCGGGAGGGGATGCCGAACGGCTCGACCCTGGCCGTGCGGTTCGAGGGCGAGGCCGGCCAGAGCTTCGGGGCGTGGTGCGTCAACGGCCTCGACTTGGAACTCCGCGGGTTCGCCCAGGACGGGTTGGCCAAGGGCATCAGCGGTGGCACGGTGACGGTGACGCTCGACTACACGGCCGCCGACTACGGCGGCGAGCTACAGAGCATGGCCGGCAACAACGTGGCCTACGGGGCGACCGGGGGGTTCGTGTTCGTCGGCGGCCGGGCCGGGCACCGGCTGGGCATCCGCAACAGCGGGGCAACGGTGGTGTGCGAGAGTGCCGGGAAGTACGCCTGCGAGTACATGACTCGCGGCCGTGTACTGGTCCTCGGCCCGATCGAAAACGAAATCGGGTCGGGCATGACCGGGGGCGAGCTGTTCGTGTTCGACCCCCGCAACGAGGTGCCGGCCAAGCTACACTCGAAGAGCGTGGCCGTGGTGGACGCCAGCTACGTGGACTTCGAGTGGATTCACCCGCTGGTGCTGCGGTACTACAACCGCACGGGCAGCCGGCAGGCCGACTTCATCCTGAACAACTGGGCCGACGTCCGCCGCGGCCGGCGACTGCGGAAGGTTCTGCCCATCGGGGTGGCGAAGGCGATGGAGGAGTTCCGCACCGTCGGTACGAATGCCGGGTGAATTGGTTCGTAGCCCAACGCGCCAGCTAGGGTTATCCTCCCTCGCTAGCGCATCGGGCTACGAAGCAAGAGGCCGGCATAAAACTCTTCGAACCGCCGCACCATCGCCGCCCGGCTGTACTCGCGCTCGGCCCGCCGCCGGCCGCTCGCGCCGAGGTCCGTCGCCAGCCCGGGGTCGCCCAAAAGCCGACACACCGCACCAGTCAGTGTCGCCTCGTCACCTGGCGGCGCCAGCAGCCCGCACCGACCGCCGTCGAGCAAGTCCGGCGTCGCCCCGACGGCCGTGGCCACCACCGCCCGACCGGCTCCCAGGTACTCCAGCACCGCGTTCGACATTCCCTCCGAGTGTGACGGCAGCACGGCCAGTTCACAGCGGCTCAGAAACGCCGGCACGTCGGCCACCGGGCCACGAAGCACGAACCGATCCCCCAGCCCGAGCGAGTCGCGGAGCCGTTCCAACTCGACCCGCTGCTCGCCGTCGCCGGCCACCTCGAACACCACGCGCGGGAATCGGTCACTCACCACACGGGCGGCACGCATCAGCCCGGCGATGTTCTTCACCGGCCGCAGATTGGCCACACACCCGACCCGCACCACCGGCCGCGTCACGTCCACCGGCCGCACGTTACGGAAACGGTCGAGATCCACGCCGTTACCGATCACCACCGCCCGTTCGCCCTCCCGCTCCAACTGCCCGCGGCCGGCGGCGGTGTTGGTCAGGGTCGCGTCGATCAGCGGGCGGACGGCCCGGCCCAGGAGCCGGTGCCGGCGGGTGAGCCAGTAGCCGAGGTTGTTCCGCACCCGCACCACCCGCGGCACCCGGCACCAGCGGGCCACGCCGGCGGCGAAGTAGGCCGAGTCGAGGAAGTACGCCTGAACTACGTCCGGTTGCCGGCTAGACCACTCACGCGCGAGAGCTTTCGCCGCCGCCAGCGCGTTCCGTGACGCCAGCCTGGTGACGCCGAGCCGTAGCACCGGGCAGTTGGGTTCCAGCGCCCGAGACTCAGTATCGGTGCCGTCGAGCAGCACCAGCGACGGCTGCACCCGGTCGCGGTCCAGTTCGCGGATCAGGGCCAGCAGTTGCGACTCGGTGCCGGCCCGGGACAGCCGGTCGATGACGAACGCCACCCGAACCGGCCGGCGGCCGACGGGCGGCGGGGTGGTAATCGGTTCGAGGGTGGTCATGCCGGCACCGCCACCGGCCGGCCGAAAAGCTCGTGGACGAGGGCCAGGTAGGCTTCGGCTTGGGCGGCGAAGCTGAACCGCTCGCGGACGAACTCCCGGGCCGCGTCGCCCATTCGCCGGCGGGTCGGTTCGTCCGCGAGAACTGCCGACAGCCGGTCGGCCAATGCCGTCGGGTCGGCCGGCGGCACGAGGTACCCGGTTTCACCGTCGAGCACCGCCTCGGGTGTACCGCCGACGGCGGTGGCCACCACCGGCACGCCGGCCGCGGCGGCTTCGAGTACCACGTTCGGCAGCCCCTCGGTGTGCGACGGCAGGGCCAGCACGTCGGCCCACGGCAGCAGACGGTCGAGGTCGCGGCGGAACCCGGCCAGCACGAACCGCCCGCCCAGCCGTAGCTCGGCCAGACGCCGCTCCAGGCGTGGCCGCTCGACGCCGTCGCCGAACACCACCACCCCGCACCCGGGGTCGCGGGCCAGCACAGTTGCCGCAGCCTCCAGCAGCACGTCGAACCCCTTCTCCGGGCTGAGCCGGCCGGCACCGACGATCACCCGCGCCACGCCGGCCGGGAAGTGGGCGAGCAGGTCGCGGCGGCCGAAGGGGTCCGGGTCGGCGAACGCCTCCAGCCGGGCGGCGTTGCGGATGACCGTCAGCCGCGACTCGGGCACGCCCGCCTGCCGGACCTTCGCAGCCTGCCCTTCGGACACGCACACCACCCGGTCCATGAGCGCCAGGTGCCGGCGGTCCAGCCACTCGTACGCCCGCACCTTCCAGTTCTCGGCCGTCCAGCCGCGCGACACGGCCACCGCCGGGATGCGGACCCGCCGGGCCGCCAGCCGGCCGACCAGGTTCGCCTTGTACCCGTGACACAACAGCACGTCGGCCGCTCGTTCGCGGAGTAGCCCGGCCAACTCGGCGGCGGCGGCGAACAGGTGCGGGGTGTCGTGTGCCAGACCGACGGCTGCGTGCCCGCGGCTGACCGCGGTCCGCAGGAACTCCCGCCCCCGGCCGCCCTCGCGGAAGCAGACGACCGTCGTCCGGCACTCGGACGGCAGTGCGTCGGCCAGCCCGAGCATTTGCCGCTCGGGACCACCGTAGAAGGTGCTGGCCGTCAGGTGGGCGAAGTGCATCGACGCCGCGTCCGTGCGGGTGGGGACCGTCTGAGTGAGGAGTGTACGGCGGCGGCGGGTGGGGTGTCGAGGGGAATCAGGCGAACAGGTCGGACACCGTGCAGGCGAACCCGGGCAGCACGTCGCCGCCGTCCAGTCGGGTCTCGTCGTACAGGGTGCGGCCTTCGTCAGGCGCGGTCAGCACCGTCACTGAGCGGTCGTCCGGCTCGACTAGCCAGACCAGCCGCACGCCGGCGAAAAAGTATTCCTTCACCTTCTCGCGGAGCTTCCGCTTGCTGTTGGACGGGGACGCCACTTCGACGCAGAGGTCGGGGGGCTGGTCGTGGTACGCCACCACCCGCAGGTCGAGTGGTAGCCGCTCTTTGCTGTAGTAGCTCACGTCCGGCCCGCGGACGGTGTCGAGGTTGCGATCCACGACCGCACCCGACTCGACGAACACGCGGCCTTGTCGGGTGCCACGCAGGTGCTGCTTGAGCAGTGCATAGATGTTCCCCTGCACCTCGCCGTGTTCCAGTCCCGGGTTCGGCATCTCGACCACCTCCCCGCGGATCAGCTCGTGTTTCACCCCGTCTGCCGGTTGCGGCATGAGGAAGTATTCTTCGGCCGTCACCGGCTTCGTCTCGATGACCGTCGCCATGCCAAGCCCTCCGCGTCAACCCGTCGGTACGTCCACCCACTGTTGCGTTTTCGCAGAATCCAGAATGGCGTCCAAGACCAGTTGCGTCTGGTAGGCGTCGCGGAAGGTCGGGCCGGCCGCCTCGCCGCTGTCCAGCCCCTTCAGGAAGTCGGCCACCTGGTGGGTGAAGCTGGCGTCGTAGCCGATAGCCAGCCCGGGCACCCACCAGTTGGCCATGTACGGGTGGTCCGGGCTATTGTCCGTCACATGGACGGACTTCCACCCGCGGATCGGGCTGTCGTCGCGGTAATCGAACACCTGCAAGCGGTGCAAGTCGTGCAAGTCCCAGAACAGGCTCATGTGCTCGCCGTTCACCTCGAACGTGTACTGAGCCTTATGTCCGCGGGCGTACCGGGTGCTCTCGAAGTTGGCCAGCGAACCGTTGGCGAAGGTGCCGAGGAAGGCACAGGCGTCGTCGATGCCCACCGGCTCCACCTTCCCCGTGACGGCGTGCGGCCGCTCCTTGACGAACGTCTCGGTCTGGGCACACAGCCGGTTGAGCGGACCGTTCAGCCACAGGGCCGTGTCGATGCAGTGGGCCAGCAGGTCGCCGGACACGCCGCTGCCGGCCTCGGCCACGTCCAGCCGCCACGTGCCGGCCCCGCCCTGCGGCACGTCCGCCTTGATGGTCCAGTCTTGCAGGAATTTGGCCCGGTAGTGGAACACCTTGCCGAGCTTGCCCTCGCCAATGAGCCGATGGGCGAGCGTCACGGCCGGGATGCGGCGGTAGTTGTACCAGACCATGTTTGGCACGCCGGCGGACTCGACGGCATCGACCATCACTTTGCCGTCGGCGGCGTTCATAGCCAGCGGCTTCTCGCACAGCACCATTTTGCCGGCCGCCGCCGCCGCCAGGGCGATGTCTTTGTGCCGGTGGTTCGGCGTGCAAATATCCACGGCGTCGATGTCCGGCCGCTCGACCAGTTTCCGCCAGTCGGCCTCGACCGACTCGTACCCCCACTGGTCGGCGAACGCCTTCGCCTTCGTGGCGTCCCGGGCGGCCACCGCCTTCAGCACCACCTTGCGGCCGGACGGGAAGAACTGGCCGACCTGTTTGTACGCATTCGTATGGGCGCGGCCCATGAAGCCGTAGCCGACCATACCGATACGGAGTTCGGACCTTGCCATCACTACTCCGGGAGAGGGTTACTTGCCGCCGCCGGCGAAGTGGTCGTACACGGCCTGGCCGATCTTGGCGATGGTGAGCTGGCCGGCGTTGTCCAGCACCCACTGCTGGTCGGCGTTGTCGTTGGTCAGCACGCACACGGCCACCGGCCGCTTGGCCTTCTTGTCGGCCGGGTCGGGGACGTACAGGATGCCGGCGTCGGTCCGCACCTGGTTGGTCGCCCCGGACTTGTGGGCCACCACCACGCCGTCCGGCAGGAAGCGGACGAGTTGCTCCTTATCATCGTTGGCCCGCAGGTGGGCGAGCATGGCCTGGCAACTCTCCTGCGACGCCGCCTTGTTGGCGTGAATCAGTTCCAGCAACCACACCATCTCGTTGGCGGTGGTCGAGCCGAGCTGGTACTTCTCGGACCGCTTCAAGTCCACACTGCTGCTGGACTGCTTGAACACCTTCGAGTTGATCCGCGTCTCCGGCAGCCCGCGGCCCGCCGTGTACTCGTTCACCGTCCGGATGCCGACCTGATCCAGCACCATGTTCGTCGCCGTGTTGTCGGAATAGCGGATCATCAGCCGGATCAGATCACGGACGCTGAGTGTTGCCCCGTCGGTGAAGTGGTCGGTCAAAATGCCGGCGCCCGGCACCTTATCCTCGCGGGTGAGCGTCACTTTCTTTTGCAGGTCGAGTTTGCCCTCGTCGGCCCGGCTGTAACAAGCGGCCATGACCGCCAGCTTGATGAGGCTGGCCGTCTGCAAAGGCGTGTCGGCGTTGCGGGCGAAGGGCTCGCCGCCCACGCCGAGCGGCTTCACTACGACGGCCACCGTCCCCTTGTGGGCAGCGGCAATGGCCTCCAGCTTGTCGGCCAGCGGCTCGGGCCGGGCTAAGCACAGGGCGAGCAGGCAAGCAGTCACGTCGGCAACCTCGACAATCGGGTAGCGGTGTCACGCCGCAGCGGCGTACTTGGCCCGCAGGCCATCCAGGTACTTCTTACTCTGGGCAGTCACGTCCCAGGCGTTCGGCCAGAAGCACAGGTCCACACACCACCAGTCGGTCGGCACGCCTGCCTTCTGAATGGCCGGCACCAGCGCGTCGAAGTCCAGGTGGCCGGTGCCGAACGGGTTGTGCGTGCTGGTGTTGTGCTCATTCAGCGACCCGTCGCTGTCGATCAGGTGAACGTGCGTAATCTTGCCCTTGAGTTTTTCCAACAACTCCAGCGCACCGCCGGGCAGAATCTCCTTCTCGCCCTGGTGGTTGGCCCCGACGGCGGCGCACATGTGGGCGTGGCAGGTGTCGTACAACACCCCGAAGTTCGGGTTGCCCTTCGCCTTTACCGCGTCCACTAGCTTCAGAATCTCCGACGGCTTGTTGAAGGCGAAGCCCGGCTCGAACTCCCAGCACACGTTCAGCCCGTAGTCAGCGGCCATCTTGCTGCACTTGTCCCAGACGGCCGCCAGCCGGTCCAGGCCCTTCTCGGCCCCGAGCTTCTGGCCATCCGGGTCGGTGGTGAAATGGTCCGGCCCGACCACGGTATCCACCCGAATAGTCATCGCGTCGAGTTCGCTGGCGAACTGGCACCAGCCGAGGAAGGCCGTCAGGTAGGCCGACGGGATTTCCTCCAGAATGCTGACCCCCGGCACCTTGAACGCCCACAGGTCAATGGCGATGCCGGACAGGGCCAGCCCGTGGTCGGCGATGGTTTTCTTGAGCTTGGCCCGACTGGCTCGCGTCGGATGGGTTGCCGGTGACGGGTGCGGGCCGAAGCTGCCCAGTTCGACCCCGTCGTACCCCAAATCCTGAAGCTTGTGCAGGATGGTGTGGAAGTCGGTGGTCGGCTCCTCTTGGTTGAACAAGTATGCCCAAGTGCCGATGGAAACGCGGGCCGACATGTGAACGTCCCGATGGGAGGGTTTCGCTGACCGGCTCAGGTTAACGCACCGGCCAAGCGGGCAGGAACGATCCGGGGAGTGGCCGGCTAACTACGCCCGGCAACAACCTACATACAGTTTTAGCAGGCTGCCCGCTATCGTGCTTGGCCTGCAGCAACAGCGGTTCTAGCCGGCGGTTCGGGCCGGGGCAAGGACTTTCTCGCCACCCCGGGCGAATGAATCTTGGCCGGCCGTGCGCTAGCCGGTGGGGTCGGCCGCGAACTTAAGGGAAAGCGCCGGCGACTCTGCCGGCGGGAGGCAACATGAGCGCTGCAACGTGTGCCGGGGGTCCGGCCGAGGCGGTCCGACGGAAGGCGCCGCGATTGGTTCTGGGGGTCAGGTGCGGGCCGCTGGCGAAGGCGGTGGAGGCCCACTTCCACGGGCTGGGCTGGGACGTGTGCAAGGCAGACACGGGGGCCGACGTCGGTGGTTTGGCGACCCGCAAGCGGGCGGCGGCCGTCGTGCTGGCCACCGACGCCCTGCCCGAGAGCGGGCTGCTGACCTGCGCCAAGCTGATGGCCCAGCGGCCGAGCTGCCGGGTGGTGCTGGTCGGCCCGGCGTGTGACCGACTTAAGCGGTACGCCAAGCTGGCCGGGGCGGTGAGCTACCTGCCGGACGGGGTGTCAGCGGCGGCCGTGGTGCGGGCGGTCGGCGGTTAACCCTCCACCTCGAAAATCGCCTCGATTTCTACGGCGATGCCGCCGGGCAGGGCGTTGTGCCCGACGGCACTCCGGGCGCCCACCCCGGCGTCCTCGCCGAACACATCCTTGAGCAACTCCGAGTACCCGTTGATGACCTTCGGCTGGTCGCCGAACTCCGGCGTGCAGTTTACCATGCCGAAGCTCTTGACCACCCGCTTCACCTTGTCCAACGACCCGAGTTGGCTGCGGAGGGTGGCCAGGATGGCCAGCCCGGTCTGACGGGCGGCCGCCTTGCCTTGTTCGAGGGTGATGGTGTCGCCCACTCTGCCGACGTGCAGGCTGCCGTCCGGGTTGAGCGGGCCGTGCCCGGACACGTACAGCAGGTTGCCCACCCGCACCGCCGGCTTGTACACGCCGATCGGCTTGGCCGCTGGCGGCAGGGTGAGGTGAAGCTCGTGCAGGCGGGTTTCCGGCGTACTGGCCATCGGACTACTCCCCGAGGTAAGCGGCCCGCACCCGGGCGTCGTTGAGCAGCGTATCCGCCCGGTCGGCCAGCGTCACCCGGCCGTTCTCCAGCACATACCCGCGGTGGGCCGTTTTGAGTGCCATGCGGGCGTTCTGCTCGACCAGCAGCACACTCATCCCCTGCGTCCGGTTCAAGTCGCGGATGACGCTGAAGATTTGCACCACGATCTGCGGGGCGAGGCCGAGCGACGGCTCGTCCAGCATCAGCAACTTGGGCTTGGCCATCAGCGCCCGGGCGATGGCCAGCATCTGCTGCTGGCCGCCGGACAGCAGGCCGCCGGCCTGGCCCTTCCGCTCCCGCAGGATCGGGAACATGGCGAACGCTTTTTCCAGGTCGTCGGCCACCCCCTTGGGGTCGGAGCGGGTGAACGCCCCCATCTGTAGGTTTTCCAGCACCGTCAGCCGGGGGAAAATCTTCCGCCCCTCCGGCGACTGGGCCAGCCCGAGCCGGACGATCTCGTGCGGCGGCCGGCGGGTGATGTCCTGGCCGTCGAACAGAATCCGGCCGGCCCGCGGCCGGATCACCCCGGACAGGCTCATGAGCGTCGTCGTCTTGCCAGCCCCGTTCGCCCCGATGAGGGCCACGATTTCGCCTTGCTCCACCGTCAGAGCGATGTCGTGCAGGGCGTCGATGGGGCCGTACCCGGCACGAAGGCCTTCGACCGAGAGGAGCGCGGCCATCAGCTCACCTCCTCTTTCCCGAGGTACGCCTCAATCACCTTCGGGTCGCGGCTGACTTCCGCCGGCGGCCCCTCGGCGATCTTCTGGCCGTAGTCCAGCACCGCCACCCGGTCGGAGATTCCCATGACCAAGCTCATGTGGTGTTCGATGAGCAGGACCGTCACCCCGCGGTCGCGGATGCGGCCGATCAGCCCCATCAGGTCGGTCGTCTCGGACGGGTTCATGCCGGCGGCCGGCTCATCCAGCAGGAGCAGCTTCGGCCCGGTGGCCAGGGCGCGGGCGATCTCCAGCCGCCGCTGGTCGCCGTAGGGCAGGTTCTTGGCCAGTTGCCCGCTGCGGCCGGTCAGCCCGACGAACCGGAGCAGCTCGACCGCCTGGCCCTCGGCCTCCCGCTCCCGCCGGGCCGCCCCGGGCAACCGCAGGGCCATGCCCAGCACGCTCCCGCCGAGTGAGCGGTCCTTGCCCACCAGCACGTTCTCGCACACCGTCATGTGGTGGAACAGGCGGATGTTCTGGAAGGTGCGGGCGACCCGGGCGAGGCGGTTGACGTCGTGGCCGGGCAGGCGCTCCAGGAGGTAGGTGGCGCCGCTCGCCTGGCGAAGGGTAAGCATGCCCTCGGTTGGCTTGTAGAAGCCGGTGATGCAGTTGAAGACCGTGGTCTTGCCGGCCCCGTTTGGGCCGATCAGCGCCGTAATGTCACCACGCCCGACTTGGAACGAGAGGTCGTCGATCGCGACGAGGCCGCCGAAGCGCATGGTGAGGTGGTCGACGACGAGGATCGGGTCCGCCAGACTGATTCCTTCACTCATCGTGCCCGCTCCGCCAACCGCACGGAGGGTTCGCGCACGGAGATGAGCCCGCGCGGGCGGAACACCATCATGGCCACCATCGCGAGGCCGAAGAGCAACAGGCGGTACTCGTTGGGGTCGAAGCCTTCGCCGAACACCGCCTTGAGGAAGCCGAGGTTGCGCAACAACTCGGGCGCGCCGACCATCACGATCGCCGCGATGGCGACGCCGATCTGGCTGCCCAT
>JAYVUZ010000002.1:0-45735 GCA_043787415.1 Fimbriiglobus sp. | reverse complement strand
CTAGGCTCTGTCTGACAGGCCGGTGATCCGCCGGAGGCACAGACGATCATGCGCACGCGGGCGACGGCCAGGAAGCTGACGGCCGGCTTCGCGCACCGGGTGGCCAGCCGGCGGCTTTCCTTGAGCCCGCCGACGCACCGCTCGAGGGCGTTCCGCCGCCGGTCCATGGCCCGGTCGAACCCGAATGGCCGGCCCCGCTTCGGCCGGTGGCGGGGGTGCGGGCGGCGGTGGGCGAGCACCACCCGGACGCCCGCCCTCCGGAGCCGCCGCCGGACCGACGGGTGGTCGTGCCCGTCGTCCCCGGCCGCCGCCGCCGGCCGCTTGCGGGGCCGCCCCCGGCCGGGGCGGGGGACGGCCAGCGACCCGCGGGCGGCGTCCAGCCCGGCCGTCTCACCCGCCCGGGCGGGGGTGAGGGCCACCCCGACCGGCGACCCGTTGCCGCGGGACACGAGGTGCCGCTTGGCCCCGAACCCGCCCCGGCCTCGGCCGAGGGCGTGGTCGGCCGGCTCCCCCGGGGGCCGGGCTCTTCCCCCCGCCGGCCGCCCGGCCCGCCCGGGCCACGGTGGTGTCGATGGCGCACACCGACCAGTCGGTCAGACCCAACTCGTCGGCCGCCCCCTGCAACGCCCGCAGGAGTTTCGGCCAGGTGCCGTCGTCCCGCCACCGGCGGAACCGCTCGCACACCGCCTGCCAGGGGCCGAACCGCTCGGGCAAGCCCGGCCACTGGAGGCCGGTGGCCGCCCAGAAGAACACGCCGCCCGCGCCCCGCCGGCGGTCGGCCCACGCCCGCCCCCGGCTGGGCGGCGGCAGGTGCGGCTCGCTGAGTGCCGGCCGGGCGTCGGTCGGCTGGTGGCGGCGGGTGGTGCGGCGGACTCCTTCCGCCGACCGGCTTACGGACTACACCGGCCGGTCAGACAGAACCCAGGGCCGCCACGGCGACGGCGGCTAGCCGGTGGGGTTCCACCCGGCCTCGCCCACCTCGGGGGTGGCACCACTGTCGAAGGTGGTCCGGCGGCGGATTTTGACCCGCTTGAACACGGCCAGCCAGCTCGGCGATCGCACCCAGGCCTCGCCCCGGGGCAGGCTCGGCCGGCCGGCGATCATGCGGGCGGCGGTGGCCGCGTCGGCGTGGACCCGCACCCACTCCCGCACCGGGGCGATGTCTTTGGGGTGGGTCAGGCTCAGGGCGAACAGCACCTCATACCGGGTGAGCACCTGCTCGTTCAGGTCGGCCGGCCGCTGGGTGGTGAGCGTGCAGCCGATGCCCTTCTTGCGGTCCTGCTCGGCCACGTCCTCGACGGCCCACCAGCCGGGCCTCGTCCCCGAACGGCCGCTAGGGACAGAGGTCGTCGGCTCATCTTCCCCACGGAAAGTGGTCAGGGGGTTAGCGGCGTTTCGGGTTGTGCGTCCGCTCGCACTCGGCCGAGGCCACGTACATCAGGGTCGAGTGGCAACGGACGCGGGTGAAAACACTTCGACGGACTCGAACCGGCTCGCCCGCGCCTCGTCCCAGGTGGCACACGTCGCCTGGGGGACGAATTCCCGCTTCCGGCCGCCGCCGGCGTACCCGACGCCGGCATCGTCCCAGCACTGGCCGACCACCTCGGCCACGCGGGGCCGCCGGTCGGTCATTATCTGGACCGCCTGGGGCTTGAACTCCGAGGTGTACCTGCCACAGGCTTCGGCAACCGGTGCGTCTCCCGGTCGCGGGAAGAGGTTCTGCGTTCCCACTGTCCACGAGCCGTGGGGAAGTGTACGGGCGCCCGCCCCATGAAACAGCTCGAGTCGAGCCGAGCGAATGGCCGGGCGGATCTCAGGAGGGCTGGCGATGGCGCCGGCGAAGCGGAAGCGCCACACCCCGGAGCAGGTCATCCGGCTCCGGCGGCCGGCCGGGGTGGCTCCGGGGTGACGCAGCATGGGGGTGAGCGGCGCGGCGGGCGGCGGGCAAGCACGTCCGGGCCGCCCGCGCCCGCCGCCGCCGCTCCGACCGCCGGGCGTGTCCGGTGCGGGACTACCCCCGGCCCACTCAGCGGCGGGCGGCCCGTGTGCCCGCCGGCCCTGATGTGGCGGGCGGTCGAGCGGGCCACCTGGTGCCGGCGGTTACGGGCACCGCCGCGTCACCGCCCGGCTGCGGGCCGGCGGGTGCGCGACGAAGCACAGGCGGGTCGAGCGGCGGTAGCGGGCCGACGGGTCGTGCGGGCGGCGGCGGCCGGCTCACTCACACCACATGTGGAGCTACGACGCCGTCGGTGATCGGCGGGTACACCCGCGAATGCCGGCCCATCGCCGTAGCCCGGCGGCTCGCGGCCGACACGGACGGACAACACGGCCCGCCCGCACCGCTCGCCCGGCCACCCGCCGCCGGCGCCGAGGCCCCGCCCACCCGCCCGCCGGCGGAACCGATGGGCCGGTCACCCGCTGGCGACGAGTGCCATCCGCGGTGGTTGCATCCGTGGGGGCCGGTCAGGCCGACGGGGTTTTCCCACGGGCCTAGATGGACCGGGCCGCGGCAGAACTCCCGGCGAACGTCCGGGGGTTGCTGCGAGCCGGTCGGCCTCTGGCCGCCGGAAGCTGCACGAGTCGCGCCGAGCCGCTCTCTCAAGGCGGCCGAATTTTTCGCCGGCCCCGGTGATAGAAACGGGTCGCCGTCAGGCGTACTACCGGCGACCCGACCCGCGACTCGCCCGCCCCCCGGGACCGACCCCGCCGGGGTGGAGCCGTCGCCAACCACCGGAGCGCGTCGTGCCGATTTACATGAAGTACGGGGACATCCTGGGCGACGTGACGGCCGAGGGCCACAAGGGGGCCGACGGCTGGGTGGAGGTGAACAGCTTCCAGTTCGGCATCGGCCGGGGCATCAGCAGCCCGACCGGCGGCAGCACCGACCGCGAGTCGAGCGCCCCCAGCGTTAGCGAGATCGTGGTCACCAAGCCGATGGACAAGTCATCCTACCGATTCATGGAGGAGTCGCTCTACGGCGAGGGCGTGGAGGTGCAGATCGACTTCTGCAAGACCGACAAGGACAAGCTGGAAGTGTACACCTCGTACAAGCTGTCCGACTGCATGGTGAGCGGGTACAGTGTGTCCAGCGGCGGCGACCGGCCGAGCGAGTCGCTCAGCCTCAACTTCACCAAAATCCTGTACGAGTTCCACGAGATGAAGTCGAAGAACGAGGCCGGCGAGTCGCCCAAGGCCGGGTGGGACATTGGTGGCGCCAAGAAGGTCTGACCCTCACCCGGCCGGCGGCCCGCCCCGACGAGCCGCCGGCCACCTCACGGGACTCGTTCCATGTCCATCCCGAAGCTCACCGCCGAAGGCGCCGTGATTGCGCTCACCGGCCTGTCCACCAGCGCTTTGGTCACGGTGATGTCGAGGAACCCGCACCTGTTCGAGAAGCACTACAGTAAGCAGAAGGCTAAGGAGGCGGCCGACAACATATACGCGCAAGGATATTTCAAGAGGGTCGATAAAGTTTCCTTCAACAACTCGGGCGAGTTCGAGTCGAAGGTACCGGGCAGTAAGCAGAAGACGTTACTCGAACGGCAGTTCAAGATCAAACTGAACGGGGAAGGTAACATTGGTGCCAAGGACCGAAAGAAAGTCAAGGGCCAGGTGTCGTTCAACGCTGTGATCACGGACCCGAGCGAGATGGCGAACGTCATCCGCCTCGGCCTCAGGCAGGCGGGTGAGTGCCGTGAGTCGAACAACGAAGCGCTGAATCGGTTCTTGTTCGTGACCGACGTTCCCGAGGGGTACGTCGGGAGGGCCATCAAGGCCAACGAAGCTCACGGGGACAAGACGGCCGACCGGCTGGTCATCGTGATCGACGCTAGCAGCCGCACCAGCCCGCAGGTGGTGACCGCTTACCCGGCCACGGCCGCCTACACCACGCGGACCGCCTTGCTGGTCTGACGTCGGCTAACCCGCCGAGCGGCCGGCCTGCCCCCCACGCTGGCCGCACAGGTTCTACCCATGCCCCTGACCCAAGCCGGCCGCCGCTTGACCGTGACGACGCCGCTGGGGGCCGACAAGTTCCTGCTCGCCAGCGCCAGCGGCCGGGAGGAACTCTCGCGGCCCTTCCTGTTCACCCTCGACCTCGTCTCCGACGACCCGGCCGTCGCCCCGGCCGACCTGCTCGGCCAACCGGTCAGCTGGACGGTCGCCCCGCCGGACGACGCCCCCCGGTCGTTCCACGGGCTGGTTCGCCGGTTCGCCGCCGGGCCGGTGGTCGGCCGTGGCCTCCGCCGGTATCGCATGGAAGTGGTGCCCTGGTTGTGGTTCCTGTCCCGGGCGGTGGACTGCCGCATCTTTCAGAACCAGACCGCCCCGGCCGTCGTCCAGGCCGTATTCGACCGCTACGGGTTTAGCGACTACCAGCTCAGCCTGACCGCCACCTACCCGCCCCGCGAGTACTGCGTCCAGTACCGGGAGACGGCCCTCGCCTTCGTGTCCCGGCTGCTCGAAGCGGAAGGCATCTTCTACAGCCACACGTTCGCCGCCGACAAGCACACCCTGGTGCTGGCGGACGCCGCCTCGGCCTACACCGCCTGCGACCCCCACGCCACCGTCGAGTACCGGCCAGAGGCGTCGGACATCGAAGCAGTGTTCGCCTGGGAGCGGGCCGGCAGCTTCAGCACCGGCAAGGCGGCCAGCACCGACTACGACTTCACCAAGCCGACCACCAGCCTGCTGGCGTCCACCGACACGGTGGTGCCGGTGGCCAAATCCAAAGGCTTCGAGCGGTTCGACTTCCCCGGCACCCACCTGACGGCCGACCGCGGCATGTCCCTGGTGAAGGCCTGGTTGGAGGCTGAGGAAGCCGGCTACGACCTGGCTGCTGGCACCGGCGGCTGCTCGTCCTTCCGCCCGGGTGCCACCTTCACCCTGACCGGCCACCCGGCCGACGACTGTAACGCCAAGTACGTCCTGGTGGCGGTCGATCACGCGGCCACCGACCCGCGGGTGCCGGGGCTGGGCGACGGCCGGCCGAGCTACGCCAACTCGTTCACCTGCGCCCCGGCGGCGGTGCCGGTGCGGCCGGACCGGCTCACCCCGGTGCCGCGGACCACCGGCCCGCAGACCGCCGTGGTGGTCGGCCCGAGCGGGCAGGAGATTTACACCGACGAGTACGGCCGGGTGAAGGTGCAGTTCGTCTGGGACCGGCTGGGCAAGGCGGATGAGAACAGCTCATGCTGGGTGCGGGCGGCCGAGCCGTGGGCCGGCGAGGGCTGGGGGTTCCAGTTCCTGCCCCGCATCGGTCAGGAGGTGGTGGTCGACTTCCTGCACGGCGACCCGGACCGGCCGATCGTGACGGGGCGGGTGTTCAACAAGGACATGCCCCGCATCTACAAGCTGCCGGACGACGCCACCAAGAGCGGCATCCGCACCCGCAGCAGCCCCGGCGGCGGGGCCGACGACTTCAACGAGATCATGTTCCAGGACAAGAAGGGGGAGGAGGACTTCGTCGTCCACGCCCAGAAAGACTACCACCGGACAGTCGAGAACGACAACGTGCTGAGCGTACTGCACGACCAGTCGGAGACCGTCAAGAACGCCCGGACGGTAACAATTCAAGAAGCGGACGACAAACTGACGGTGAACAAGGGCCACCGGGTGGTGACCATCGACAAGGGCGACCACAAGCTGACGGTCAGTAAGGGCGACCGGGCGGTGCTGGTCAGCACTGGCAAGGACACGCTGGACGTAGACACGGGCGACCGGCTGGTGACGGTAAAGACCGGCCACAACGTACTGACGGTGAAGACCGGCGACCGCAAGGTGACGGTGGAGACCGGGGGCGACCTGTTGGCCGTCAAGACCGGCGACCGCAAGGTGGCGGTGGACACCGGCAACGACGCTCTGGAGGTGAAGCTGGGCAACCACACGATCAAGGTGTCGGCCGGCGGAAGCACCCTGGAGGCGATGCAATCGATCACCCTGAAGTGCGGGCCGAGCGAGATCAAACTCGGGCCGGACGGCATCACCATTAAGGGGCTGAAGGTGGCCGTCGAGGCCACCACCACGGCCGAGTTCAAGGGGCTGAAGGTGGACGTGGTGGCATCGGCGATGGCCACCTTGAAGGGCGCGATCGTCCAGATCAACTGACCCCGAGCCAGTCACCCCACCCGGAACACGGCGTCGTCCGGCGGGCCGGCGAGCTGGTGCGTCCGCACCCAGCAGTCCCGCCCCAACCGGGGCCGTTCCGGCACGTCATGCACCAGCTTCGGCACCGGCACCTCGGCCGCCGCCAGCAGTACCCGCACCTCGATGTCGAGGTCGGCCCCGCAGTAGGTGCGGGCCAGGTGGCCGACCACCGCCCGCAGGTCGCCGCCGGCCCCGAGCGCCCGGAATGTGGTCAAGTCCACCGGCCCGACCCGCACCCGCACCAGGCTCTGCCGGTCCCACACCCGCCGGCCGAGCACCAGCCCGCCGCCCAGGGCCGACCCGCCCAGCCGGTTGCGGTCCTCGGCGGCCAGATACAGCCACTGGCCAGCGAACGTCTCGACGGCCACCGGCCAGCCGACCGCCCCGGCCAGCACCGCCCGCAACCCCCCGGCCGTGCGGGTGCGGTGGGCGAACAGCCCGGCCGCCCACACCGCCGCCGGCGGCGCCCGGCCGGCCAGGGCCGGCGGCCCGAACCCGCCCACGCTCAGCAGCACCTGCCGGCCGCCGTCGGCCTCCCGGCCGGCCCCGGCAGCCTCCGCCTGGAGGGCCAGCGACCGCTTTCGCCAGGCCCGGTACAGGAGCGAGAAGACCCGGTGGTGGAACAGGTCCAGGAAGTCCCGCAGCGTGACATCTTTGTTCCGCACCCGGCTCATGAGCAAGGCCGTGTAGTGCTGCGGCAGCACCCCGGTCGGGCCGGTCAGGCCGGCGAACCCGACGCTCACCGTCGGCGGCGCCCCGCCCTCGCCGCGGGTCACCCTCACCACCGCCGCCGGGGCCGGCCGCAGGGTGGGCGCGGCCGTCAGCCGTACCGGCTCGCTGGCCGCCGGGGCGTCGTGGCCCAGCGGCGGGCCGCTGGTGGCCAGCTCCAGCAGCCGCACCGCCTGGAACGGGTCGAACCCGGCCGGGTCGGCGACCAGCCGGCTCGTCAGATCAGCGGGCGGTCCCCGGTCCGCGGCGGCCATCGGTGATACACTCCCTCCCGGCCGGCCCGTCGGGCGGTCAGCCGGGTGAACGAGTTCAAACTCGCGTACAGCCCGAAAAAGCGGTCCAGCACGGTCAGGAACAGGAACGGCCCGCCGCCGGCGTACCGGGCCGGGTCCACCGTCACCGTCAGGTCGGCCCCGCGGCAGACGGCCCCGCCGGCCCAAGCCGTTGCCCGGCCGCCCTGCACGTCCAGGACGCCGTCCACCAACTCGCGGGCGGCGGCCGCGTCCGGCGGGACCACGGTGCCGAGGACTTCCCGCAGCGCCTTCGCCCCGTCCGCCCCGCCGGCCGCCGACAGCGGGTTCAGGTTCAGCCACGACACCAGCCGCCAGAGGGCGTCCGGCCCGGCGTCCGGGCGGACGGTTGGGGTGAACGGGGCCAGGAGTTCGACCCGCCCGACTGCCCCGCCGGCGGCCGGCAGTTGCAGCCGCGGCTGGCCGCCGCCGAACGGCAGCCGGGCCGGCAGGTCGCGGTTGCAGCACGTCACCGCCGCGTCCAGGGTCCAGTCGGGCGGCACCGCCGGCCGGCCGCCGCGGTCGGCGAGGGTCAGGAACACCTCGGTGCCGCGGTCGCCGGCGTCGGTGCCGCCGGCCGCCTGGGCGGGGACGCGGTGGGCGTGCCAGAACAGCCCGCCGGTCGGCGCCGCGGCAGTCAGCGGCGGCACCGGCGTCGCCTCCCCGGTCGGGCTGACCAGGCTCACCCGGTCCACGGAGTAGATTTCGTGGGCGAACGGCCGGCGGGCGTCGGGCACCAGCCGCACGGCCGCCGTGGCCCCGGTCAGTCGCACCGGCTCGGCCCGCTTCGGGTACAGGTTGACCAGCGGCACGCAGCCCAGCCGCACCGTGTCGGCGGACACGGCCGGCTCCAACTCCGGGGCGGCCCGGCCGAGATAGACGTACAGTTCCGCCGTGCGGCCGAGCCGGGCCAGAGCGGCGGGTGGGATTGCCACATCAACGAACAGGAACTTCTTGGGAAAGGCGAAGAACTCGGCCAGCACCCGGTAGCCGAGGGCGGCGGCCCCGGCCTCCGGCCACAGCCCTTCGTCGGCGGTGAACCCGGCCGGCGTGATCGCCCCGGGGCCGAGCGGCACCGCCCCCGGGTCGGTCGGGCCGGTGCCGATGGCGACCTGCACCGCGTCCTTGAGCAGCGCTTCGTACAGCCGGCCGGCCACCCCGGGCGGGCCGTGCAGGTGCAGCCGCAGCCGGCCGGCGTTCAGCCGGCCGATGGGGGTCGCCGGCGAGCGGCTGGTGAGCCGTACCGCCAGCACGGCCGCGGCTCCGGCCGACCCGCTCACCGCCGGGGCCGGGGCCGGGGCCGGGGTCAGCCGGGCGGCGGTCACGTCCAGCGGCAGGAGGGTGAGCGGGGCCGTCGTGCGGAAGCGGCACGGTTCGCCCTGCACCGGCTCGGTTTCCACGGCCGTGCCGCGGGGCAGGGTCAGCCCGGCGGCCAGATCGTCGGCCGCCGGGCCGAGCAGCAGTTGGGCGACCCCACTGCCCGGGGTGGGGGCGATGGCGTGTGGGTACAGCACGCCTAGCACCGCCGCCGCCACGTCGGCGTAGCCGTCGTCCAGGGTCTGGCGGACCCCGGCGGTGAGGTACGCCACCCCCTGCAACAGCCGCTCGACGTGCGGGTCTTCGCCGATGTCCGGGCCGAGCCGCAGCCGGGCGGCGACCTTCGGGTGGGCCGCCGCGAACCCGGCCGCGTCCCGCCGCAGCCGGCCGAGTTCCCGCTCGTAGTAGGCCAGCAGGTCCGGGGTCATTCGCCCCCCTCGGCGACGGCGAAGGTGCCGGTGGCCGGCTCCAGGGTGCTGTCGAACTCGACCGGCTCCGGGGCCGGGTCGGCGGCCAGGAGTGCCGTGATGTGGAACCGCAGGGTGCGGGCGCCGTCGTCGCCGGCCCTCAGCTCCACCTTCACGTTCGTCAGCCGGCGGTCGAAGGTCCGCAGCACGCCCTCGATCTGCCGGGCGAACGCCTCCCGCTCCTTGCCAGTGGCCGGGCCGCCGCCGCTGAAGTCCGGCAGCCCGTAGGCCAGCACCGACGTGGGGGTTTCGACCAGCCCCGGCGGCAGCGGCCGGCGGCGGGTGTTGAGCAGGTCTTCCACGTCCCGGCGGACGGCCCGCTTGAGGTCGGCCAGCCGCTGGGTGCGGTCCCGGGCCGACTCGGCCGACGCCTCCGGGAAGTCGTCCAGCAGCCGGTCGAGCAGCGACGGCACGAGCGGCGTGTCGGCCCGCAACCGGGTCACGAGTCGATCCCCACGAAGGTCAGGTTCTTGACGGCCAGTAGCGAATGCCCGTCGTCGCCGATCAGCAGTTCCCGCTGGCCGACGCCCCGCACCGGCGGGCCGGGCTGGTAGTCGGTCTGGCGGGCTAGGGCGAAGGCCGGGCCGGCGGTCGCCGAGTCGGGGTACGTCACCGGCACGAACAGCAGCCCGTTGTGACCGGACTTGAGCGACCACCGGGCCGACCGCACCCACAGGTCGCGGGGCCGGGCCGGCGGGGTGAACTCGACGGCCGCGATCAGCTCCCACGGCACCCAGTAGTACTCGCCCGTCGGGCTGAGAGCTTCCAGCACCCCGGCCGTCACGTCGTCCAGGTCGCGGATGGGGCGTGCGGTGCCACCGTCCAGTTGCACCGGCACCACCGGCCGGGCGGCCTCGGCGGCTTCGACGGCTTCCCGTGCGGCCTGCGGGTCGCCGGCCCGCAGGTGAAGCAGGGCGGACAGCGACCGCTTCACGTGCTCGGGGGGCGTGTCCAGGAAGCCGGGCACCCCGCCGGCGGCGAACACCTCCCGCCGGCCGGCCTCGGCCCGCACCAGTTGCCGGGCGGTCCGAGCCGCCGGGGCGTCCGGGGCGTCGCCGGCGTCGAGGTTGGACAGGTGCGTGTCGGCGCGCTGCAAGTCGCCGCTCAGCAGCAGCAGTTCGGCGAGCTGCCAGCGGGCGGCGCGGTCGCCGGGGCGGGGCTTCACCCGCTCGACGGCGGCGGCCACGGCGGCGGAGAGGTCGCCGGCGTGCAGGTAGTCGGCGGCGGTCATGCGGTCCCCTTCGGTCATCCGGTGCCGGCCGTCAGCTCGGTCGTCAGCCGGATGCCGGCCGCCAGGGCGTCGAGCTGGTAGTGCGGCTGCAAGTGCATGGTACAGCGGTAGTGGCCCGGCCGCCCCGGTATCTCCCACACCTCCACCTTCGCGTCCCGCAGCGGGTGCCGGGCCTTCAGCTCCGGGCTGGCCGAGTCGTTGCTGACGACGTACCGCCGCACCCACTGCCGCAGGGCGTCCGCCACCTCGTGCGGGCTAGTGAACGACCCGATGCGGTCCCGGCACAGCACCTTCAGGTAGTGGGCCACCCGGCTGGCGCACAGCACGTGCGGCAGCATGGCGGACAGCTTGGCGTTGGCCGTCGCCCCGGCCCCGTCGAACGCCTTCGGCCGTTGCGCCGACGGCATGGTGTACACCACCGCCCCGCCGGCCCCCGGCTGGTGGACGAGCGGGATCAGCCCGAGGTCGGCCAGCTCCTTCTCCTGGCGGTCGGTGAACGCCGCGTCCGCCGCTACCGGGGCCGCGAACCCGACCTCCGGCCGCGGGTCGTGGTGAGCCAGCTCCGGGGCCGCCCCGCCGGCCCCCCGCACCGCCGCCAGCCAGCCGGTGTCGGCGAACGCCCGCACGACCACCGCCGCCACCGCCCACGCCCCGGACCCGTACACCCCGGCCCCGGCCGGCTGGCGGAACGGGAACCCGTGGCCGTGCCCCGGCGGGTCGGTATGCGGCGACCGCAGCAGCACCCGCGGCACCGCCAGCCCGACGAACCGGCTGTCCTCCGACTGCCGGAACGACCGCCAGCCGCGGTGGTCGTCGCCGTCGGTCAGCCGGCCGGCGTCCAGCATCGGGTCGATTTCGGCAAACTGATCCACCCCCAGGAACCCCGGCGTGACCGCCGCCACGAACGGGGCGAAGGCCGCGGCGGCCACCGCCGCCACCCCGGCCAGGGCGGCCAGGGCGGCCGGCCGGTTGGGTACGGCGTAGTCGCCGACGAGCAGCCCGTAGGGGGTGCCGCCGGGGGTGCCGAACTCGTCCGAGTACACCCGCCGGAACAGGTGACTCTGGTCGAACTCGATGGCCCGCTCCTGGTCCTTCGCCAGTTCCCCCCAGGTGGCGCTCAGCACCCGCACCCGCACCGGCCCGCCGGCCTCCGGGAGCTGATCGACCAGATACCGTAGCCCCCGCCACGCCGCCTCCAGCTTCTGGAAGTCGGGGTGGGCGAGGACGGCGTTCAGTTGCCGCTCGACGGCCGTATCGAGCGCCGCGACCGCGGCGGCGAGGCGGGCCGCCGCCCGGTCGGCCCGGTCGGCCGGATCAGGGCGGGCGGCCACCGGGTCAGCCGCCCAGGGTCGGGATGCGGGCCACCATCCGCAGGGAGGTGGTCAGCTCCTCGAACTGGAGCCACGGCCGCAGGTGGGCGACGGCGTTGTACGACCCCGGCTTGCCGGGAATCTCGGCCACCTGGATGCGGGCTTCGGCCAGCGGGTACTTGGCCTTCATCTCCTGACCGGCGTTCGGGTTGGAGTTGACGTACCCCTTGATCCAGCGGTTCAGCCAGTCCTCGCAGTCCTTCTTTTCCAGGAACGACCCGATCTTGTCCCGGGCCATCACCTTCAGGAAGTGGGCGACGCGGCTGCTGGCCATGATGTACGGCAGGCGGGCGGACAGTTCGGAGTTGGCCGACGCGTCCGGCTTGTCGTACTTCTTCGGCTTCTGGGCCGTCTGGCCGCCGAAGAAGACGGCGTAGTCCTCGTTCTTGTAGTGGCACAGAGGGAGGAACCCGAGCTTGTCCAATTCGGCCCCGCGGCGGTCGGTCAGGGCGATCTCGGTCGGGCACTTCATGTCGGTGGCGCCCGTCTCGTCCTGGAAGGTGTGGGTGGGCAGCCCGCTGACGGTGCCGCCGCCCTCCCGCCCGCGGATGGCCACGCACCAGCCGTACTTGGCGAACGCCTCGGTCAGCTTGGCGCCCATCACGTAGGCCGTGTTCATCCAGCAGTACTGGCCGTGCTCGAGTTCCTTCGGCCGGCCGGCGTTGTCCAGGTCGCCTTCCTCGTAGTTGAACCGCTCGACCGGCTTGGTCGCCGAGCCGTAGGGCAGCCGGGCGAGCGTCCGCGGCATGGTCAGGACCACGAACCGGGCGTCCTCCGAGTCGCGGAAGCTCCGCCACTTGGCGTACTCGGCGGTGTCGAAGATTTTGGCCAGGTCGCGGGGCTTACTCAGGTCGGTCCACTCGCCGAACCCGAACAGCTTGGGGTCGGCGGCGGTGACGAACGGGCAGAAGGCGGCGGCCGCCACGTTCGACATCTTGCCCAGCAGCTCCATGTCGTCCGGATGGTTGGAGAACTCGTAGTCGCCGATGAGGGCGCCGTACGGCTCGCCGCCGGGACTACCGAACTCGTTCTCGTACAGCTTCTTGAAGATCTGCGACTGGTCGAACTCGACCGCCTTGTCCACGTCCTTGAACAGCTCCTTCTTGCCGATCGGGAGCATCTTGATCTTGAGCCGGACGCCGGTCTCCGAGTTCATGACCAGGTGGTTCAGCCCCCGCCAAGAGCCTTCCAGCTTGAGGAAGTCGGCGTGGTGCATGATGGCGGCGAGCTGCTTGGACACCGCCGCGTCGATGGCCGCCACCGCCTGGTTGATCGTCTGACTAACGTTCCGGCTATATTTCACCGTGCCTTTGAGGGCCTCTTCGGTGAGGGTGCGGATGAGATCCTCGGCCCGGCTGCGGTCGGTCTGCTTGGTGGCCCCGAGCACCTGGTCGAGCAGCCCGGCGGCGTCGGTGGTCGTGGCGGCGGCGGCTCCGGCCGCCTGGGCGGCGTTCTCGGCGGACATCGGTCGGGCCTCGGGGGTGGTGGGGTCGGGTGGTGGTCGGCTCGGTCGGGCTGGAGGCGGTGCGAAGCCCGACCTACTTCGGCGGCAGTTGGCCGGCCAGCGCCTTCAGTTGGTCGGTGTTCTGGAGCACCTGGTCGAGCAGCGTCTCCAGGTCTTCCGAGCGGTCCACCTTGCTCAGCAGGTCGCGGAGCTTGTCCCGGGTGGCCAGCAGCTCCTTGAGCGGCCCCACCTGCTCGGCCACCGCCGCCGGGTCGAAGTCGGCCATGCTCTTGAAGGCCAGTTGGACGGCCATTTCCGACCCGTCGCCGGCCAGCGTGTTTTCCACCTTCAGGTTCAGCCCCGGCTTGATGCGGGCCATCACGTCGTCGAAGTTGTCCCGGTCGATGGGGGTGAACTTGCGGTCCTTGAGCGGCTTCGGCGCCTCCGTGGACTGGCCGGCGAAGTCGCCCAGCACCCCGACCACGAACGGCAGCTCCTTCTCGACCAGTGCCCCCTCGGTCTCCACCTGGTAGGTGATGTGGACCCGGGGGGCGCGAACCCGGCCGAGCTTGTCGTGGACGCTCTCACCTGCCATCGGACGGCTCCTGGAAGGGGGTTACTCTTTGACCGGCGTCAGGCCGGCCTGTTTGAACAGCGCCTGCCGGGGCTTCTCGTCCGGGATCAGTTCGGTCAGCAGCTCGGCCACCGACATCCGCCCCCACCGCACGGCCTGCTCCAGGGCGAACGGCACGAGCGACTGCGGCTCGTTCCGGCGGAAGTAGTCGGCCAACTGCTGGGCCGCGGTCAGGGCATCGTCGCGGTTGCGGACCACCGGCAGCTTCTCGCCCGCCGGCTCCGTATGAGCGTTGGCGGCGGCCCCGCCGGTCGCCGCCGGGGCGTCGGCTGCCGCCGCCTCCGGGGGCGGGGCGGCGACCACCAGCCGGTGGCCGCCCAGGTCTTTGACCGCCGCCAGCACGGCCTCCAAGGCGGTGCGGATGGCCCCGCCGGGGGGCGAGTCGGCCGCCGCCTTCTGGTCCAGGGCGGTGGTGTAGTCGTCGAACGCCGTCCGGCACGCGGTCAGGTCGGCGAACAGCTTCCGCACCACGGCGACGGGGGTGTCCTCGACGGCCGCCCGCAGCCGCTCGAAGGTCATTGCCCCGTCGGCAATCTTCTTCTCTCGGGCCTTCGGGTCGAGGACTTTCTGGGTGGCCAACGCCTGGAGGTAGTGGGTGTACGACAGCCGGCCGTGGCTCGCCGAGTCGGTCAGCGGCACCCGGTACAGCGGGGCGATGAGCGTGCCCGGCGCGTCGTCCCCGTTCAGCCCGGCCAGGGCCGACAGGGTGGTGGCGATGCCGTCCTCGTCCGGCCGCGGGTATAACTGGTCCCAGAACCCCCGGACCAGCCCGGCGGCGGCGGCGAAGGCGTCCCTCAGCCCGGCGAACCCGTGCTGCCGCAACTGGGCCTCAATCAGGTACGCCGCCAGCTCCAGATCCTTGGTCTTGGCCGTCAGGGCGGCGACGGCGTGGGTGGCCACCGGCTTCCAGTCGGCCGGGGCGGCCCCCTCGTCCCCGTTCTCCATCGACCGCTCGGCCGCCCGCGCCAGGGTGCGGGCGTCCTTCACCAAGTAGTACGGCGACCCGGGGCCGGCCCCCACCCGGAGGTCGGCGCCGGCCGGGTCTGGGCCGGCAACGGGGGCCAGCAGGGCGGCCAGGTCGAGGGTGTCGGCCGGCGGCATGGGCGGCGGGTGTCCCGGGGTTCGGGTGTGTTACGGAGCGGCGGCGGGAGTTCTTTCAGGGGAAACAGGCTTCCGGCCGCCGCGTCTCGCCCGCCGCGATTTGCCGCCCCAGCGTCAGGAACCGCCTCTCGGCGGCGGCGGCCGTCAGCGGCTCGAGTGCCGCCAGCAGGAACAGCGTCCCGGCCACCGCCTGGGCGGTCAAATCCTCCCGCGGGTGGACCACCGGCAAGTCCGGCGGACTGAGGCTCGGCCCGGACAGCCACGCCGCGGCCGCCAGCGACCCGCCGGCGGTGCCCCACCCCGCTTCTTCGGCGTGACGGCCGGCGGCCCGGCGGTGACCCTCGGTCGGCGTACACGCCCAGCGGTCGGCGGCGGCCACGGCGGCGGCTTCCGAATGCACGGCCGGCACCGGCCGCGTCTCTGAACACCGGCAGCCCCACCAGACGGCGTCCGGCTTGGGCAGGGCCAGCGCCAGGAACCGCAAGGCGTCGGCCGTCAACCCGGCGGCGCACAGCGCGTCGAAGAACGCCCGGGGGGTGTGGCCGGGGGCGAGCAAGGCGACCGCCGGCGGCGCCAGCGGCAGGAGCGTGGCCAGGTCGGCGGCGAGGCGGGCCGGGGCGGGGGCCATCGGGGTCAACCTCCGGCCGGTGGGGCGGCCAGCAGTTGGGCGGCCAGGGCGGCCACCCCCTTGCTCCACAGGTGGTCGGGCTGGGTCATGCGGATCAGCCCCCGGCTGCCCAGCCGGAGGAGGTCGTCGGTCTGCGGCAGCACCGCCCCGACCGGGGCGCCGAGGGCGGCCTCCGTGTCGCGGGCCAGGGCCGGTACGTCCACCGACATGAGCACCTTGTTCAGCACCAGCGTCAGGTTGCGGGCGCCCAACCGGCGGGCCACCTCGACCGTCACCGCCGTGCCCAGGAAGTCCTGCTCGTCCGGCCGCAGCAGCAGCACCACCGCGTCGGACACGGCGATGCTGAGCAGGGTTTCCTCGTTCATCCCGGGGTGCGTGTCCACGAACAGCACGTCGAGCCGGAGGGCCTCGATCAGCTCCCCGAACCCGTCGCTCAGCCGGCCCACGTCGTACCCGTCCTTCAGCACCCGGGCGATGTCCCCGGCGTCCAGGCTGGCGGGCACCAGCCGGATGTCCCCGCCGGCCGCCCGCACCGCCGGCGGGGCGACGGCGTAGGCGGCGTCGGCGATGCCGCAGGTGCCGTGCAGGTAGTCGTTGAGCGTCCGGGTGAGCGGGCGGTCGGCCAGCCCGAACAGGACGTGCGTGCCCGGCGACGGCAGGTCGGTGTCGATCACCCCCACCCGCTTGCCCATTAGCCCGGCGGACGCTGCCAGGTTGGCCGTCAGGTTGCTCTTGCCGGTGCCGCCCCGGTACGAGTGGATCGAGACTACGAGTCCCACGGTCAGGCTCCTCCCGGCCGGCGGCGGCGGAGTTCGGCCGCCCGCACCTGCAACTGCTGGAAGTAGCTGGTGTCCGTCAGCTCGGCCACCTGCTGGTCCTTCCGCCGCTCGTCCACCACCACCCGCAGCCTCTCCACCTCCCGGCGGAGGGTCTGCTCCCGCGCCTGCACCTCGGCGGCCATCCGCACGAACACCCGGGCCAGCCGGCCCAGCTCGTCCGGCTGGACGGCCAGCCCGGCCAGGGCCGCCGGGTCGAACTCGCCCCGCTCGACGGCGGCGGCGGCGGCGGCCAGCAGCCCGACCGCCCGCAACTGGCTCTGCTCCGAGTCCCGCACCCGCCGCTTGTCCAGGCAGGCGTTCACCCGGGCGAACAGGATGACCGGGTCGTACGGCTTGGTCAGGTAGTCTTCCGCCCCGGCCTCGATGCACCGGGCCACGCTGGCCGTCTCGTCCAGGGCCGAAATCATCACCACCGGCACCGCCGCCAGGGCCGGGTCGGCCTTCACTTCGGCCAGCACGGCGTACCCGTCCAGCCCCGGCATCATCACGTCGAGCAGGAGCAGGTCGAACGGGCCGTCGGCCCGCAGGGCGGCCAGGGCGGCGGTGCCGTCCTCGGCCCCGACCGCCTGCAACCCGGCTTTCTCCAGCCGCCGGCAGAGCATCACCCGGTTGGCCTCGTGGTCCTCGGCGACGAGAACCCGCTTGCGGCCGACCGGCACGGTGGCCGGCGGCGGTGAGGGCGGGGCCGGGCGGGGGATGCGGGCGAGGACGCCGGTCGCCGCTGCCGGATCGACCAGCGGGGCATCGCCAAAAATGTCGTCCGACTGGGCCACCGCCGGGGGGGCGGCACCCAGCACGGCGTCGAGCTTGGCCAGCAGCACCGGCATGTTGACCGGCTTGGTCTCGAACTCGCAGCAGCCGGCGGCCAGGGCTTTCTCCCGGTCGGCCGCCTGGGCGTGGGCCGACAGCCCGATTACCGGCACCCGGCTGCTCCGCGGGTCGGCCTTGATGCGGCGGGTGGCCTCGCAGCCGTCGATGCCGGGTAGGCCGAGGTCCATCAGCACCGCGTCCGGCGGGGCGGCAGCGGCGGCGGCCACCCCGGCCTCGCCGGTGTCGGCCTCCAGCACGGTGAACCCGCGGGCGGCCAGCCGCCGGCCGAGCATCTGCCGGTTGACCGCGTTGTCCTCGACGATCAGCACCCGCGGCACGGCTCCCCCCAACGGTTCGACGCCGGTCAGGACTGGACGAGGACCAGCCGGAACCCGGTGGTCGGGTCGGACTGGTGCGGGGCCAAGGCGTTGCGGTAGGCGGCCCGGCACTTGTCGGCCCCCGACCGCCAGCCGCCGCCCCGCAGCACCTTCAGCGTCCCCGCTGCCGGCCCAACCGGGTCGCGGACAGCGGCGGTGGCGTAGGCGTTCCAAACGTACCAGTCGGCACACCACTCCCAGACGCCGCCGTGCAGGTCGCACAGGCCGAACGCGTTGGGCGGGAACTGGCCGACCGCAGGCGGGCCGAGGTCGTCGTCCGGGGTCAGGCCGGCCGACCGGAACGCAGCCTGGTCGGGCTGGAGGTGGTCGCCGGTGCTGTAGTCGTCCCCCCCGCCGGCCCGGCAGGCGTACTCCCACTCGGCCTCCGTCGGCAGCCGGTACTTGCGGCCGAGGTCGTGTTCCCGCGGGTCGGCGGAAAGCTGCTCGGCGAACCGCACCGCCGCCGCCCAACTGATGTCGCCGGCCGGCCGCTCGTCCCCGGCGGCCCCGGCGTAGGCGGCCCGGGTGACGGGGTACAAGCCGAGGTAGAAGCCGGCGGTCAGGGCGACCTGGTGCTGCGGGGCCTCGTTGGCCCGGTGTCCCGGCTCGGCCGGGGCCGACCCCATGAAGTAGGCCCCCGACGGCACCCACACGAACCGCATCCCCCGGCCGTTGGTGACCGCCTTGGCCACGTCCAGCCGGCGGGCCTGGAGGGGGGCGAACAGGTCGGTGCGGCGGACCGGCCGGCCGCGGGGGGCGGGGTTCGGCGGGTTCATCCGGTTGTCCTCCGCCGGGCCGTCCGTTCTCCCTCTCACAGTACGGACGCGGGCGCGGCAACCTTTCCCGCCGGCCGAAAGGATGCGAGATTGACCGGCCGGCGGGCGTAACAGTAACGGGCGCGGAGGGGACGCGGTGGCATCGTGGCGGGCGGGGCCGGTGGGAGCAGCGGGCGGCCGATGGCGGGCCGGCGGGTTGGTCGTCGCCCTGGCGTCCGTGGTCGGGCTGGGCGGGTGGGTGGGGTCATGGCTGCGGCCGGCCGCCCCGGCGGCGGTGCTGGTGTACGCCGCCGACTACGCCGACAACTTGGCCGTCCCGCCGTACCCGGCCGCCGGTTGGCAGACCCCGCTCGGCCGTACCAACTCCACTTCGCCGAAGCCGTTCACCCGCGAGACGGCCGCCCGGCTGCCGGCCGAGTTGCGGGCCACCGCCGGCCCGTCACTGGTATTGGTACTCGCCGCTCACGGCGGAGCCGGCCCGGAGGGGCCGTTCCTCCTCCCCGACGACGCCACCAGCGACCCGGCCGACCGGCTGCCACTGCGGACTGTTCTGACCGCCCTCGGCGACCTACCCGCCGGCCGGCCGAAGCTGCTGATCCTCGATGCCGCCGTCGCCGACGGCTACCCGGAACTCGGGCTGGCAACGAACGGCTTCGCGGCCGGGGTTGCGGCACTGGCCGACGACATCGCCGCGGTGCCGAACCTGACGGTCCTGATGAGTAGTGGGTCGGGTGAACGGTCGTGGGACAGTCCGGAGTGGCGTTCGACGGCGTTCGCCCGGTTCGTGCGGGTCGGGCTGGACGGCTCTGCGGACACGGACGGCGACCGCCGCGTGAGCGTGGCCGAACTGGCGACGTTCGTCACCACGAAGACGGCCGACTGGGCGCGTGGCCACCGGCGGGCGCGGCAGATGGTGACGCGGCTGCCGGCTGATCGCACCTTCCACCTGACGGCAACCGGCCCACCGCCACCGACCGAGCCGCCGCCGGCGTTCGTACCACCGCCCGAACTGGCCGCCGCGTGGAGCGAGTGGAACCTGCTGGCCGTCGCCGACCCGCCGCCGGGGCTGTACTCGCCGCGGGCGTGGGCGGCGTACACGGCCCGGCTCCACCGCTTCGAGTACCACTTGGCCCGGGGCGACCCGGCGGCCGACCGCGACCGCGCCGAACTGGCCCGGCTCAAGGCCGACATCGAGCAGGCCCGCCGGCTACCGCTGACCGCCCGGTCGCAGACGTTCGCCGTCGGGAGCGGGCTGGGCGGCCTGCCGGACGGGCCGGACCAGTCGGCGGCCGTGGCGACACTGGCGACCACCCCGGCGAATCAGCGGGCGGCGAAGTGGGCCGAGTTGGCGAAAGGGGCCGACCCGGTCGGTGTCCGGCTGGCGTTCGGGCGAGCGGTGGTCGTGTGGGCGGCCGACCGGCCGGACCGGCTGACCACGGCCGCCGAGTTGGCGACGCTCGCCGCCGAGGGGCTGGCGGTGCGGCCGGCCGAGGTGCAGTTCCTGCAAGCGGTCGCCGCCCGCGGTGGGCGGGAGCCGGCCACGTCGGACTGGCACCCGGCCGCCCGCGACGTGTTGCTGACCCGGCTGGCGGCCGAGCGGGCGGCCACCCCACACCGGGGCGAACTAGCCGGCCCGTGGGCGGTGGCTGCCGTGACCCGGGGGGACGCCAAGCGGCGGCCGGCCGAAGACCTGCTCTTTTCCGACGCACCCGCCGACTGGACCGAAGCCCGCAGCGGGGCGGTGGCCGCGCGGGCCGAGTTCGAAACCGCGACCGCTGCTGCGCGGTCGGCCGCGACGGCGGCGGATGCCGTGGCCCGGGCCGGCGACCTACTCGCCGGACTGGAGCCGTGGCTGGCAGCGCCCCCGACCGACCCCCGCGCCGGCGAGTCCGACCTGGCCGGCCTCCGTCGGCTTCGAGCAGCCGCTCACGCCCTGTCGGCGGCCGGCAGCACCCCCGACGCCGAGCTTCCGCCAATCGATGTGCCCGCCACGGAGTTGCGGGAGCGGTACGCGGCGGCGGTGCGGCAGTCGCTCGCCTGCCGCCCGCCGGCCGACGACCCGCTCGCCATGACGGCGTGGTGGCGGGCCGCCGAGCCGCTAGTGGCGGCGGCCCCGCCGCCGGAGCTGGCCGCCGCCCGGAGTGAACTGGCCACCGACTACTACCGAGTGTCACGCCAGTTGCACGTACTGGCCGCAAGCGGACCGCTGCCGGGCGACCTGCCGGACCCGGCCGCCGACCGTGCCGCCACCGTTGAACGCGGCCGCCGCCTCGGCCGGCTGCTGGTCGCCCGGTTGCCCGGCGGGTTGCCGGACGCCGACTTTCGCTACGACCAGGCGGCCCGCCGGCCCGATCCACTGGGCGAGTTGACGGCCGCCGATACCGCCGTGGCGGCCGCGTTCGCCGGCCTGGGAAGCCCGGCCGACCCGGTCCTTGCCGACCGCCTCGCCCGGGTGACGCGGACCGGGGCCGACTGGGACAGGGCCGCCCGCCGGCTGCGAGCCGTCCGCGCCGGGGTGGCGCTCGTCGCCCAAGCCCGGCGGGTGAACGCGGACCGCTGGTGGGACGACGGCCCGCCCCGGCCGTACTTCCGCCCGGCCGCCCTGGTTTTGCTGGCCGACGCCCGCCGGCTCGGGGCCGACGCGACCGCCGCCGCCGCGGAAGTCGCCGCCGACGACCCGTTCCCCGTGGCCGCGAAGCTGGTCGGCGACGCCACCCGCACCGACGAGCCGAACCCGACGGCGGCCGTCGGGTTTGACGCCCCGCCGACCCCGCACACCGGCCCGGGGCTGGCCGTGGTGCGGGCCGCTCAAGCCGCCTGGGGCCGGGCGACTGACACCCGGGTGTCACTGAGTTTGATGCCGGCCGCGGGGGCCGAAGCGCTCCCGGTGGCCGGCTTCTTCCGCGGTCGCACCGCCCGCTGGCCGCTGGCCGTCACCCGGGTGCCGACCCCGACGGTGACGCTCGCCCGCACCCGCCCGCCGGCCGCCGCCACCGTCAGCGTGGTGGCCGACCCCGACGTGGCCGACGAACTCAGTGCCGGCGGCGGTGCCGTCGCCGTCGTGGTGGACGCCACCGGCAGCATGGGGCCGGACGACGACAAGCCGGGCCGGTTCCCGGAAGCCGTCGCCGCCCTCGACACGCTGCTCGCCGGTTTACCACGCGGGATGCTGGTGCGGGTGACGGTGATCGGCCACCAGGGGTCGCCGGCCGACGGCGACGAGGTCCGCCCGCTGAGTCCGTGGCAGCCGGCCGACCGGGCGGCGGCGGTGGCCCGGGTGCGGGCGGTGCGGCCGTGGGGCGAGTCGCCGCTGGTCCGGGTGGCGGTGCGGGCGAAGGTCGGGCTGACCGCCGCCGACGGGCCGAACGCCGTCGTGCTCATCAGCGACGCGCTCGACAACCCCGGGTCCGGGGCGAAGAAGACACCTGTCAAGGACGGGCTGCGTGCGTTCGACGGCAGTGGTGTGGCGCTGCACGTGCTGGCCCTGCCGGTCGGGCCGAAGGAGCAGGCGGGGCAAGACGAGTTCCGCGCCGTTACCACCTTCCGGCCGGCCGGCCGGTTCCTGCCCGCCAGCGCCGCCGCTGGGCTGGCCGCCGCGTTGCGGCGGGCGTCCAACCTGCAGGTGCTGCTGACCCTCACCCCGGCCGCCGGCGGCCGGCCGGTGCGGGTGCCGGCCACTGCCGACGGGGCCGACGTGCCGCTGGCCGCCGGCCGTTACCAACCCGACCTCGGCGGCCGGCCGTTCGACCTCCGCCCCGGCGAGCGGCTGGACGCCGAGCTGTTCCGCGGGGCCGGCGGCTGGCAGGTGGGGCGGCGGCGGTCGCCGCCGGCCGCGGCACTGGCAAACCCGACCGCTCCCGGTTGGACCTTCGCCGCCGTCCGGCTGACGGACGGCCTGCGGCTCACCTTCGCCGACCCGCTGCCGGCGACCGACCCGCTCCGCCCGGCCCGAGTCGCCGACCTGTGGCTGGAACCCGACGGCCCCGGCGGCCCGCTGGCGGGCACCGCCGATCCGGCCGGGGTGCGGCTGGCGGCCGGGCCGTCGGCCGTGCGGGCGTGGTGGCAGGCCGCCGCCCCGTTCCCGGCGGTCGGCACGGTCGGCACGAGCGGCGGCGAGGTGGGCGGGGTCCGCGTCCGGCCGGCGGCGGTCGAGCGGCACACCGTCGTCGACGGCACCCGCGACTGTCTGGCGGTGCGGCTCGACCACCCGGTGGACAAGCCCGCCTGGGTGCGGCCGACCGGCTGGACGCCGGACGGGTCGGCGGTGCGGCTGTTCCCGTGCGGGCGCACCACCTGTCTGTTCTGGTGGGACGGGCCGCCGCCGGCCGGCCTGACGTTCGAGCTGGTCCGCGGCGAGGACGCCAAGGCGGCGGCCGACCGCGACGGCCTGTCCGCCACCTTGACCATGCCACCGGAGTACGGCCGATGACCGCCCCCGGCTGGCAGACCGGGCCGGCCGGTGCCGGGGGCCTGGCGCGGCGGGCCGGGCCGTTGGCGGCCGTCGCCGCCGGGGTGCTGGCCGCCGCCGTCGGCCTGCTGGCCCTGTACGACCCGCCGGTGCCGGCCGACCACTTCGTCGTCACCCAGAGTGCCGCCGCCGCCCCGGTGCCGTTCGCCGCCGCCGACCACGCCGCCCTGGCCCCGTCGGGGGGGCTGCCGACCAACCCCACCCGCGACCAGTTGCGGCTGGCGCTGACCCGGCCACCCGGCCGGGCCGGGCTGGTGGCGGTCGTCACCGGGCGGCTGACCGCCGGGCCGGACGGCCGGGGCGAGTTGGCCGGCGACGCCGACGGGGCCGACTCGCCGCGGAACCGGCTGCCGCTCGACGAGCTGCTGGCCCGGCTCCGCGGCAACCGGCCGCTGCTGGTGGTGCTGAACCTGCACGGCCCGGCCGCCGGCCTGCTGGCCGACGCCGCCCTGGCCGCCACGCCGGACGATCAGCGGTCGGTACTGGTCGCGGTGTCGCACGGCACGCACGGGATCGGCGGCCGGTCGCCGGTGGGCTACTACCTCGCCCGCGGGCTGGCGGCGGCCGACGGCTCCAACCCGGCCGGCGACCGCGACGGCCGGGTGACGGCACGGGAGCTGGCGGCGTTCGTGCGGGAGTCGGTCGGCCGCTGGGCCGAGGCGGCCGGCGTCCCCGGGCCGGCGGTCGAACTGGTCGGCAGCGGGCCGGACTTCTTCGTCGGGTTCAGCACCACCCCGCCGGAGGAAACGCCGGCGGCCGTTTCCTACCCGGCGGAGTTGGCCGAGGCGTGGACGCGGCGGGACGCGGCGACCGACGACCACCCGGCCGCGGTGCGGCGGTTCGAGGCGGCGGTACTCGACGCCGAAACCCGCTGGGCCGGCGGGGGCCGGTTTGCCGACCGGCTGACGCCGGCAGTTACGACGTTCACAGCCGCCGTCGCACGGCCGTCGGGCGCCGGGCTGGTGGTCCTGCCGACCGCCGACCCGGCCGCCGCCGACCAGTTGCGAGCCGCCCTTGACGCCGCCGACCCGGCCGCCCCGGATTCGGTTCCACTGCCGCCGACGCTGAAGGCGGACGCCGCGACCCTGACCGCCGCCCTGGCGAGCGACCCGCCGCCGGCCGGCCCGGCCCTGCGGTGGGCGGGGCGCATGTGGGCGGCGCTCGACCCGGCGGCCGCCGACCCGCTCGGCCCGCTGACCCGAGCGGTCCCCGACGGGCGGGCGGTGCGACTGACCGTCCGCCTCGACCGCGCGGCCGACGACCCGCACGTGTTCCCCTGGGTGCGGGCAGCGCTGGCCGACGCCGACGCCGCGGTGACGGCCGCCGTGGCCAGGCTCGCGGCCACCGGATTCGCCGCCGACCCGGACGCCGCCGTCGCCGCCGCGGACGGGCTGGTTCGCCAACTGTTGGACGTGCGGGACCGGCACCGGGCGGCCCGGCGGGCCTTGATCGCAGGCGGCCGGTGGGGCGTCCCGCGACCGCTGTTGGACCAGCTAGCCGCAGCGCTACAGCCGCCGGCGTCGCCGCCGGACGTGTCCGCCTTGCTGACTGCCGCCGCAGGGTGGGCCGACGCCGCCAGCCCGGTGCGACTCGCGGCGGACGACCGGGCCGCCGAGTTCGCCGCGACGGCCGGCCGGCGGGACCGGCTATCGCCCACAGAGGTAGACGCCCTGCTGCGGACGGCCCGGCCGTCGGCCGACGAGCGCGCGGCACTGTGGGCGGTGCGGTTGGCCCGACAGGCGCGGGCCGAGGAAGCGGTTCGCGGGCTGGACGAGGCCGGGCTGCCGGCTTGGGCCGACCCCCGCCGCCCGGCCGTGACTGCGCCCGCTCCACCCATCGTTGCGGACGACCCGCCGGACCCGCCGGCCGCCGACTGGGTCGGGCTGCTGACCTGGCACCTGCACCGGGCTGAGTTCGCCTCCCTCGACCCCGCCGACCTCCGGTCGGCCCCGCTGGTCGCGGCCCACCGCCGCCGTGCCGCCGAGTTGCGGGCGGCTGTTCCGTCGGCCGCTCCGCTGGTGTTGGTCGAAGTCGGCCGGCCGACCCCGCTGGTGTTGACCGGCCCGGCCACGACCACGGTGGAGGTCCGCGGGGCCGGGCCGACCGAGCCGTTGCCGGTCCACATCACGCCGGAGGCGCCGGTCGTCGGCTGGCTGCAGACTGCGGCCGTCACCGCCGCGTTGCAGCCGGGCCGGGCGGTGACGCTGTCGCTGGACGTGTCCCCCGGGCCGAAGGTCGGTTCGGCCACGGCAGCCGGGCTGCTGCTGCGGGTGACGGCGGGCGGCCGGCACCAGTTCCGCCGGCTGCCGGTGGACGTGTCGGCGGTGGCCAACCGGCTCACCCTGCTCGTCCGCACCGACACTGGCTCGGCTCTCGGCTGGGCGATCCGGCCGAACGGCCAGCCGATGACCGCGAAGCTGGTGCTGGCCAACCCCGGGCCGACCCCGCGGACGGTGGTCGTGCGACTGCCGGCGCTCGGCCGGGAGTCGGCCCCGGTGACGGTCGCTCCGGGTGGTACTACGGTGGTGGCCTTCGCCCCCGGCCCGCCGCCCACCAGCCCCGCCGTGCCCTTCGAGTTGCCGCTGGAATGGCCGGTCGAGCTGGTGGACCCGATCTCGAAAGCCGTGGTGCAGACGGTGCCGCTGCGGCTGACCACCGAAGACCCGGCCGGCTATGTGGCGGTCGGCCCGGTGCGGCTGACCGGGGTTGAGCTGACGGTACCGGCGGCGCTGGTCCGGCAGGTGGGTGCGGTGCCGGTCGAGGTGCGGCTGCTGGGTGACGCGGCGATCGAGCCGACGGCCGGCGGGCTGCTCCGGGGCACCCTCACCGCCGCCGCTCCGGCCCTGAAGCTGTACGCGAAGGGGTTGCCGGCCGGCGGGCTGCGGGTGGCCGTCGCCATCGACGGGGTGCCACGGGCGGCCCGGTTCACCGGGACCGTGTCCCGCGGCGGCGGGCCGGTCGAGTTCCGCCCGGACACGGCCCCGGCTGTCCGCATCGCTTGCCCGGAGTTCGCCACCGATGCCGCCCCGCTGCCAGTGAAGCTCGAAGCCGATGGCCCGCCCGGGGCGGCGGTGACGCTCCATATCGGCGAGGGGGCCGGCACCGACCGCCGCTACCCGCCGCTGCCGGCCGGGGTGCGGCGAGCCGCCGTCGCGGTGGACCCGGCCGGCGGGCTGACGGCGACCGCCACCGCGTCCGACCCGGCGGCTGATCTGGACGTAGCCCGGCTGGTCGGGGTGAAGGAGCTGACGGCCGACCTGACGCTCGCAGGCAACGTGCTGGCGACGGCCCGCCGGCGGGTGGTGTTCGACCCGCTGCCGCCGGCCGGGGTGCGGCTGGTGGGGGTGCCGGCGGTGGTGCCACGGGGCAAACCGTTGGCCGTGACCGCCGCCTTCGACGTGCCGGCCAGCGGGGTGAAGGAGGTGCGGTTCTTCGTCGGCAAGCCAGCCGGGTCGGCCCCGCCGCAAGGGGCCGTGGCGGTGCCGGGCAAGGTGAGCGGCGGGCGGGCGACGGCCACCCTGCCGGCCGTCGAACTGCCGACGGTTGACCTGTCGGTGGTGGTCACGTCCGGGGCCGGCGTGTCGGCCGCCGGCACTGTTAGCGTCGACACCGCCGACCCGGCCGAACTGGCCAAGCCGAAGCCGGGGTCGGTCCGCGGGGTGGTGGTCGAGGGCGAGTTGCCGCAGCCGGGGCTGACGGTCCAGGTGTTCGCGACCGCCGACCCGAAGGCCCCGAAGGCGACCGTCAAGACCGGCGACGGCGGCACGTTCGAGGCGGCCGACCTGCCGCCGGGCAAGTACCGGGTGGTGTGCGAGAAGGCGGTGAGCGGTCGCACCGCCGAGGCGGCGGCCGACGTGCCGGCCGGCGGCGTCGCCGCGGTGCGGCTGGCTCTGCTGCTGAAGTGACAGCGGTCAGTCGGTTGATTTGGCCCCCACTTTCCCTGGGCGGGGGAGAGCCGAGGTGGGTGGTCAAAACAGGCTCGGCGCCTCACCCCTTCAGCACCCGCACCCCGAACCCGGCCACGGCCGCCAGGCCGGTAGCCAGCAGCAGGTACACCACCGCCGCCAGCCGGCGGTCGGTGCGGTCGGCCCGCCGGGCGGCCGGCCTCCAGCTCACCGCGTCTTCCAGCGCGGCGGCGGCGGCCAGCGGCGCGGCGGCGAACCCGCGGTCCTCGGCGGCGGTGCCGGTGCCGGCCAGGTACACCCCGGTCACCAGCGGCGGTCGCTCGGCCCGGCCCAACAACCCGCCCACCACCAGCCGCGTGAGGTGATCCCGCCGGACCGCCCACGCCGCCGCGAACCGCCACCCGGCCGACCCGCCACCGGCCGCCATCTGGCGGTACGCCAGCCCGGCCAGCAGTGGCCCGGTCAGCCAGCCGACGCCGTCGGCGATCAGCTTCGCGGGACCGTCGGCCGGGCGGAGCGGGAACGGGCAGCCCAGCCCCCGGCCGCCGGTCGCAGACGCCGGCAACCCCGCGGCCAACTCCCGGAACCCCGGCACCCCCTCGGCCCCGACCATCACGACGGTGGACGGCAGGTCCAGCCCGCACACCCCTTCCACCGCCGCCAAGTCGGTACGAACCGCCTCGGCCAGTTCGGCGGCCGGGCCGGCGTCGGCGACCGCGGTCGCCGGCAACAGCCAGACCAGCCCGTTCGTCGCGCAGAACGGCCGCCGAGCGGCCATCACGCACCCGGCCACGAACTGCAACCGTGCCACCACCGCCGGGTCGAGCTTCAGCATCGCCGCCTGCCCGGCGGCCGGTAGCCAGTCCACCGGATCGGCGACCCCCGGCACGCTGGCTTCCGCAGCCGGGGTCGGGGCGTCGAGCAGGTCGAGTACCGGAGCCGGTTGGCCGGCCGTCGGCGGCGCGGCGACGGGGCGGCCGGCGATGGCGGACGTGGCCCCGGCCCCCGGCACCGCCACGCACACCAGTTGCCGGCTGGCGAACACCTGCACCGGAGCGTCGGCCGACGGGGCCGCCCGCACCACCCAGTCGCCGGCCGCGTGGAAGTAGTCGGCCGGGCCGCCGGCCGGCTTGCCCAGCACCAGCAGGACGGGCACCTTCCGAATATCGATGGCGGCGTCGGCCACCGCCCGCCGGCCGGCCTGCCAAGCATCCGCCAAGTCGGGGAAGTCGCCGGCCGACGGCTCGCCGGTGGTCCGCAGCAGTGCCCAGGCCAGCCAGCCGCCGGCGTAGGCCAACAGGACCAGTAGCGGCAGCCAGTACCCGGCCAGGGCGGGGATGCCGGGCACGAGGGCCGCGGGCACGTCTAGCCGGCGGTTCAGCCACCACGCCCCGGCCAGGGCGGCGGACAACAGGATGACGTGTAGAAGCATCCACAGCACCAGCCGGACGGTGCGGGAGCGGGCGAGCTGGCGGAGGCGGTTGGTCATCGGGCCAGCGCCCGGGCCAGGAGGGCGGCGGCGGCCGGCGCCCCGACGGCCAGCCCGGCGACGGCGGCCACCACCGCCCGGCGGAGCGACGCCCGGCCGGTGAGCGGGCCGGCCGGCGTCGGCGGGTCCAAACTCGGCGGGCGGTCGGGGGCGGGCTTGAGACGGCTCACCACCCGGTCGCGGTGGGCGGCCAGCCAGGCGCGAATTGCGGCCGGGTCGTCGGCCTTTTCGCCGCGGAACCCCAGCCCGACACAGGCGAACACCACCTCCAGCCGGTCGTCGTCCCGCCCGGCCGCCAGGTCGGCCTGCCGCCAGAACTGCCAGGCTCGGTCGTTGGTGCCGTAGAACTCGGCCTCGATCTTCCGCTCCGTCCACTTGCGGCCGGCGAGCGGGTGGCGGGTGAGCAGTTCGTCGGCCAGGCAGGCCACCGGGTAGGCTAGCCCGAGGTCGGCCCCGCCGGCCGGCGGGTGGGCGGCGAACAGCGGCCGGAACCGGCCGGCCAGCGCGTCCCGGCCGGCGTCGAACGCCGGGCCGGCGGGGCCGCCCCAGGCGTCCCCAAGGCCCAGGACCAAATCCAGCGGCGGGTTGACCAGCCGGGCCACGGGGTCAGTCATCGCCGCGCCCCGGCCGGGACGGCGTATAAGGTGAACCGCAGGGTGGTGCTGCCGCCGGTGATGCGGACGGCCACGGTCCGCTCGCCGGCCAGGGCGCCGACCACCCGGGTCTCGTTGAACCGCACGGCCAGTGTCAGCGACCGCACCACCTGTGCCCACTCCTTGTCCGGGCTGCGTGTCAGGCGGAAGTACCGCTGGCCGGCCAGTTCGGGCAGCACCGTCGGCCGCGGGGTCGGGTCGAACGACAGCCCCGCCTGGCCCAACTGGAAGATGGTGTCGGCCCGGTCGCCGGACGCCACCTTCATGTCCAGTTGGCCGGCCCCGGTGAGTAGCCGCACCGCCTCGTCCGGGTCGGTGTCCGACCGCACCCCCAGGAACAGCTCCCATCCCGGCCCGGCCCAGTCCGGGTCGAGCGACACCTGGAGCCGTGCCCCGACGCCGACGAACGCCCGCTCCTTGTACTCCGGCTCGGGCAGGATGTCCAGCAGGGCGTCGAGCAGCAGCTTGACCCGGTGGAAGCACGGGCCGGGGGCCGGGTGGTCGTAAGCGGGGATCGCGGGCCAGCGGCCGGAGCGGTCGAAGATGGCGAGCTGGCCGACCAGCCGGGCCAGTTCCAGGTAGGCCGGGAAGGGCGGCAACCCGGGGGTGAAGGCCAGCACCCCGAGGGCTGCGTAGGCGGCGGACAACTCGCGGAGGTGGTCGGCGGCCACCACGTCGGTCGAGTCCAGCTTCCGCCCGCCGCGGTCGGCGATCAGGTTGGCCAGCCGGTCCCGCTTCCGCCCCACCCGGTCGTACACCGCCCCGAGTACACCCAGGGCCAGCGGCTTCCAGGCGTCCAGGGCCAACAGTGGTGGGGAAAAGGCCGGGTCGATTTCCGGCGGGGCGTCGGCCCGGGAAGACTTCACCAGCCGGACCAGCGGCAGGGTGTCGTACCCGGTGGCGTCCTGGTCGCCGGTCAACAGCCGCAAGTTCGGCACCCGCACCCGCACCGGCTGCGGGTTCACCCCGGTGTTCTCGTCTTCCAGTTCCTGCGTGGTCAGCCGGTAGCGGGCGAGGCCGGCGTCGGCGGTCTCGTCGGCGTTCGGCTGGCCGAGGTTGAGGACGGGCAGGGCGAGCAGCACCGTCACCGGCTTGCCGGGGGCGAACAGCGGGGCCAGGTCGAGGGCCGGTAGCACGGCGTCGGCCGGGGCAGCGACGGTCGTACCGTCCGGGAACACGGCCCGCAGCTCCCGCACCACCAGCCGGCCGTTGGTGAGCGCGTCCGGGTCGAGTTCGAGGGAGCGGACGCCCCACCCATGGGGGTCGGCCCAGCGGCCGCGGGCCGTCCGTTCGTGGGCTGCCCGGTCCGCCGCCTGGAGGTGGTGCGGCTGGAGGAACTGGCCTTCGTACCAGTGGACGGGACGGGCCGCCATGCTCGCTCCGTGGGGCCAGTTCGCCAGTACGCTGCAACACATACGGCCCGGCGGCCGTACTTCTTGCATCGCCCCACCAGGTCCGCCCGGATGCTTCTCGTCACCGTGGTCAGCCGCGCCGACACCCAGCAACTGACCCACCGGGCCGGGCCGCTGGAGGTCGGCCGGGGGCCGGCCCGGGCGGGGCTGCCCCGGCTGGCCCTGGGGGACGCCTTCGTGTCCCGGGATCATCTTCGGCTGGACGAGCTGCCCGACCGCGGCCTGCGGCTGACCAACCTGAGCAGCCGGGGGGCGGTGGCCGTGGACCAGCACTCCCTGCTCACCCCCGGGCAGACCGGCGAGTACAAGCTGCCGGTGCGGCTGGGCGTCGGCGAGACGGTGCTGGACATCGGGTACGCGGCCGCCGAGCCGTCGGCCGTCCCGGTGCGGTCGGTCGCCCCGACCGGCCGGCACACCACCCAGAACCTGAGTAGCCTGCTGGCCCAGGAGGGGGTGCCGCTGGTCGAGCTGGTCGGCTGGCTGGGCTCCGTGCTGACCGTCCAGCGGGCCACCGCCCCGGCCGACCTGTTCACCCTGACGGCCAAAGCCCTGGTCAACCAGATCGGGGTGGACACCGGGGTGGTGCTGCTGACCGACGGCACCGCCTGGCGGGTGGTGGCCAAGGAGACCCGGGACGATCAGGTGCTGAACCGGCCGTTCAGTCACCACCTGCTGGAGCGGGTGTTGCGGGAGAAGCGGACGTGCTACCTGACGGCCGACGCGGCCGCCGACGGGTCGGACAGCCTGGACGGGGTGTCGAGCGTGGTGGCCTCGCCCGTCCTGTCCGCCGACGGGGCGGTGGTCGGGGCGGTGTACGGCAGCCGCCACCTGAAGGTGCGGGACAAGGACATCGGCCCGCTGGAGGCCCAGGTGGTGCAAATCCTGGCCAGCACCGTCGGGGCCGGGCTGGCCCGGGCGGCGACGGACGCCGAGGCCGACCGGCTGCGGGTGGCCAAGGAGGCGGCCGAGCAGGCCGACCGGGCGAAGGGCCAGTTCCTGGCCGTGGTCAGCCACGAGCTGCGGACGCCGCTCACCACCATCCTCGGGTACGCCGAGATGTTGCAAGAGCAGACGGCGGCCGACGGCCGGCCGGAGTACGCCCCGGACCTGCACCAGATTCACGCCGCCGCCGGCCACCTGCTGACGCTCATCAACGATCTGCTCGACTTCTCCAAGATCGAGGCCGGCAAGATGCCGCTCGCCCACGAGCCGTTCGACCCGGCCCGGCTCGTGCGGGAGATCGCTGCCGCCGCCGACCCGCTGGCCCGCACGCACCAGAACCGGCTGGTGGTCGAGTGCCCGGCCGACCTCGGCCCCGGTGTCGGCGACGCCACCCGGCTGCGGCAGTGCGTGCTCAACCTGCTGGGCAACGCCTGCAAGTTCACCGCCGCCGGCCGGGTGACGCTGGCCGCCGAGGCGACGACCCACGCCGGCCGGGCGGCCGTGCGGGTCAGCGTGGCCGACACCGGCGTCGGAATGAACCCGGAGCAGGTGGGTCGGCTGTTCCAGCCGTTCGTGCAGGTGGACGCCGGCCTGGCCCGGACGCACGGCGGCACCGGCCTGGGGCTGGCCATCACCCGCAAGCTGGTCGAGGCGATGGGCGGCGAGGTGACGGTGGCCAGCGAGGTGGGCAAGGGGTCCACGTTCACGCTGGTGGTGCCGGTGTAGAGGCGGAATGTCCTACCCCCGCGCCTTCCGCACCACGTCGAACAGCGTCTTCGGCCGGGCCGGCGGCGGCAACAGGGCCGCAGGCGCTGACGGCGGGGCAGTCACCACCCCGGCGGCGGTCTTCGCCCGGGGCATGGCGTCGGCCGGCAGCGCTAGCCCGTTGGCCAGCGCCGTTCGGGCCTCGGCGAACACGTCGGCCGGCTTCAGCTTGTCGAACAGGACCGTGTAGTACGTCGCCGGCAGCACCTCGCCGTCGTTCTTGCCCGGCACCTCCGGCGGCTTCTCGGCCGGCAGGTCGCAGGCGGCCAGGCACCGCTCCAGGGCGACGAACGCGGCCAGCTTCACACGCGGCGAGTCCTCGGCCGGGAAGGCATCCGCCGTCGTCCCGTTAACCACGATGGTCAGGGCCTTGATGACTTTCAGCGAGCAGCAACAGCCGCGGGCCAGCGCCTTCGCCGCCGCCAGTCGCACACACTCGTTCTTCTCGGCCCGCAGCCCGTTGATGAGCGCCGCCTCGGCCTCCGGGTACCGCTTGCAGTTTTTCGTGGCCAGATACTCAAGGTCTGCCACCTTCGCCGCCGCCTGGGCCTCCTCGGCCTTGATGCGGGCCGCCGCCCCCTGGGCGCTGTCGGCCGGCTTCTTCAGGTTCTCCGGGTTGGCGGCCGACGCCGGCGGGCAGATCGGCCCGATCAGCCCGCCGGTCAGGCCGCCGGCCGGCTTGAGCAAGCTGTTCACCAACTGGCCGGCCGGCGAGGTGCAGAAGTGCGCCTTGCACTTGAGCTTCTGGTCTGGGGTGAGGCAGAAGAACGACCACAGGTTCTTCGGGGCGGCCCCCGCCGCGACCGCACCGGCGGCGAGCGGGTCGGGGGCGGCGACCGGCGGCAGTTGGCCCAGTGCCGGGGCGGCCGCCGACAGCCCGGCGATCACGGCAGCGAGTCGCAGCATGTGACAGCCTCGATGAGTCATTACCACTTCCATCGGCCGCCCCGCCTGCCCGGCTCCACCCGTCCACGGAAAACCCGTCACTACCCATGTCGTCGTCACATTCGGCAAAGCCCGCAACCTCCGCCGGCCGATGAGACGGGCGGAAGTTGCCCACTGCCCCGGCTTGGAGGACTCTATGCCAACTTACCCCGTCGCCCGTCGGACCGGGTGGGTCGCCGTCCTCCTGCTGGCAGCCGGCTGCCACACTGCCGGCATCATCCCCCGCGGCCAGGTGCCGGTCGATCTGCCGACCATTCCAGGCGTGCCGGACGGGCCGCGGACGGTCGAACTGGAACTGCCACCAGGGGTGCCGCTAGTGCCGGTCCTACAGGCATCAAAGCCCGCCGCCCCGGCCGCCGACCCGCCGCGTGCCCCCGGGGTCGGGGTGGTGCGGGTCGGCGGGGTGCCGGTCAACGACGACACGATGCTGAAGCTGGCCGGGCTGGACGTGCCGGCGGCCGGCTGCGCCACCTGTGGCGGTGCCGCCGGGCCGGGCGGGTGTGACGGCCGGTGCGAGCCGTTCCCGGCCACCGGCGGGCTGGCCGGCCGGCTGGTCGGCAGCCTGTACGACACCCTCTGTTGCCCGGACCCGTGTTACCGGCCGAAATGGGAGCCGCTGGCCGACACGGCCTTCAACACCGTCGCCGCCCGGCCGGTGTCTCAGACCAAGCTCGGCTGGAACTACACCCACGACATCTTCCTGGCCGACCGGGTCGAGTTGTACCGGGCGCGGGCCGACGGCAACGGCAAGGGGCCGGCCCCGGGGTTCGGCCAGCTCGGCTCGGGGCGGGTGACGCGGCACGAGCTGTACCAGACCACCGAGGCGGCGGCCGGCAAGTTCAGCACGGCCGTCACCACGCCGTACCGCAGCGTCAACTCGGAGTACGCCGGCAGCGGGGCCGGGTTCGGCGACACGGCCATCGCCACCAAGTCGCTGCTGCTGGACACGGAACTGGTGCTGCTGGCCTTCCAACTCGACACCACCGTGCCCAGCGGCAACCCCCGCAAGGGGCTGGGCGTGGGGCACGTGTCCCTCGACCCGTCGGTGATCGCCGGTCTGCGGCTTGGCGGCGACTGCTTCCTGCAAGCACAAGTCGGCGAGTGGATTCCGCTGGGCGGCGACTCGACGTACAGCGGGGCGTTCCTGCACTACCACCTGGCCTACAACCAGGTGCTGTGGAAGCCGACCGAGTCGGTGCAACTGGTCGGCACCCTGGAGGGGCACGGGTACTCGTTCCAGGACGGCGGGTTCACGGACCTGGGGCAGGGGTTCCGCAAGTCCAGCGGCACGACCGTCGGGCTGGTCGGAGCGGGCACCCGGCTGTTCTTCTGCGACACCTACGACTTCGGGGTGGGCGGCACCTTCGGGGTGGGCGGCAACAGCCTGTTCCGCGACCAGCTCCAGGTCCAGATGCGGGTGCGGTTCTGAAAGCTCGGGGCCGCCGGCGGCGTACCAGGGGTATGGGAATGCCCGCCGCCCGCCTGACCGACCTGCACGTGTGCCCGGCCTTCACCGGCCCGGTGCCGCACGTCGGCGGGCCGATCTCCGGTCCCGGCTGCCCGACGGTGCTGATCGGCAGCCTGCCGGCGGCGCGGGCCACCGACATGGCCGTGTGCGTCGGCCCGCCGGACCTGATCGCTAAGGGGTCGGCGACGGTGCTCATCGGGAAAATGCCGGCGGCCCGGCTGGGCGACACTTGCGGCCACGGCGGCAGCATCGTCCTCGGGCTGCCGACGGTGCTGATCGGCCGCTCGCCTCACGTCACGCTGTACGTGAACTGCCCGTCGGCCCCGACGCCGATGTCCACCAGCGCCACCGGCCGGCCGTCGGCCATGCGGCCGATCACCTCGGCCGCCACCGCCGGCAGCAGCGTTCCGCCCAGGATGTGGTCCACGTTGCGGGCGCCGCTGTCCACGTCCGTGCAGCGGGCGGCCACCGTGTCCACCACCGCCGGCGAGTACCGGAAGGCCGCCCGGTGGTTGGCCTTCAGCCGCTGGCCGATGTGCCCCAGCTTGAGGACGATGATCTTCCGCAGCACCTCGTCGCCGAGCGGGAAGTACGGCACCACCGTCATGCGACCCAGCAGCGCCGGCTTGAACACCTTGAGCAGCTCCGGCCGGAGCAAATCGATCAGGGCGTCCGCCGGCGGCATCGTCTCGGGGTCGGCACACGCCTTCATGAGGGCGTCCGTCCCGGCGTTGCTGGTGAGCAGGATGATGGTGTTTTTGAAGTCCACGTCCTCGCCGTCGTCGTTCTGAAGCACGCCCTTGTCGAACACCTGGTAGAAGATTTCCTGCACGCTCTCGTGGGCCTTCTCTACCTCGTCCAGCAGCACCACGCTGTACGGCCGGTTCTTGACGGCGTTGGTCAGCACCCCGCCCTCGCCGTACCCGACGTACCCCTTGGACGTGCCGACCAGCCGCGACACCTTGTGCGACTCCTTATACTCAGACATGTTCACGACCACCATGTTGCGGTCGCCGCCGTACAGCAGGTCGGCGAGTGCGAGTGCGGTCTCCGTCTTGCCGACCCCGCTCGGGCCGACCAGCAGGAACACGCCCTGCGGCCGCCGCGGGTCGGCCAGGTCGGCGCGGGCCGTCCGCACCCGCTGGGCGATGGCCTCCAGGGCGTGCCGCTGGCCGACCACCCGCTCGTTGAGCGTGTCGGCCAGCTTCAGCACCGTGGTCAGCTCGTCGCGGACCATCTTGCCCAGCGGGATGCCGGTCTGGGCGGCGACGGCGCGGGCCACGGCCGGTCCGTCCACCGCCGGCTCCACCAGCGGCGACTCGCCCTGGAGGGTCGCCAGTTCGGCGGTGAGGGCGGCCAAGTCGGCCGGCAGGCCGTCGGTCGCCGCTTGGGCGGCCAGGATGCGGGCGACGAGTTCCCGCTCCTTCTCCAGTTGTGCTTCCAGGGTGGCCCGGCGGGCGTCGGCGGCGGCGAACCGGGCGTCCAGGTCGGTCGTGCGGTCGGCGTGCCGGTCGGCCGCCCCGGGCCGGGTCTTGCCCTCCTTCGCCACGGCGGCCAGCTCCTGCGTCAGCAGGGCCATCTCCCGCCGGGCATCGTCGAGGGCCGCCGGGGTGGCCGACTGGCTCAGCCGCACCCGGGCGCACGTCGTGTCCAGCAGGCTGATGGCCTTGTCCGGCAACTGGCGGTCGGGCATGTACCGGGCGCTCAGCCGGACGGCGTCCGTCACCGCCTCGTCGAGGATGGTGACGCTGTGGTGCTTCTCCAGCATCGGCACCAGGCTGCGAAGCATCCGCACGGCCGTAGGTTCCGGCGGCTCCTCCACCTTGACCGGCTGGAAGCGGCGCTTCAGGGCGGCGTCGGTGGCGAAGTACCGCTTGTACTCGGCGAACGTGGTGGCGGCGATGGTCCGCAGCTCGCCCCGGGCCAGGGCCGGTTTCAGCAGGTTGGCGGCGTCGTTCTGCCCGGCCTGGCCGCCGGCCCCGATCAGTGTGTGGGCCTCGTCGATGAACAGGACGATCGGCACCGGCGACGACTTGACCTCCTGAATCACAGCCTTCAGGCGGTTCTCGAACTCGCCTTTGACGCCGGCCCCGGCCTGCAACAGGCCGAGGTCGAGCGACCGCAGCACCACGCCCTTGAGCGAACTGGGCACGTCGCCGGCGGCGATCCGCACGGCCAGCCCTTCCACCACCGCCGTCTTGCCGACGCCGGCCTCGCCCGTCAGGATGGGGTTGTTCTGCCGCCGCCGCAGCAGCACGTCAATGAGCTGCCGCGTCTCGGCCTCGCGGCCCACCACGGGGTCGATCTTGCCGGCCTTGGCGGCGGCCGTCATGTCCACCGTGTACTGGTCCAGCGACGGCGTGGCGGTGGCCGGCCGGGGCGGGCCGTCACCCGACGCCCCCGCCTCGGCCGGCGCTGCCGTATTTTCGTCGGACGCGGACCCCGGCAGCATTTCCAGCACGGCCCGCAACACGGCCTCCGGCCGTAGCCGCGCCAACTCCGGCGACGCCCCGGTCAGCCGCTGGCCGAGGGTGCGGTCGGCGACGAGTGCGGCCAGCAGGTGGCCGGTGCGGACCTGCCGGGCGCCCGCCTCGACGCTGCCGAGCAGCCAGCCCTCCCGCACCCAGTCGAGCACCTCGACGGAGAACCCCGGCGGCCGGCTGTTGCCGGTGCGGAGGCCGCCGAGGCTGCGGTCGAGGTCGGCGCGGACCTTGCCCGGGTGCAGCTCGAACTGCCGCAGCAGGATGGGGATGTCGCCGCCGGCCGCGTCGAGCATGGCGATCAGCCAGTGCTCCGGCTCGACGTGGTAGTGGGTGCGGGCCATGCACAGCCCGATGGCTTTCTCCAGGGTGCCGCGGGCGGCCGTGCCGAGTTTGTCCAGCAGCGACTTCGGGGACACGGCCATGCGGGCGCTCCGACAGCGTAGGGGTATCGGAAGTTACGGCGGCCGGGGGTGCGATCTATCACCAGGGAGTTTCAGGCCCCCTCGCCCCGGCGAGAAGGCCTGAAACCCGGCGCCCCGATTCCGCTTTTCCCGACGGCCACCCGGCGCGGTACACTGTCACCACATTGCCATTGCCCGATGCCTCCCCCCGGCCGGAGTTCCGTCCGATGGACGCCGTTCTGCCCGATGTCACCCGGGTGTCCCTGCTCGACCGCCTCCAGGCCGACCCCTGCTGTCAGGCCAGTTGGGGCGAGTTCGTGGCCGTGTACGCCCCGGCCATCCGCCACTGGTGCCTGCGGTGGGGCCTCCAGCCGTCCGACGCCGACGACGTGACGCAAGCCGTGCTGGTCAAACTGACGGTCAAGCTGCCGGCCTTCGACTACGACCCCACCCGGTCGTTCCGCGGCTGGCTGAAGACCCTGACGCACCACGCCTGGCACGACTTCGTGACCGACTCGGCCCGCCGGCTGCGGGGGTCCGGCGACTCCGGGGTGCTGGCCCAACTGCACTCCCTCGAAGCCCGGGAAGACCTGGAAACCCGCGTGGCGGCGGCGTTCGACCGCGAGCTGTTGGACGTGGCCATCGACCGGGTGCGGGGCCGGGTCGCGGCGGCCACCTGGTCGGCCTTCCAACTGACCGCCCTGGACGGCCTCAGCCCGGCCGCTGCCGCCGACCGGCTGGGCATCGGCGTGTCCCGGGTGTACCTGGCCCGGCACCGGGTCCAGAAGCTGCTTCAAGAGGAGGTCGCCGCCCTCCAGGCGACCGGGTGAGCCGACGATGACTGCCTGCCCCCCGCCGGACGCCCTGACGGCGTACCTGAACGACGCCCTGCCGGCCGCCGCGGCCGACACCCTGGCTACCCACATCGACGGCTGCCCGCCCTGCCAGACGGCCCTCGACCGGCTGAGCCGGCCGGCCGGCGGGTGGGTCGCCCGGTCGCCGGCCGAGCCGGATGGCCCGGCCACCCAGGTGCTGGCCGACGGCCCGTTGCTGGCCCCGGCCCGGCTGGTGCTGCGGCCCGAGTTGCCCGGGTTCGATCTGGGGGCCGAGCTCGGCCGCGGCGGCATGGGGGTGGTGTACCGGGCGGTGGACCGCCGGCTCAACCGGCCGGTGGCCGTCAAGATGGTGCTAGCCGGCGGGCTGGCCGACCCCCGCACTGTCCAGCGGTTTCTGTTCGAGGCCGAGGTGCTGGCCCGGGTGACGCACCCGCAGGTGGTGCGGGTGTTCGGGGTCGGCACCTACCACACCCCGGGCGGGGTGGCGGTGCCGTACCTGGTGCTGGAACTGTTGGAAGGCGGCACCCTGCACGCCCACACCAAGGGGGCCACCCTGCCACCGGCCGAGGCGGCGGGGCTGGTGGAGGGGCTGGCCCGCGCCGTCCATGCCGCCCACATGCAGGGCATCGTCCACCGGGACATCAAGCCGGCCAACATCCTGCGGGACGCCGACGGCACGTACAAGGTGGGCGACTTCGGCCTGGCCAAGGCGGCCGGCGGCGACAGCAACCTGACCGGCACCGGCACCGTCATCGGCACCCCGCAGTACATGGCCCCGGAGCAGGGCCGGGGCGACGCCGGGGTCGGCCCGGGGGCGGACGTCTACTCCCTCGGGGTGGTGCTGTACGAGCTGCTGGCCGGCCGCCCGCCGTTCCCCGGCACGGACCCGCTGGCCGTTCTCACCCAGGTGCTCACCCAGCCGCCCCCGGACCTGTCGAAGCTCGCCCCGCAGGTGCCCCGCGACCTGGCGGCGGTGGTCATGAAGTGCCTGAGCAAGCGGCCGGACGACCGCTACCCGACGGCCGAGGCGTTCGCCGACGACCTCCGCCGGGTGCTCGACGGCCGGCCCACCCGCGCCCGCCCGCTGCGGCGGCGGGCGCGGGTGGGCCGGTGGGTGCGGCGGAACCCCGACCTGGCCGGCGTACTGACCCTGTTGGCCCTCAGTGTCGCCGGCGGGCTGGTCGGCACCAGCTTTCTGTACCTGCGGGCCGAGCGGATCGCCGCGTCCGAGCGGGACGCCGCCGGCCGGGCGCGGCTCCAGGCCGAAGAGGCCGACCGCCAGCGGCTGGCGGCCGACCGGGCCGGCGCTTACCTGGCGTTCGACCGGGCGGTCGCCCTGTGCGAGGGCGGCCGGCCGGACCAGGGGCTGACCCGGTTCGTGGACGCCCTGGCGGCGGCCGAGCGGGTCGGCGACGCCGACCTGGCCCGGGTGACGCGGGTGAACCTGCGGGGCTGGGCCGACACCCGGCTGCCGGCCGGCCGGGTCATCACCTTCGACCCCCGGTCCGACGCCCTGGCGGTCGCCTACAGCCCGGACGGCAAGCACCTGGCGGTGGCCGGCGAGGACGGCCTGGTGCGGGTGTACGACGCCGACACCGGGGCCGTGCTGGCCGCCCTCAGCGTCACCCGGCCGGCCGCCGCGGAGGTGCTCGGGGACGTGGTTCGGGCCGTCACCCGCAACCCGACCGCCGACCTGGTGGGGTGGGTGGCGGGGGCCGTTCGGGCGGCCGTCCGGGTGTGCATGGACCTGCGGGTGCCCACCTGTTGGACGGTCGCCTTCAGCCCGGACGGGCGGCGGCTGGCGGTCGGGGACGACAGCGGGGCGATGACCGAGTGGGACTGGCGGCGCGGGGAGCCGGTCGGCCGCTGGCAGCAGTCGGCTTGGCGGCAGCCCAGCGACCGCAACGTGTGGGCGGTGGCCTACGACCGGGACGGGCAGCTCTGGCTCGCCTGCCAGGACGGGGTGCTGCGGCGGTGGGACGGGGCGGCCGGGCGGGTGACGGCCGAGTACGCCGGCGGCACGGTGGGCCAGAAGCCGGTGCGGGTGATGCCGCTCACCTGCCTGCGGCTGGCGGCCGACGGGCGGACCGTTACCACCGGCGACCGGGGCGGTCAGGTGGTCGCCCGGGATGTGGCCACCGGCCGCCCGACCGCCCGCTGGCAGTTCGACGCCTGGGTGACCGACCTGTGTCCCGCCCGCCACTACCCGCCCCCGTCCCTGCTCGCCTGCACCGAGACCGGCACGGTCGTCCAGCTCATGGCCGGCAGGGGCGAAGGGGAGGCGATGCGGCAGGTGTTCAACCTGGCCGGGGCGGCCGGCCGGTCGCTCGCCATGTCCCCGGACGGGCGGCTGCTCGGGGTGGGGGAGGGGGACGGCAACGTGATCCTGTGGGACACGTTCGTCGGCCACCCGGTGGCCGCCCCCGCCCGGGTGAGCGGGGCCGTCCGGCGGGTGCGGTTCCGGCCGGGCACGACCCGCGAGCTGGTGGTCGTGTCCGGCCGCACGGTCACCGTCCGCCCCGTCCCCTGGCCGCCGGCCGTCCCGTTCCCCGGGCAGACCTACCAGCCGGTGCGGGTGGTGGCCGGGGTGCCCGACCCGGCCGGCCCGCGGGCGGTGACCGGGGACGCCACCGACCTGCTCCTGTTCGACGCCGGGTCCGGCCGGGCGGTCGGCCGGCTGGCCGGCCGGGGGACGGTGGTGGCTACCGCCGCCCACCCCACCCGGCCGGGGCTGGTGTACTGCGGCCGGCGGAAGGGCTGGGAGGTGTGGGACTCGGCCACCGGCCCCAGCCTGCGGCGGCCCCTGCCGCCGTACACCACGGCCGTCGGGTTCGCCTGCCGGCCGGCCGCCAACGAGCTGTTCGTTGCCCTCGAACACTCCGTCGGGGTGTGGGCCGACGACGGCCGGGGGGAGCGGGTCCGCACCCTGGCGGTGCCGGCGTCGGCCGTGTTCCTGCCGCCGGCCGGGGACGTGTTGCTGGCCGTCAACAAGTCCGAGGTGGGGTTCTTCGACCCGGCCGACGGCCGCCCGGTCCGCCCCCCGCTGGTCTGCCCGGAGGCCGTGCTGGCGGCCGCCCTGTCGGCCGACGGCCGGGTGCTCGCCACCGGCCACGCCGACAACACCGCCCGGCTGTGGGACGCGGCCGCCGGCCGGCCGCTGCTCAACCGCCCGCTCGACCACCCGAAGGCGGTGACGGCCGTCGCCCTGTCGCCGGACGGCCGCACCCTGGCCACCGGCTGCCGGGACGGCGGGCTGCGACTGTGGGACGTGGCCACCGGACTACCCGTCGGCCCGTGCCGGCGGCACGAGCACCCGGTGACGGCCGTCGGCTGGGGGGCCGGGCCGAACCAGGTGCTGGCCGGCACCGGCGCCGGGGCGGCGTTGGCTTGGCCGTGCGAGACGGTACCATTCGACGGCGCGGTCGAGGACCTGCGAGTCAAGTTCCGGTAGTGGCCCAGTCCTACAGCCGGCAGCCCGGGTCACGACCTGAACGGACGAGGTGACCGCGGTCGCCGACCGCAGGGGCCGGCACCTCACCCGGACCGAGCCGCGGCGGCGGTCCGCCGGGTCCGTCCGCGGGCTGCAGGGTGACGCCCAGCGGACGAACGGCTGGCACTTTGCCGCGAGCCTCGGCGAGGCCACCCCGGACGGCGTCCAACCGTTGTCGGTCCGAGCCGACGGGGAAGCCGACGCCGGCCGTGACGACCGTTCGGGGTTACGTCGCCGGGCACAGCGGCCGCGCCGAACGGGTGCTGGTCGTGAACGAGTCGGGTGCCGTGCCGGCGAGTCAGGGCGGGGCGGAGCTGCTGTTCGACGTGATCCGCATCGCCTACGAGCGGACCCGCGTGATCGTGACCACGAAACTGCCGTTCGAGCAGTAGACCGAGGTGCTGGGGAGCGAGCGGCGGGTCGGGATGACGCTGGATCGGCTGACCCGCCGGTGCCGCATCCTGGCGGCGACCGGCGAGAGCGACCGGCCCCGGGGTGCGAAGCGTCGGCAGGGGTCCGGGGGGTGGGGCCGCGGACGCGACCGCCCGAAGGAGAAGAGGCCGGTGGGGAGTCGAACACCGACAGCGGTCCACTCGGGTGGGTGAACGGGACAGTGTTTCGATCCCGAACGCTGCACTTCTCAACCAGCAAGCGCGACACTTCTGGGTCGGCGTTTCCCGTTCGGGAGGCGGCCGGTTCCGACCGCATTCGGCTGCTCGCCGCCGACCACCTCGCCGCGGTGGGGGTCGGCCGCACGGCGAGCCAGACGGACCCGAGCGGTTCTACTACCTGCTGGCCGACGCTGTGGCGGCGGGGCGAGGGGGTGACCACAAGGCGTTCGGCCTGCCTAAGACGGACAACGCCCTCCCGCCGATGCTCGAAATCCCGTTCCGCCCCGGCGACCGCTCGGCGTTCGCCGACCACACCCTCGGCCGGGCCGAGTTCAACCCGTCGGCCGGCATCACGCTGGCGTTCTCCGACCTGATGGTGACGCTCCGGGGTCGATCGCTCGACGCGCTGTTCGTGGCCATCCGGCAGCATGCGGTGTGGGTGTGCGAGTCCGACCGGGCCACCCGCGAACTCGTGCCGGCGGCCGTGCCGCTGGTCGAGTTGCTGACGGTCGAGCCGTTCCGCAGCGGGAGCCGCAAGCCGTAACGGCGATGGCCACCCGCGTCCGCGCTCTGATAACATCGGCCCTGACACCGTGTTGGAGGTCTGCTCATTTCAAGCCAGTCGATAGCGACGAAACGGCTCACGACCCGCACCCCGGCCGAGATACGGGCCGACCGCGCGGCGGTGCTGGCGACCGCCCGCCGCGGCCGGGTGCTGCCCGCGGGCAAGGCGCTGTTCGATGTCGTCGAGGGCACATGGCCGGGGACCCGGTTGCTGAGGGCATCTACGGCCTACTTCACAACCGCGTGGTGTGGGTCGGTGATCTCGAACAGCCGGAACAAGATGCCGGAGTCGGATAGGATGACCATCAGTCGTGGTCGTCGTAAAGGTCGGTCCGGGACCAATCGGCCGGCAGAGATTGGCCGCTCGACCGGGTGGCCATCTGGTCGAGCAGGCGACGGGCCTCAGCGGGCGACGGGTTGGGGTCGGAGCTGAACATCGGGAAGCCGGCATCCGGCAGCGCGGCGTTCGAGCCGCGGTTCGAACGCCATCTCGGCCGGCTCGGGGAGCGCGACCGGCCTCTTCGGGCGGAACAGCCCGTCCTCGAAGACGGCGTGAATAGTCAGGCCCATCGTACCACGGCCGCCGGCCCGGAAGTTAGGGCGTTGACGGCCTGGGCGGAGGGGCAGGGCAGGAGCCTGTCGCGGCAACGCCGCCGTCACTTGGCCAGGTCTATGCACACCAGCTCCTGGTCGTTCCGCACGAACAGCTTCCTCTGGGCGTATGCCGGGTGGACCCACACCACCGGCCGGCCGGCGAGCTTGTTCGTGGGCTTAATGATGGCCGCCCGGTCGAGCTCCTCGTAGCCCTGCGGCGTCAGCCGGGCGATGACCAGCTCGCCCTGCTCGTTGAACAGGAAGACGCGGTCGCCGTGGGGGGTCAGGAAGGCGTTCCCCCACCGCACCGGCTGGCCCTCGTCGTCCGTCTTTCCGACCGTCGGCCGCCGCGTCGCCCACACCCGCTCGCCGGTGTCCAACCTCAAGCACCGTAGCTCGCCGTAGCTGCACACGCCGTAGATGTGCCCGCCCCGGACGCACGGGGTCGGCATGATGCTGTGCAGCTTGTCCGTCTGGTCCGGCTTCTCGCCCTTGCCGTTCCCCTTCCACTCCACCGACACCGCGTTGCCGGCCACCTTGAGCAGCAGCGGCCCCTCGTAGAAGGCCGTGACGAACAGCCGGTCGCCGCCGACTTTCTGCGGGGTGGGGGCGGTGAGGGCGTAGTTCGTCTTGAAGTCCTGCTTCCACAGCCGCTTGCCGGTGGCCGGGTCCAGCCCGAGCACGGCCGCCCCGTGCCACACCACGGCCGTCTTCGTCCCGCCGAACTCGTAGATCATGACGGCCGCGTACCCGCAGTCGGCCTGCGTCGCCTCGGCGGCCCACACCTGCCGGCCGGTCGTCTTGTCGAACGCGACGACCAGGTTGTTCGTCGTCCCGCCGGTCACACAAATCAGGTTGTCGCCGTCGATGACCGGGTGCGAGGCGAACCCCCAGATGGGCACCTTCGCCGCGAAGTCGGTCACGAAGTTCTTCCGCCATACCACCGTGCCGTCCGCCGCGGCCAGGCACAGCAGGTCGCCCATCGTACCGACGGTGTACACCAGGCCGCCGTGCACATGCGGGGTACACCGCGGGCCGGCCGCGTACCCGACCTTACCGTACTGCACCGGGTACCCGTGCGTCCAGACCTCGGTGCCGTCGTTGGTGTTCCGGCACAGCACCCGCTCCTGCTGGTCCTTGCCGGTGCCGACGAAGTCGGTCACGAACACCTTGTCGCCGACCACCGCCGGCCCGGCGTAGCCGCCGCCCACCTTCGCACTCCACACCCGCTTCGGCCCGCCCGGCGGGAACGTGTCGACGATGCCGGTCTCCTTCCACACGCCGTCGCGGTCCGGCCCGAGCCACTGCGGCCAGTCGTCGGCGGGGGCGAGTGCGGGCAGGAGGAGCAGGGCCAGGAGACCGGACACGCGGGACATGCGAAGCTCACGGACGGGTGAGGGAAGAGGTGCCGATGACAGAGGTGATACCGACTCGTGGGGCAACTGCTTACGGAACTGGTGGCTAGCGCCCGCGTCATAATGTCTAGCCGACCTTCACCACAGCGGGCAGTCATCCGGGTTTTTCCCATCACTTCTCTCTCGGCTCGTCTTCCTTCGAGCCGGAGGGAGTGCGGAGTGGGGTTCGACTTCCGGGGTCGGGTGGCTTTCGCTCACCCCAAATGTATTCAGTTCGCGTGGCTTCTCTGACAGATGTCCAGCTGATGCTGAGGCCAAGAGCGGACCGTCCCGTGCCGGCGGCTTAGCCGTCAGCGACCCCCTCCTGCCCGGTCTTAGTCTTAGCACGAGCATACGGCGACATGTCCGACTGATTGCTCCCCCGTCGCCCCACGGTTCCCGACGACCCGAGCCGGCGAAACCGGCGGTCACTTCTGTTCGGCGATCCAACGTTCGGCGTCGGCGATCGCCGTGACGGGGTTGGGGACATCAGTAACGAGCACATGCCCGGCGTTCGCCTCGTGAACGACTGTCCCGGGTTTCAGCAGCTCAGGTTTCGGCGGTCGCCGTAGGACTCGCCGATCACATGCTTGAATCCCGGCAACGGGTCGTCGAAGTCGAAGTCGTCTGTCATCGCGTCTCGCGGTGTCAAGTTTGCTCGGGCCGCCGACCCGCTCGGCCGCCCGCACATTCGCCGACACGCCCCGCGTCCTTGCCCCACCCGCCGCCGCCCACGAGGAGCCGCCCGTGTCCACGCACGCCACCCCCTGCCCACCCGTTCCGCCGCCTGCGACTCGCCGCTCCGGCGCCGGCGAACGCCCCGCCGGACCCGTTCGACGCGCCGGTAGTGACGCTCGACGTGCCGCCGCCGGTGCGGGACGCCCTGGACTGCCAAGAGGTGGCCTACGTCAAGGATTTAGAAACCCTAACGAAACAGGTCGGCGAGCCGGTACCAGCAGACCTTGACGCAGGCCAGGGTGAGGAACGCCTGATGGATGTCGGCCCGCCGCTCGTACCGCACCTTCAGTCGCCGGTTCTGGTGAACGGCGGCGATCGTCTGCTCGACCACATACCGCTGTCGGCCCAGGCCGCTGCCGTGGGCCGCCCCCGGGCGGGCGAACCGGGGGCGGATGCCGAGCCACCGCAGCACCCCCTCGT
>JAYVUZ010000001.1:0-24041 GCA_043787415.1 Fimbriiglobus sp. | reverse complement strand
CGTAGCCGGCCTGTTCTGGGCGTTCGCTGCCCTCGCTCGTCCGGCCTGAGCGACCAAGAAGCCGCTCACCAGTCCCTACGCTGAGGCCACTACCCCCTTTCGTACCCCCACCCCGTCCTCTAGCTTGGGCTAATTGGCGGGGTGGGTCGTATCCCGTTCCACTGGCCCCGGTTTGGGGGGGTCTGCCTACACTGTAATGGCGGGCGGGAGCGTGCGGAACCCAGTCAGTCAGTCGCAGCGTTCACGGTTTTCACTTGTGACCTTGGCCCGGTGTCGGCAAACTCAGGTGTCCGCTTCAGCCTCTCGGAAGGCGAGTTCATGGTCCGCGCCCTCGCCACACTCGTCCTCGCCACCTCGGTCGCCGCCGCCCAGCCGGCCGGCGACACGGTCGGCGGCTTCACCCTGCCCGAAGACCGGGACAGCAAGCAGCGGCTCGCCGCCGTCACCGACTACCTGGCCAAGAAGGAGGTTCCCTGGGAGGTGGTGTGTGCCACCGCCCAGCAACTCCTCGACGGTAAGAGTGACTCGTTCACCCCGCTGGCGGACGGCACCCGGGTGAGCGTCAAGGGGCGGGTGAGCGATCTGCTCGGGGCGCTGCCGAAGGACGGCCAGCAGTTCTACGAGCTGACCTACGGCCCGCCGGCCACCGCCCGACTGACGGAGGCGACGGCCAAGGGCTACGACCGGGCCAAGCTCGCCGACATCGCCCAGCGGTACTTCCACACCAAGGCCGGCACCCAGGCGGCGGTGCTGCTGGCCAGCCTGCAACTGGACGCCGGCGACACCGCCGAGGCGGCTTACGGGTTCCGCCGGCTGCTGGCCCGGCCGGACGCCAACGAGTGGGCCGGCCCGTGGCTGCTGGCCCGGGCCGCCACCGCTTACAAGCGGACCGGCGACCCCAAGCTGGCCCTCGACGCCGACAAGCTGTTCGACCGGCTCGACCGGGCCGCCCCGCGGGACGGGCTGGCGGTCGGCCGCAAGACCTTCACCCCGGACGACCTCCGCAAACAGGCGTCGGAAGTGGCCACCCGGGTGCGGGTTGGCGAGGCCGTGGCCGGACGGTACGGCAACCCGTCGCACACCGGCCGCGGGCCGGCCGGGTCGCCGTTCCTCGACCCGGCGTTCGCCCCGGTGCCGCTGCTGTACCGGCCGGACGTCAGCCGAGACGGGGCCGCCTGGGTGACGGACAAGCTGGACGAAGTGTACAAGAAGCTGGACCCGGGCAAGGGCCAGGTGGTGCTGCCCGGCTTCTTCCCGGTGACGGTGCCCGGGCTGGTGGTGTACCGCGGGTACGACGCGGTGTACGCCGTCGCCACCCGGGACGGGTACGTGTACCAGGGGAAGGAGCACAACGCCGGGCAGGTGGTCTGGCTGTCGGACATGTACTTCAGCGCCCAGTCGCTGGTCGGCGGGCGGTCACGGGTGGAGAACGCCGCCCGTATCGCCGAGGACGCCTGGCGGGGATTCTGGCAGCAGACCGGCCGGGTGCTGGTAGACAACACCCAGACTGGGGCGCTCAGCCACGACGGCAAGCGGGTGTACGCGGTGGACGACTGGGCCGTCCCGCCCGGCCCGCCGACGGTCAATGTGATCGGCGGGTTTAACCCGGTGCAGGGCAGCGGCCCGGTGCGGGGGGTGGCCGACACCAGCCTGCTTTGCGCCATCGGTCTGGACACCGGCGGGCTGGTGTGGATGCTGGGCGGCCCAGCCGACGAACCGGCTGCCGACGACAAACCTGTTGACGCCCAGCGGGCGCTGGCCAACAGCCTGTTCCTCGGCCCGCCGCTGCCGGCCGACGGCAAACTGTACGTCCTGTTCGAGAAGGACGGCCAGGTGCGGCTGGCCTGCCTGGACCCGGACCGGGTGGCGCTCGGCGGCGGGGCCAACCCGTCGCCTCAGCCGGCCCTGCTGTGGGTGCAAGACCTCGGCGCCCCGGCCACCAAGCTGCCCAACGACCCGCAGCGGCGGACCCACGCCTGCTTCCCGGCCTTCGCCGACGGGGTGCTGGTCTGCCCGACCCACGCCGGGGCCGCCGTGGCAGTGGACGTGAACGCCCGGGCGCTGCTCTGGGCCAAAGGATACGCGGCCGCCCCGGACCCGGCCCGGCAGGTGGGGGAGGGCGGCAACCTCGGCATACCTGGTGGCGGGATCGGTGGGCGGCGGTTTCCCGGCGGCGCCCCCCGGCTGAATGTCGAGCCGGGGGCGCTGGCCGCCTCATCGGCAGATCGGTGGCGGGCGGCCGCCCCGATCATCAGCGACGGCAAGGTGGTGTTGGCCGCCCCGGACGCCGACCAGTTGCTGTGCCTCGACCTCCGCACCGGCGAACAGCTCTGGTCCGACCCGCGGCGGAAGGACGATCTGTACGTCGGCGGGGTAATAGATGGGGTGGTGCTGGTGGTCGGCAAGGCCGGGGTGCGGGCGGTCAAACTGCTCGACCCCGTGGCCGGCAAGCCGGTCGAGGCGTGGCCGGACGTGCCGACCGGCAGCCCGAGCGGGCACGGCACGGTCGGGGCCGACGGTGTGTTTTACCTGCCGCTGGCCGACGGCGGGTCCGGACCGGCCGACGCCGCCGAACCGCAGGTGTGGGCCATCACGGTCGCCACTGGTGCGGTCAAGGCGAAGACCTCGTTCCGCCGGCCTGACGCGACGGCCGACCCCCGCCGGGCCATCGGCAACCTGCTGTTCCACGACGGCCTACTCGTGTCGCAGACGGTGGACGCTGTCACCGCCTTTCCCCTGCTCGACATCAAGCAGCAGGAGATGACCCGTCGGCTGAAGGCCGACGCCGCCGACCCGCGCGGCCTGCTGCTACGGGGCGAGATGAACCTGGACCGCGGCGACCTGAAGTCGGCCGCGGCCGACTTCAAGGCGGCCACCGACCGCGACCCGCCGGCCGACCTGCGGCCGGTGCTACGGCAGAAGCTGTACATGGCCTACACCGAGCTGCTGCGGGCCGACTTCCCGGCCAACGCAAGCCTGCTCGGCGAGTACGAGAAGCTGTGCGAGGTGGTGGCCGAAGGGGGCGCGACGGCCGACCGGCAGAAGGCGGCTGACGAGTCGGCCCGCCGCCGCGGACTGTACCTGTCGCTGGTCGCCCGCGGCCGAGAGAAGCAAGGGCGGCTGGCCGACGCCGTCGGGGCGTACCTGGAGTTCGCCGGGCTGGGCGACGGCAAGCTGACGGCGATGGCCGGGGAGCCGGTCGGCAAGGTGCGGCCGGACGTGTGGGCCGAGGGCCGACTGGGCGACCTGTTGGCCGCCGCCTCACCGGAGGCTCGCAAACAACTGTCCGCGACGGCCGCCGCCGAGTGGCAGGCGGTCAAGCAGTCCGGCGACCTCGGCCGGCTGCGGCGGTTCGTTGCCGGGTATGCGCCGCACGAGTCGGCCGGCAAGGCGGCGGCCGTCGAACTGGCCGGCCGGTTGCTGGCCGCCAACACCCCGGCCGACCGCCGCGAAGGGCTGGCCCTGCTGCTGCGGCTGACGGCTGATCCCGACCCGATCGCGCGGGCCGCCGCCACCGACCGCCTGGCGGCCGCTCTGACCGCGTCCGGGCAGGTGGAACACGCCGTCGGCCTGTACGCCCGTCTGGGCGGCGAGTTCAAAGACGTGCCAGTAGCCGATGGCCAGACTGGCGGCGCCCGGCTGGCCGGCCTGCTCGCCGACCGCCGGCTGCTCGCCCACCTGGAGCCGGGCCGGCCGCCGCTGACCGGCCGGTACAGCGTGACGACACAGGAAACCGTCCCGTCGATCGGCGGGATGCCGGCCGTCGGTGTGCGGGTGGATGGGCCGCTGCTGCCGTCACTGAGTGGCATCCGGCTCACCTTCCAGCAGGGTGGCAACAACGACAACCGCTGGGTACTCACCGCCACCGACGGCCTCACTGGGGGCGAACTGTTCAAGCAGACGGACCTGCCGCCGCCGGCCGGCGGGTTGGGACAGTTCGTCGGCGGGGTCGAGCCGGTGGCACTGGGGTGTGGCCATCTGGTGCTGCTGGTGCTGGGCACCAACGCCCACTGCTTCGACCTGCTGGAGAAGAAGGAGGCGTGGCGATACCCGTTGCTCGGCCGGGCGCAACCGGCCGCCAACATGACCGTCCGCCCGACCCCGGACGGGGACAGCGAGTACTCGTTCGACGACGGCTTCTTGCTCCGCCTCGGCCGGGCGGCGGTGCTGCGGCCGGCATACGCCGCCCTGGTCACGCGGGAGGGGCTGGTGTGCCTGGACCCGGCCACCCAACAGACCCGCTGGGAGCGGGCCGACGTGTCCCCGCGGGTGCAGGTGTGGGGCGACGACCGGCACCTGTTCCTGGTCGAGACGGACGCCCAGGGCGTGCCGTCGTCCCGGGTGCTGCGGGCCGCCGACGGGGCGACCGTGACGAAGATACCGGACTTCGCCAAGCTGTACATGTCGGCCGGCCGGCGGACGCTGATCGGAAGGCGTCTGTTGCTCGACTCCGGGTCGGGCACCAGCCCGCGGACGCTGCGGCTGTACGACCCGCTCGCCGGCCGGGACGAGTGGAGCCGGGAGGTGCCGGCCGGAGCGGTGCTGACCGACGGGCCGGACCGCGGGCTGGTCGGGTGGGTGTCGCCGGTCGGCCGCCTCACCGTACTGGACGCGACCACCGGCAAGCAACTGGCCGACGCCAAGTTGACCGAAGCCGACGGGGCGAACCCGGTCGCGCGGCTGTCCCGGGCGTGCCTGCTGGCCGATGCCGACCGCTTCTACCTGTTCCTGACCGCCGGCCCGGGCGAGGGGCAGCGGCCCGGCTTCCACCTGACCGGCGGGCCGACCGTCGCCCAAGTGGCGGTCAACGGCCCGGCGTTCTGTGTGAGCCGCCAAACCGGCGAAGTGGTCTGGCACACGGACCGGCTGTTCGTCGGCCGGACCCTGGTCACCGAGCGGTTCGACGAACTGCCGGCACTGGTCACCTGCACCGATGCCCCGATGCAGCGGCCGGGCGAGGCGACGCCGGCCGCACTTGTGCGGGTGGAGGTGGTGGACAAGGCGACGGGCCGGGTGCGGCACCACAGCGGGCACCCGAACGTCGGCCCGTTCTTTGCCGCGGCGGCCGACCCGAAGACTCACGCGGTCGAGGTCGTGCGGCCCGACGTGCGGGTGCGGCTGGCGCCGGACGCCGGCCGGTAGCGGTGGTTTCGTCCCGTTCCCAGGGGTGCGTCATGACGGCTCGGCTCCTCGCCCTCGTTTGCCTGCTCGCCCTCCCGGCGGCGGTGTCCGCCCAGGAGGCTAAGAAGCGGGCGGACATCGACGCCACCATCGACCGCGGGCTGGAGTGGCTCCGCAAGACCCAACTGCCGGACGGCCACTGGGAGGTCCAGGGCGGCCAGTACCCGACGAGCATGACCGCCCTGGCCGGCATGTGCCTGCTGATGGAGGGCAGCACGCCGCGGGAGGGCAAGTACGCCGACAATCTGCTGAAGGCCGTCAACTGGTTCATGCAGCGGTCCCAGGCCAACGGGCTGCTCGGCAACCCGAACAACCCGACCGAGAGTAGCCGGTACATGTACGGCCACGGGTTCGGCCTGCTGTTCCTGGCCAGCGCATACGGCGAGGAGGAGGACGCCGAGCGGCGGAAGAAGTTGGAGGGGATGCTGACGAAGGCCGTCGAGTTCTGCGGCAAGGCCCAGACGGCCCGGGGCGGATGGGGCTACCTGTCGGCCAAGGAGGGGAACGACTTCGACGAGGGGTCGGTGACCATCACCCAACTGCAAGGGCTGCGGGCCGCCCGGAACGCCGGCATCGTGGTCCCGAAGACGATCATCGACAAGGCGACCAAGTACCTGCGGGATTCGACGACGCCGAAGGGCGGGGTGATTTACAGCCTGGCCAACGGCGGCGGACACGGGAACGGGCAGGAGCGGCCGGCCCTGACCGCCGCGGCCGTGGCGTGTGCCTTCGCCGCCGGCCAGTACCAGGACGAGTTCGCCAAGAAGTGGATCAAGTTCTGCAAGGAGGCCATCCCGTTCGGTGGCAACCGGGTGCAGCACGACGAGTACCAGAGCTATTACTTCGCCCAGGCGGTGTACGTGTTGGGGGACGACCGCTACGGCGAGTTGTTCCCCGACGTGCCAGACGCCAAGAACTGGCTGACTTGGAGCGGGTACAAGGTGGCCATGTTCGAGCACCTGAAGCAGCAGCAGAACCCGGACGGCAGTTGGTCCAGCGGGTACATCGGGCCGGTGTTTTCCACCGCGGTGAACCTGACCATCCTGCAACTGGACAAAGCGGTGCTGCCGATCTACCACCGCTGACCACCGGACGCGTACACTACCCAGGTTCCCACCCACGCCCCGGGGCGAGATGACTTCTCCCGACGCCGACCTCGACGCCCTCCACCGTCTGCGGAGCGCCTTCGACGACATCAAGGCCCAACTCGGCCAGGTGATCGTCGGCCAGGACAAGGTGATCGAAGAGCTGCTGATCGCCATGTTCAGCCGCGGGCACGTCATCCTGGAAGGGGTGCCGGGGCTGGCCAAGACGCTCATGATTTCCACGCTGGCCCGGTGCCTGTCGCTCGACTTCAGCCGGGTGCAGTTCACCCCTGACCTGATGCCGGCCGACATCACCGGGACGGAAATCATCGAGGAGAACCGCTCCACCGGCGGCCGGGAGTTCAAGTTCCTTCAGGGGCCGCTGTTCGCCAACGTGGTGCTGGCCGACGAGATCAACCGGACGCCGCCCAAGACCCAGGCGGCGTTGCTCGAAGCCATGCAGGAGCGACAGGTGACGGTCGGCCGCACCCGGCACAAGCTCGGCAACCCGTTCTTCGTGCTGGCCACCCAGAACCCGATCGAGCAGGAGGGCACCTACCCGCTGCCCGAGGCCCAGCAAGACCGCTTCATGTTTAAGGTGTTCGTCAAGTACCCGTCCTTCAGCGAGGAGTTCGAGATCGCCCGCCGCACCACCGGCGTCCAGTCGGACGACGTGCGGCCGGTGCTCGACGGCGAGCAAATCCTGGAGCTGCAAGCGCTGGTGAAGAAGGTGCCGGTGACGGACCACGTCATCAAGTACGCCCTGGCCCTGGTGCGGCAGACGCGGCTGACCGAGCCGGGGGCGCCGAAGTTCGTCACCGAGTGGCTGAGCTGGGGGGCCGGGCCGCGGGCGGTGCAGAACCTGATCCTCGGGGCCAAAGCCCGGGCGCTCTTGTACGGCCGCAGCCATGTCACCACGGACGACGTGCAGGCCCTGGCCCTGCCGGTGCTGCGGCACCGCATCGTCACCAGCTTCGCCGCCTCGGCCGAGGGCGTCACCCCGGACACGGTGGTGAAGCGGCTGCTGGACGAGACCCCCGCCCGCGAGGGCGACCTGGACCGCGACCCGCGGTTCAAGGGCATCCTGGCGAGTTGACGTGGCCGACGACCCCCGCCGCTACCTGCACCCCGCCACGCTGGCGCGAATCGACCGGCTGGACCTCCGCGCCCGGCACGTCGTCGAGGGCTTCCTGGCCGGCATGCACCGCTCGCCGTTCTTCGGCCAGTCGCTGGAGTTCGCCCAGCACCGGGAGTACGTGGCCGGCGACGACGTGCGGTATCTCGACTGGAAGGTGTGGAGCAAGACGGACAAGTTTTACATCAAGCAGTACGAAGCCGAGACCAACCTGCGGGCGTCGTTGGTGGTGGACGCCAGCGAGAGCATGGTGTACGGCCGGGACCGGCACCGCACGGCCGGCACGTTCGACAAGTACGAATGGGCCTGCACCGCGGCCGCCTGTGTGGCGTACACCGCCGTCCGGCAGCAGGACGCGGCCGGGCTGACCAGCTTCGGCTGGGACGTGAAACAAATGGTGCCGCCGAAGGCCAACCAGAAGCAGATCGCGGCGATGGGCAAGGTGTTCGACCACAGCCGGCCGGGCGGGGCCGACAAGACCGAGGTGCGGGTGGCCCTCAAGAAGGTGGCCGAGGCGGCCCGCGGTCGCAGCTTGGTGGTGCTGTTCAGCGACCTGCTGGCCGACCGCGAGGGCATCCTGCGGGGTGTGGAGCTGCTCCGGCACAAGCACCACGACGTGATGGTGTTCCACGTCCTGGACGACGACGAACTCGACTTCCCGTTCACCGGCATGACCAAGTTCGAAGGCATGGAGGAGCTGCCGGACCTGAACTGTGACCCGAAGGCCCTCCGCGACGGCTATCTCGAAGCCCTGGGCGAGTACCTGGCCGAGGTCAAGAAGGGGCTGACCCGGCTGGGGGTGGACTACACCCTGGTCCGGACCAGCGACCCGCTCGACCGGGTGCTGACGGCCACCCTGTTCCGGCGAATGTCCGACCACGGCAACCTGGTCCGCCGCTAACCCGAAGGGTCGATGGCCGAACTGTTCCTGAACCCGTGGTCCATGCTGGCCGGGGCGCTCCTCGTGGGCGTGCCGGTCGTCGTGCATCTGATCAACCGCCTCCGCTACCGGCGGGTGCGGTTCGCGGCCATGGAGTTCCTGCTCAAGGCCCAGAAGCGGGTCCGCCGCAAGCTACTCATCCAGCAACTTCTGCTCCTGCTACTCCGCGTCCTGCTGGTGGTGTTGCTCGGTCTGCTGGCCGCCCGGTTCCTCGGCTTCGACCTGTCCGGGCGGGAGGGTCGGCCGACCCACCATGTGGTGATTCTGGACGACACACCGAGCATGGCCGACGGCTGGAAGGCGGACGACGGCACGGCCACCGACGCCTTCGACCAGGCCAAGCGGGTGCTGCTCAAGGACATCGCCCCGGCCGCCGCCGAGGCGACCGCCGCCCAGACACTCGAAGTGGTGCGTCTGTCCGACCTCACCTCACCCCGGCCGGTCGGCCGACTGACCGCCGACAGCCTCCGCGAGCTGGAGACGTACCTCCAGCCGCTGCGGCCGGGCCTGGTGCGGGCCACCCCGGCCGAGGGGCTGGCGAAGGCGAAGGAGCTGCTCGCCGCCCAGTCGTCCGACGCCAACCGGGTCGTCCACCTGCTCGGCGACCTGCGGGCCAGCGATTTCGACGACGCCGAGGCGTTCAAGACGGGGGTGGGTGATCTGACGGCAGCGGGTGCGAAAGTGTTCCTGGTGGACACGGCCCACCCGGCCCGCAAGCCGGCCGACCGTCGCTCGCCGGCCGCCCACGACAACCTCGCCGTCCTCGACCTGGTGCCGGCCCGGCCGGCGGTCGGCAAGTTCGAGCCGCTGGAGTTCACCCTGCGTGTGAGGAACTTCGGGGCGGCCGAGTTGACCGACGTGCGGTTCGCCCTGCGGGTCAACGGGGATGAAAACAAAGGCCGCTCGGTGGTGTTCCCGAGTATCCCCGGCGGGCAGGAGCGGGCGGTCAAGTTCGAGCTGACCTTCGACCGCCTGGGCACCGCCGAGAAGCCGCTGGAGCGGTTCAGCCTGGTGACGGCTAGCCTGGAGACGGGCGAACCCGGCGGGCTGGCCGTGGACAACGTCCGGCACGCGGTGGTCGAGGTGAAGGACCGCCTACCCATTCTAGTGGTGGACGGCCGGCCGGAAAAGCGGGACAGCCGGGACGGCGACAGCTTCTTCCTGCGGCCGGTGTTCCGAGACGTGCTCGGCGGCTACGGCTGGCAGGACGGCACCGCCCGCGACCTGGAGACGCTCGACCTGTCCAAGTTCGCCTTCGTGCTGCTGTTGAACGTGCCGGCACTCACTGAGCCGGCAGTGAAGGCGGTGGAAGGGTACTGCCGGGACGGCGGCGGGGTCGGGGTGTGGGTCGGGCCGGACGTGAACGCCAAAGCGTACGACGAAGGGCTGTACCGGGACGGGGCCGGGCTGCTGCCGGCCCCGCTCGCCGCGAAAGCGACCGACGACCTGCCGGAAACGGAACTGGCCGTGCGGCGGTATCAGATCAGCCAGAAGAAGTTGCTCGTCCGCAACCCGGCGGTGCGGGCACACCCGGCCTTGGCCGGGCTGTACCTGGACGAACGCGGGTTGCCGGCGACCGACGTGGACAAGCTGGAGCGGGTGTTCGGGTTCATCACGGTTCGCAAGCACTGGCCGATCGTCCGCGGCCGCTGGCGGGACGACAAGGCCGTGACGGAACTGTATTGCCTGCCGAACGACGGCCGCACCGCCAACTACGAGGCGTCGATCCGCGCGGTGGTGGACGCCATCCCGCTCGACGGCCCGGAAAACGCCGGCTACCGCGACGTGCTCAAGCCGCTGCGGGACGAGTTGAAGCGGATCGGTGACACCGGCGAGCCGCTGTACCAGTTGGCCAACCAGCTCGACGACCTGCTGGCCGAGGGCGGCGACTCGGCCGCCACCCCGAAACTGCGGGAGTTCTGGGCCAACCCCAAGACGACCTCACTCAAGGCGGCAGCGGTGCGACTGCGGGACGAGGTGAAGTTCGGCGACCCGCTCATCCTGGCCAAGCAGTTCGGCCGCGGCCGGGTGCTGCTCGTCACGACGACGGCCGGCGACACCTGGACCGACTGGCCGAACGAGCCGCCCGGCAGCGCGTCGTTCGCCCCGGTGATGAAGGAACTCGGCGGCTACCTATCCGGCGGCGGGGTGAGCGAGTCGCGGCCGGTCGGCAAGCCGTTCGAGCTGAAGTTTCCGGCCGACCGCTTCCGCCCGGTGGTCGGCCGCAGCGTGATGACACACGACCCGACCGCCCGGCCGCAGCCGGGCCAGCCACTCGTGACCGTCGCCGATCTGAAGGAGCAGCCGCTGACCGCTCAAGGTGGCGACTTCGTGCTGGAGTTCACGGGCGCCGACCGGCCCGGGGCGTATCTATTCACGGCCACCGGGGTGAAGCCCGGCCCGGACGGCACACCGGCGGCCGAGTACCGTGCGGTGGTGGTCAACGTGGACACCAAAGAAAGCGACCTACGGCGGGTGGCCGGCGACGAACTGGCCCTGCTCGCCCCGAAGGCCAGGCTGGTATCGGCGAGCGAGTCCGGCTGGGTGGACGAACTGCGGGACCGGAGGGCCGACTTGTCCGAAGGGGTGTGGCTGATTCTGCTGCTCGCCCTGCTGCTGGCGGCCGAACAGTGGCTGTCGGTGCGGCTCAGCTTCCACCACGCCAAGGAGGCCGCGTGACCGAACCCGACGCCGCCCCCGACCGCGAGCTGGTGTTCCGCCGGCTGGCCGAGCCGTTCCCCGGCGGCCCGGCCGAGTACGCCCCCGCCCTGTGGGTGGCGGCTACCGTTGTCGCGTTGCTGCTGGCGATCGTCTGGGTGGCCCGGCTGTACCGGCGGGATGCCGTCACGCTGCCCTGGTGGCTGGCGGTGCCGCTGGCGGCGGCTCGGTTCGCGGTCTACGCCCTGCTGGCGGTTGCCTTCCTGCTGCCGGCCGTCCAGACCTGGGAGCGGCAAGAGAAGCGGTCCAAGGTGGTGCTGCTGCTCGACGTGTCGCCGAGCGTGCTGACGGTGGCCGACGAGCGACCGCCGGACGCCAAGACCAGGGCACCGACCCGGCTCGACAAGCTGCTTGACGCCTTGACCGATGACCGCCTCGCGCTACTAGTCAAACTGACGGCCAAGAACCCGGTGACGGTCTACCGCTTCGGCGGCCGACTGGACGACGAGCCGATGACGTTTACGACCGAAATGCCGGCCTGGACCCGGGCCGAGTGGGCGAGCTGGCTCGGTGGCGACCTCAAGGCGTGGCTGTTCCGGTCGCTGTCGCCGGCCGGCCGCGAACTGCTGAACAAGTCGCCGGCGTGGGGCGGCGACGCCCCCGGCACGCCGGAGTGGGCCATCGGTTGGGTGCGCCGGCCGGACGCCGAGGTGATCCCCGATGGGCTGAGCGAAGCCGACAAGGGTTCGCTGCTGGCGGCCCGCGGCCGGCTGGAGAAGCGGGCCGATCTGGTCCGGGCGGTAGGGCAGGGGACCGACCTACCGGGATCGGCGGCGGCGGTCGTCAACCGGGAGGCGGGCAACTTGGTGCAGGCGGTCATCGTATTCGGCGACGGCCGTAGCCCGGCCGGCACCGACCCGACCTTCCGCCAACTGAAGGAGCGGGCCGGGCGGGACCGCATCCCGGTGTTCACGGTGGCCGTAGGCGAGGCCCGGGACGTGACGAGCATCAGCGTCACCGAGGTGCAAGCGGCCGACCGCGCCCCGCCCGACGAGCCGTTCAAGGTGGCCGTCGAGGCCGACGGGGTGGGGCTGGCCGACGCCACGGCCGAGGTCAGGCTCGGGCTGTTCGCCCCGGGCCGCAGCCCGAAGGACGGCAAGCCGGCCGACGTGGAGCTGACCCGCCCGCTCAAGTTCCTGGGCAACACCAGCCCGCCGCACGGGGCGGCCGAGTTCGCCGTCGATCCGGACTCGGCCGACTTCCCGGACACCCTCACCGAGGCGTCGAAGAAGGCCGGCAAGAAGCGACAGCTCCGCCAGGGGGCGTGGACGGCCGTCGCCCGCATCGCCCGGGACAAGCGGGAGATCACCCCGGACGAGTGGCACGTCAGCCCGCCGCGGACGATTCAGGTGCTGGACAAGCCGCTGCGGGTGCTGCTGTTCGCCGGGGCCGCCACCCGTGAGTACCAGACACTCCGGACGCTGCTGGTGCGGGAGACGCAGCAGAACCGGGCCGAGCTGAGCATCTACCTCCAGAGCGCCGCCGGCAAGGAGGGTACGGCCGTGCAGGACGTGCCGCCCGAGCGGCTGCTCACCCGCTTCCCGGCCCGGCTGGACACGTCCGACGCCCCGCCGCCGGGCGACGACAAGTTCGGCAACCTGAACCAGTACGACCTGGTGGTGGCCTTCGACCCGGACTGGTCCGAGATGAGCGCCGAGCAGGTGCGGAACCTCCAGGAGTGGGTGGACAACCTGGGCGGCGGGCTGGTGTTCGTGGCCAGCCCGGTGAACAGCTTCCAACTGGCCCGGGCGGACGAGGGCGGCCGGCTCAAACCGCTGCTGGACGTGCTGCCGGTCGTGCTGGACGACGCCGTGCTGATCGGCACCCGTGGCACGCCGCGCAACCCCCGCAAGCTGGCCCTCAAGCCGAACCCCGAGTTCGACGTGCTGCGGCTGGACGAGTCCGCCCCGGCCGACGAGCCGGCCGCCGGGTGGGACAAATTCTTCGGCGACGACAAGCCGGCCCGCGGGTTCTTCGCCAGCTACCCAGTGAAAGCGGCCAAGCCGGTGTCCACCACACTGGCCGAGCTGCTGGAGCCGGTGGCGAACGGCGTCGAGCGGCGGCCGTGGCTGGTGTCGGCCCAGACCAAGCGGGGCCGGAGCGTGTTCCTGGGCAGCGGCGAGGTGTGGCGGCTGCGGGCGTTCGACCCGGACTACTACGACCGCTTTTGGGTCAAGCTGCTGCGGTACGCCGGCGGCAACCGGGACGTGCGGGAGGCACGCGGCCGGGTGCTGGTGGGCAAGGAGTTCCCGGCCGGGGCGGTGGTGAGGGTGCAGGCCCGGCTGCTGGCCCCGAACGCCCGGCCGTACCCGCCGGACGCCGTCACCACCAAGTTCACCGTGGCCCGGTACACGAGCGGCGGGGACAAGGTGCCGGGGGTGCGCGACGAGGGGCCGTTCGAGTTGAAACCCCGGCTGGGAGGTGGCGAGTTCGACGGCTACTACACCGGCCAGCTTCTGGCCGACCCGGCCCGGTTCCCGCCCGGCGACTTCCGCTATAAGGTGCTGGTCGGCGTACCAGACACGGCCGGCGACACGGTGTCCGCCGACTTCAGTCTCCGCCGGGCCGACCCGGAGCTGGACGACACCAAGCCGGACTTCGCCGCGCTGGCGGAAGCGGCCGGCACGCTCGACGAGGTGCGGGGCCGTGTGACAGACCCGGCCGTGCTGGCGGCGTTGCAAGGCAACGAGACCGATCCGGCGAGAGCCAAGCTGACGATGAAACTGGCCGAGCGGGACCGGCTGGCGGCCATCCCGCCGTGCATGGACGTGGTGAGCCAGACCACCCGCACCCGCGGCCCGGCCCGCGACCTGTGGGACCGCGGCCCGGCGGTGTGGCTGGGCGACCGGCGGGTGGAGGTGAGCGCCCTGCTGCTGGCAGCGGTCACGCTCCTGGGCGTCGAGTGGCTGGTGCGGAAGCTGATGCGGCTGGCCTGAGCGAGAACCGATGGCGACCGTGACCGACACCCCCGCCGCCGACGTGTTCGGCCCGCTCGACCGGCTCCGCCGGGCGCTGGTGCGGTACGTCCTGTGGGACGCCCTCGCCGTGCTGGCCCTCGGGCTGGCCGTCTGGTTCTGGCTCGGCTTCGCCCTCGACTACGGGCTGTTCAAGCTGACCGGCGTCGATCTGGTGGAAGACGCTCCGACCTGGGTGCGGGGGCTGGTGCTGGCGGCGCTGGCCGGGCTGTTGGGCTATGTGACCGTGCGGGCCGGCCGGCGGCTCTGGGGGACGATCAGCTACCCGGCCCTGGCCTTAGCCCTAGAGCGGCGGTTCCCGGCGGCCCTCGAAGACCGCGTCATCACGGCCGTCGAGCTGGCCGACACGGCGGCCCAAGAGCGGGCCGGGTACTCGCCGGCCATGCTCCGGCAGACCTCGGCCGACGCCGCCGAGCGGCTGGCCCGGGTGCCGGTCGAGTCGGTGCTGGACTGGCACCGGCTCCGCGACCGGGCCTGGCGGGCGGTTATCGTCGCCGCCGTGCCGCTGGTCGGGCTAGCGATCGGGCTGGGGCTGAAGCAGTCCCGTGCCCCGAAGCTGCCAGCGGCGGTGCTGACCGTCCAGCAGTGGGCCGAGCGGACGTTCCTGCTACGGGACGCGGCCTGGCCGCGGCGGGCGTTCGTGAAACTGGTTGGGGTGCCAACGACCGGCATCCGCGTCGGCCGGGACGCCCCGCCGCCGAAGCTGACGGCAGTGGCCTCCGAGTGGGTGTGGGCCGACCGTTCGGCCCCCGGCGGCTGGCGTCCGATGGTCGGCAGCGACCTCCTACAGTTTTACACCTTCCCTACCGGACAGCCGGTGGCGGACGACGAGCCGGCCGACCGCTTCCTGGAGCGGCCGGAGTTCGTGTACATCAAGGAAGATTTGGTCGAGATCGCGGCCAACCCGTGGAACGCCCGCCGGGTGCGGCGGCTGGAGCGGCCGGCCGGGCTGACGCTGGTGTACGCCGGGCTGCCGGTGGACAACCGGCCGTCGGCCACCAATGGGTCGGCGAAGTTGTTGCGTCAGGCCGACTGCCAGTACCTCGGCGAGCTGACCGGGCTGAAAGAGTCGATCCGGTTCACCGTCCGGGCTGAGGACTTCCGCACCCCGCCGACCGACCTTGTACTCATCCCGCCGCCGCAACTGTTGCGACTGGCCCGGGCCGAGCTTCGCCCGGCGTACCGGCTGCACCCGCCGCCGGCCGACGGCTCGCTCAAGTCGCTCCAGCAGCAGATGGGCGAGCGGGAACTGTCGCTCACCGGCGACCGCTCGGTGCTGACCGTGCCGGCCGGCACGGCGGTCGAACTGTTCGGCACTGCCGACAAACCGCTGGCATCGGTGCGGCTGGCCAAGAAGGGCGGCGAGGCGGTCAGCTTGCAGCTCAACGGTCAACAGTTCCGGCTAGCGCTACCCGGCGGCGACCGGCTGACCTCCTCGGCCGAGTTCGACCTGACGCTGGCCGACGCCGACGGCGTGACCAGTTCTCGCACGATCGTGGTGCAGGTGACGGACGACCAGCCGCCGCAGGTGGAGCTGGCGCTCGACGTGCTGCGGAAGGTCGGGCCGAACTACCTGGTGTCGGCCGCCGTGCGGGCGCCGCTGAGCAAAGACAGCATCGTACGGGACGACGTGGGGCTGGCCGACCTCCACTGGCGGGTGACGGTCGTTCCGCAGGAGTCGGCCGCCGCCGCCGGGCTGGCCCTACAACTGGAGGCGTTGGCCGGGGCCGCCACCGCCGGTACGCTGGCCCGCGGCCCCCGGCAGACCGCCGATTTGCCGGTACCAGCTTTCGCTCGGCTGGCGGATCGGTTGCCGCGCGACACCCTGGCCGGGGTGCGGCAGAAGCTCGGCAAGCCGCCGGCCGACGCCGAAAACGTGCCGGCCGTGCGGGAGGTGCGGTTCGCCCCGGACGTGGACGCCCTCGACCTGCTCGACTTCGGCGCGGCTCTGGAACGGGCGGCAACCGCTGCCGGCCGGCCGGCCGTTCTGCTCCGCGCCACCGACCCCGGCGAGGTGCAGCCGCGGTATCTGGTTGAGGCCGAGTTGGTGGCCACCGACACCGACGCCGACACCGGGCCGAAGGTCGGCCGGCCGCTGGAGCCGCTGCGGCTGCTGGTGGTGTCGGAGGCGGACTTGCTCGCCGAGGTGGGGCGGGACGAGGACAAGGAGGCGGCCCGGCTGGACGAAACCATCCGCCGGGTGCGGGAGGCCGAGGTCAAGCTCGGCCAGCAGGCCGAGCGGCTGTTGCCGAGCGATCCGCCGGCCGAGGCGCGGCTGGCCGCACGAGTGCGGGCCGACGACATCCTGCAAGACGTGGGCAAGGCCCGGGACATCACCCACGGGGTGGTCGGCGAGTACGGCCGGCTCCGCCGCGAGGTGGAGGCCAACCGCTGCGGGATGCAGCCGGACGAGGCCGGCCGGCCGGTGAGCAAGGTGGCCGTGCGGTTCGACACGGTGGTGATTCGCCCGCTGGAGGCGATCCTGGCCGCCGAGTTCGCCGCCGCCGACGACGCGCTGGTGCGGTTCCGCGACGCCCTGGCCGCCGACCGCCGGCCGGCCGACGGCGTGGTGGCCGACGCCCGCACCCGGCTCGCCGCGCTGTCCCTCAAGCTGGCGGCGGTGCGGGCGGCCCTCGGCGAGAGCCTGAGCGAGAAGAAGTTGACGGAGGAACTCCGCCGGCTGATCAACCAGCAGGTGGAGGTGTCGGCGGCTCTGGCCGGTCTGAAGGATCGGCTGACGAGGGCCAAGTTCGCCCCGAAGATCGTGTCCTTGCCGCCGGTGCAGGTGGCTCACGGCCGGTCGGCGGTGGTCAAGCACGTCATCGACTGGCTCGCCTTCCCCGACGGCGAGCTGGCGGTGCGGTTCGAGTACCCGCCGGGCAACGCCGTCGGCGGGCCGATGAGCGTCACTGTGAAGGACGACCGCAACGAGCTAGAGTACCTGTTGACGGCCGGCGACGTGGCCGGCGAGTATGTGGTGCGGCTGGTGCCGGCGGTCGGCGAGCCGGTCGAGGTGAAGGTGATTGTGAAGTAACGGTTGAGGCCGCTCGACCGGCATGGCACAATAGAGGCAGTACCGGGCCGGAGGCAGAACCATGACGGCCGTCCGACAAGTGGCGTTGTTCACGGGGCTGTGCCTCGGCTTGGTGGCGTGGGCTGCCGACCCGCCGGCCGGCGACCTCAAGGCCCGCCAGGGCCGCAACGCCGAACAGTTCCGGCTCATCAAGGACCAGCTCCTCAAGCTGTCCCAGAAGCTGGCCGTCAGCGACAAGCCGGCCGAGCGGGAGCGGGCCAAGGTGATCCTGGCAGCCTTGGAGGTCGCCAAACGGGACAACCTGGCCGACGAGTTGCAAAAACTCGCGGCCGAACTCGGCGCGACTGATCTGGCCGACCAGAAGCTGGACCGGGCGATCGCCCAAGACGGGGTGTTGCTGAAATCCCTCCAGGACATGTTGGCCCTGCTGCTGAGCGACGACGAGGCGATGCGGCAACGGGCCGAGATCAAGCGGCTGGAAGTGGCGCTGAAAGAGCTACGCGGCATCGTGCGGGACCAGGAGACCGTGCGAACATTGACCGACGCCCAGATGGGCGATGCCCTCAAAAGACTGGCCAAGGCGCAGGACGATCTGGCCGATCGGACGAAGGCACTGGCCGAGAATATGGCCGGCAAGAAGTCTAAGCCCGGCGACCCGAAGAACGGCGACAAGAGCCAGAAGGATGGCAAGCCCAGCGACCCGAAAGACGGGAAGTCCGGCGAACCGAAGGACGGCAAGCCGACCGACGGCAAGGATGGGAAGTCGGGTGAGCCGAAGGACGGAAGGCAGAAGGACAGCAAAGGCTCGGACCCGAAAGACGGCAAGTCAGCCGGCGGCAAGGGCAGTGAGCCGAAAGACGGCAAGCCCGCCGATGGCAAGTCGAAGGACGGCAAGTCCGACGCCTCCAAGTCCGGCAAGCCGAAAGATGGCGAGGGTAAGCCGTCGGACGGCAAGCAGTCGCCGCCGAGCGACCAGCCGCCGGGCGGCGAGCAACCACTACCACCGGACGCCCCCCAGATGCCCGGCCGGCAGCGGATCGAGCAGGCCATCCCGCAGCAGAAGGGCGCCTCCGACGACCTGAACGAGCAGAAGAAGCCGGACGCGACCAAGAAGCAGGACAAGGCGCTGGACGAACTGAACAAGGCGGTGCAGGAGTTGGAAAAGCGGCTCAAGCAGCTCCGCGAGGAGGAGGCCATGCGACAGCTCGCCGGGCTGGAGGCCCGGTGTAACAAGATGCTCCAGCTCCAGACGGCCGTGTACGAGGCGACGAAGGCCATCGACGCCGGGGTGCAGAAGGCCGGCGGCAAGAAGGACACTCCGGACTACCAGAAGGCCCAGACGCAGGCCACCGCCGAACGACAGATTGTGCTGGAGGCGGACAAGGCGCTGGAGTTGCTTAAAGCTGAAGGTTCCGGGGTGGCCTTCGCCGGCGTGTTGCAAGAGGTGCGGGAAGACATGGCGAGCGTCGAGCGGCGGCTGGACGGGGCTGACGTGGGGGCGGTGACGCAGGAGGTGGAATCGAACATCATCGCCCTGCTCAAGGAGATGGTAGCCGCGCTCAAGAAGCAGCAGCAGGACATGCAGCAGCAACAACAGCAACAACAACAGAACCCGCAGTCCGGCCCGCCGCCGAACCAAGAGTTGGCCAACAAGATCGCCCAACTAAAGCTGATCCGCTCGATGCAGTCAATCGTGAACAGCCGCACCAAGCTGCTCGGGGCACAGGAACCAGGTGAGCAGACGGCCGACCCGCAGCGGGCCGCCGACCTGCGGGCGTTGGCCGCCCGGCAGGTGAAGATTCAAGAGATGATGACCGCCCTGGCCACCGGGGCCAACCAGTGACCGCCCGCCCGACCCGGAGAGGTGCCATGCGTCTCGGCGTCCTGCTGATCGGGCTGGCGGCCGTAGCTGTCGCCGCCGACTCGCCCAAGCCCGCCTACTCCTTCGGCACCATCCGGCTGCTGACCGACGATGCGGCCCGAGCAAAGATGCACGCGGCTGTTGGGAAAGAAGCGACGGAGAAAGCCTGGGCGGGCGACGCGCCGGCGGCCGCGAAGGTGCTGGTTGGGCTGTTAGCCGCCCACCCGGGCGCGGCGACGGCTATCGCCACTGCCTCCGAGCCGGACGCCGCCGCCCCGACCGCCCCGCCGGCGTTCTTGGCTGACGCCACACTCAATCGGTTCGCCAAGTCGAACTTGGCCGCCGCCTATCTGACTGCCCTGGCCGGGCGGAGGGTGTACGAGGAGGGGCTGGCCGCGTCGGTGGCAGTCGTCCCCGAGGACCTCGCCGACCCGGCCGGCTACCTGTTCCACAAGGCCGCCTGCGAACACGCCCTCGGCAAACGGGACGCCGCCGCGGCTTCGCTCCGCACCCTGCTCGACGGCGTGGACGGCGTGCCGGACCGCTACCGGGTGGTGGCCACCCTGCTGTTCTTCGACGTGGACAAATGGCCGAAGGACGAGAAGGATTTGCTGAACCTGGCCCGGCTGGCGGACAACAGCCAGCGGCGGCTCGACCTCGGCCGCGGCGGGCCGCAGACCCAAGAGATTCAGAAGAAGATCGTCTTCCGCCTGGACGAGCAGATCAAGCAGGCCGAGCAGAAGTTGAAGCAGCAACAGCAGCAGCAACAGGCCCAGGGCGGGAAGAAGGGGCCGGGCAAGCCGCAGGAGTGCCCGGACGGCGGCGAGAAGCAGCCGCAGCAGGCCCAGGGCGACCCGAGCAAGCCGATGGACGACAGCCAGCGGGCTGAGAACCGCGGCAAGGGCGTCGTGGACGAGAAGAAGCTCCGCCAGTACGAGAGCGAGTGGGGCAAACTGCCGGAGGTCGAACGGAAGCGGGTGGTGCAGGAGTTCAGCCGCGACCTGCCGCCCAAGTACAAGCAGATGGTCGAGCAGTACTTCGCATCCCTCAACCGCCTACACGGGTACAAACCCTGAGACCGTCCCGCCTGTTGCTGTTGGTCCTCATCCTGCCGGCCATCGGCCGGTCGGACGAGGCCACCACCTTGTCCGGCCAGCGGACGACGGGCCGGCTGGCCCTCGCCGCCGGCGACGCCGTGACGCTGCTACAGGCGGACGGCGGGTTAGTCCGTCTGCCGGCCCGTGACCTGAGTGCGGTCGAGCTGTCTCGCGGGCCACTCCTGCCAGCGGAGGCCAAGTACGACGAAGTCGAGCTGACCGACGGCTCGACCTTCCGGGCGACAAACGTGCGGGTGGTGGGGAACAAGCTTGTTGCCGAACCGCTGCCGGCGGCCGGACCGCCGGCGGTCGAACTTCCGCTCAAAGCCGTCGGCTGGCTGATGCGGAACGCCCACGAGCCGAAGAACCGGGCCGACTGGCAGACACTGTTGGCCGGCCGAGGCAAGCGCGACCTGCTGGTGATCCGTCAGGCGGCTGGCACTTTGACCACGGTGCCCGGCACGGTCGTCGAAGGGTCGGCCGCTGGCGACCGGCTGACCTTCGAGCGGGAAGGCGGCGGCCGGACCGCCCTGCCGCTGTCCCGGTTCACCGGTGGCATTGTGTTCAATCAGGTGCCCCAGGCCGAGGTGCCGCCCACCTTCTGTCGGGTGCTGGACGCCGGCGGCAACACCTGGGTGGCGGCGAAGGTCGAGTTGGACGGCGACGGGCTGGCTGTCACCACGCCGACCGGGGCGACTGTCCGCTACCCGAGCCGGTCCACCGTCCGGTCGCTGGACTTCGGCCGGGGCAATGTGGTGTACCTGTCCGACTTGCCGCTCGAAACCAACTACCCGCCGGCCGAGAAGTCCGGCCCGCTGGCCGACCAATTTCCTTACGCCCCGTTGGTGTCGTTGGACGGTGATACACGGGCGATCGGGCAGACGTTCGCCAAGAGCCTGGCGTTGCCAGCCGACGTGGTGCTGACCGCCCCGGTCGGGGACGGCTTCCGCACCTTCCGGACGGTGGTGACCCTGCCAGACGCCGCCCCGAGCGATGCCGCTTTCAAGCTGACCGTCGAGGCCGACGGCCGGCCAGTGTACACCGCCACCGTCAAGGCCGGCGACCCGCCCCGCGAGCTGTCGCTGAACGTGGCCGACGCCAAGAGCCTGCGGTTCACCGTCGAGCGGGCGCGGCCGTGGGTCGGCGACCGGCTCCTCCTCGGCGACGCCCGGTTCCAAAAATGACATCTGACTTCGACCGTCGTCGGTTCCTCGCCTTCGTGCCGCTGGTTGCCGCCGGCCGGGCAACCGGGGCCGACGTGCCGCCGGCCGTCCGCGAGGCCGAGGCCAGGCGGGTGGCGGTCGTCGCCAAAGTGACGCCGGCGGTGGTGGCCGTGTGCAAGCCGGGCGGGGACGCCTCCGGGTCCGGGGTGCTGATCGACCCGGCCGGGTACGCTCTGACCAACTTCCACGTCACAGACGACGTGGGGCCGGTCCACACGTGTGGCCTGCCGGACGGCGAGCTGTACGACAGCGTGCTGGTCGGGCACGACCCGGTCGGCGACCTGGCCCTGGTCAAGCTGCTGCCGAAGGAGCCGGGCAAACCGTTCCCCTTCGTGCCGCTCGGCGACTCGGACGCGGTGAAGCAAGGCGACTGGTCGCTGGCAATGGGCAACCCGTTCGGCGTCGCCCGGGACTTCACCCCGTCGGTCACGTTCGGACTGATCTCCGGCACCCACCGCTACCAGCCGCCGGCCGGCGACGGCATCCTGGAGTACACCGACTGCCTCCAGTGCGACACCAGCATCAACCCGGGCAACTCTGGCGGGCCGCTGTTCAACCTGGCCGGGGAACTCGTCGGCATCAACGGCCGGGGCCAGTTCGACAAGCGGGGGCGGATCAACTCCGGGGCCGGGTTCGCCATCAGTGTCAACCAGTGCAAGCACTTCCTGCCGCACCTGCGGGCCGGGCTGCTGTGCGACCACGCCAGCTTGGGAGCGGGGGTGGAGACGGACGCCGAGGGCGGCAACCTGGCCCGAATGCTGGTGCGGCAAATTCTGGAGGACTCGGACGCCTACCGCCGGGGCCTGCGGGAAGGCGACCGACTGGTACGGTTCGCCGGCCGGCCGCTGACGAGCGTCAACCACTACAAGAACGTGCTGGGCATCCACCCGGCCGGGTGGCGGCTGCCGCTGGTGTACCGCCGCGGCACCGCCGACACGGCGATCCTGGTTCGCACGCAGCCGACCCGCTCCGAGGCGGCCGACGACCCGGGCGAGCAGCCGAAGCCGCCCCGGCCGCCGAAGAAGGGGCCGAAGACAGACGCCCCGCAGGCCGAGCCGTCGCCGGCCGCCAAGCTGTATGAGCCGAAGGCCGGGTTCGCCAACCTGCACTTTAACCGGCTGGAACGTGACCGCCTGCTGGCCTCGTTCCGCAAGCTGACCGGCGACCCTGTCGGGCTGGCCGGGCCGTGGACGATCAGCGGCCGGGTGCAACTGAGTGACCGCAAAAGTCCGTTTAGCTTGACGCTCGCCGACGCGGCCGACGGCACGACCGAGGTGAAGCTGGCCCGCGGCACGGTGACGGACACGGTGCAGCCGCTCAAGCCCGGCCAGCCGCTCGGCGAGCTGCTCCAGCCGACCGGCAGCGGCGGGCTGCTCGCCAGCCTGTACCTGTGGCGGCGGCTAGTGGCCCTCGGCGAGAAGGGGTTCGAGAGCGGGTTCGCCCATGGCGGTCAGGAGCCGTTCTACCCGGCCGGCACCCCGGCCCCGGTGGCGTGGTGCGAGGTGCTGCGGACCAAGCACGCGGCCTTCGAAGCGAAGTGGTTCTTCCAGCCGGGCAACGCCACACTGGTCGGGTGCGAGGCGGTGTTTGCTAAGGACGAAGACCCGTGCGAGTTGGTGTTCGCCGACCCGAAGCCGGTCGGCGACCGCACCCTGCCACACCGCATCGAGGCCCGCTCCGGCGACCGCCGGTACGCGGTACTGACCGTCACCGCGTACAAACTGGGGGCCACATGACGGTGGTGCTCCTCGCGTGTGTGCTGGCCGCCGACCCGGTGACGGACGTGGCCGAGGCGGTCGGGCCGAAGCTGGTCAAGCTGTTCGGGGCCGGCGGGTTCCGCGGGGTGTCGAACTACGGGGTCGGCATCCTGGTGTCGGCCGACGGCCTGGTGCTGACCGCCAGCGGGCCGATGCTCGACACCCCCGACTTGACCGCCCACCTGAGCGACGGCCAGCGGCTGAAGGGCACGCTGGTGGCCAGCGAGCCGCAGCTCGACGTGGCCCTGGTGCGGCTGACGGCCGGTGACAAACCGCCGCAGGGGTTGCCGTTCTTCGACCTCACACAAGCCGGCCCGCTGGCGGAACCCGGCGACTGGGTGCTGGGCTTCGGCAACATGTTCGAGATCGCCGTGCGGGACGAGCCGCTGACCGTCCAACACGGCGTGGTCGCGGCAGTGACGAAGCTGAGCGGCCGGCGGGGCACCTTCGGCTACACCTTCCCCGGCCCGGTGTATGTGCTGGATGCCATCACCAACAACCCGGGGGCGGCCGGCGGCCCGCTCACCGACCGCACCGGCCGGCTGCTCGGGCTGATCGGCCGGGAGGTGAAGAACGCCCAGACGGAGACGTGGGTGAACTACGCCATCCCACTGTCGGCGACGGTGGCCGGACCGGGCGGTGAGATAAACGTCGTCGGATTCGTGGCCGCCGCTACAGCCGGCAAGTACACCCCGGCCGCCAAACCGCCGGCGACATCCGGGCCGGCCGGGTATCACGGCATCGTCCTGGTGCCGGACCTGCTCGACCGCACGCCGCCGTACGTGGATAGCGTTCGCCCCGACTCGCCGGCGGCAAAAGCCGGGCTGAAGCCGGACGACCTGATCGCATTCGTCAACGGGGAGGGTGTGGCCACGGTGCGGGCGTTCCGCCAGGTGCTGGCTGCCCAGCCGCCGGGGGCGACGGTCAAGCTGGACATCCGCCGCGGCGGCGGGCTGGTGACGATCGAGCTGACGCTGGCCAACCCGCCGTCCCCGGTTCGTGGCCCGAAGCGCTAGCGAGGGAAACCCTCCCTCG